>DXBX01000028.1 GCA_019116285.1 Candidatus Bacteroides merdigallinarum
AATTACAACTAACTACAGAATATGAACAAGATTCTCCACAAAGAACATTTCTCCGAGAAGGTCTTCAAACTCGTGGTTGAAGCACCGCTCATCGCCCGGTCGCGCAAGGCCGGACACTTCGTCATCGTCCGCGTGGGCGAGAAGGGCGAACGTATGCCCCTGACCATCGCCGAGGCCGACCCCGTGGCCGGCACCATCACCCTCGTGGTACAGGAAGTGGGCCTGTCGTCCACCCGCCTGTGCGAGCTGAACGAGGGCGACTGCATCACCGACGTGGTGGGTCCGCTGGGACAAGCCACGCACATCGAGAACTTCGGCACCGTGGTCTGCGCCGGAGGTGGCGTGGGTGTCGCCCCGATGCTCCCCATCGTGCAGGCCCTGAAGGCTGCCGGCAACCGCGTCATCACCGTGCTGGCCGGACGCACCAAGGAACTGATTATATTAGAAAAGGAAATGCGCGCCGCGAGCGACGAGGTCATCATCATGACCGACGACGGCTCGTATGGCCAGAAAGGCCTGGTGACGCAGGGCGTGGAGCAGGTCATCCTGCGCGAGAAGGTGGACAAATGCTTCGCCATCGGCCCCGCCGTCATGATGAAGTTCGTCTGCCTGCTCACCAAGAAGTATGACATCCCCACCGACGTGTCGCTCAACACCATCATGGTGGACGGCACGGGCATGTGCGGTGCCTGCCGCATCACCGTGGGCGGCAAGACCAAGTTCGTCTGCGTGGACGGCCCCGAGTTCGACGGCCACCAGGTGGACTTCGACGAGATGCTGAAGCGCATGGGTGCCTTCAAGCCCTACGAGCAGGAAGAGATGCACAAGCTGGAGCATCCCGACACCTGCCAGGCCACGGGCGAATCCCTGCAAGAAGAGGACAAGACCCGCAACGCCCCTTGGCGCGTGGAGCTGCGCAAGGCGATGAAGCCCAAGGAGCGCACCGCCATTCCCCGCGTCAAGATGCCGGAGCTTGACCCCGAATACCGCAGCCACAGCCGCCGCGAGGAAGTGAACCTGGGCCTCAACGAAGAACAGGCCCTGACCGAGGCCAAGCGTTGCCTGGACTGCGCCAACCCCGGCTGCATGACGGGGTGTCCCGTGGGCATTGACATTCCCCGCTTCATCAAGCACATCGAGAAGGGCGAGTTCCTCGAGGCCGCCAAGACCCTCAAGGAGACCAGTGCCCTGCCTGCCGTCTGCGGTCGTGTCTGCCCGCAGGAGAAGCAGTGCGAATCGCAGTGCATCCACCTCAAGATGAACGAGCCCGCCGTGGCCATCGGCTACCTGGAACGCTTCGCCGCCGACTACGAGCGCGACAGCGGCCAGATCTCCGTGCCGGAAATCAAGGAGAAGAACGGCATCAAGGTGGCCGTCGTGGGCAGTGGTCCTGCCGGTCTGTCCTTCGCGGGCGACATGGCGAAGAAGGGCTATGACGTCACCGTCTTCGAGGCGCTGCACGAGATTGGCGGCGTGCTGAAGTACGGCATCCCCGAGTTCCGCCTGCCCAACAAGATCGTGGACGTGGAGATAGACAACCTCGCCAAGATGGGCGTACGGTTCGAGAAGGACTGCATCATCGGCAAGACGCTGAGCATCAACGAGCTGAAAGACGCCGGCTTCCAAGGCGTGTTCGTGGCCAGCGGTGCAGGCCTGCCCAACTTCATGAACATCCCCGGCGAGAACAGCATCAACATCCTCTCGTCCAACGAATACCTGACGCGCGTCAACCTGATGGACGCCGCGAGCGAGGACAGCGACACGCCCGTGCCCTTCGGCAAGCGCGTGGTGGTCATCGGCGGCGGCAACACGGCCATGGACTCCGTCCGCACGGCCAAGCGTCTGGGTGCCGAGCGTGCCATCATCGTCTACCGCCGCAGCGAGGCCGAAATGCCCGCCCGCATCGAGGAGGTGAAGCACGCCAAGGAAGAAGGCGTGGAGTTCCTCACCCTGCACAACCCGATTGAATACATCGCCGACGAACAGGGCCGCGTGAAGCAAGTCGTTCTTCAGAAGATGGAATTGGGCGAGCCGGATGCCTCTGGTCGCCGCAGTCCCGTGCCCATCCCCGGTGCGACGGAGACGCTGGACATCGACCTGGCCATTGTCAGCGTAGGCGTATCGCCCAATCCCATCGTGCCCCACTCCGTCGAAGGACTGGAGCTGGGCCGCAAGGGCACCATCGCGGTGAACGACGAGATGCAATCGTCCATCCCCTTCATCTACGCCGGCGGCGACATCGTGCGCGGCGGTGCCACGGTCATCCTGGCCATGGGTGACGGACGGCGTGCGGCGGCGGCAATGGACAAGCAGCTGCGCGGCTGATAACGAACAATAAAGGCTTATGTGCTTCTCCGCAGAAGACGTAAGCCTTTATTATTATACCTATACATTATGGCAAAGATTATCTGGCAGGGCTTCACCCGCCATATCATCCCTACGCCTCGCCAGCCGCTCCCCACCGATGCCCAGCCTTTGATTATTCCCCAGCGGCACTATTGGCTGAAAGCCATCCTGCTGGCAGCCCCTGTCTACCTGCCCGTATTGGCTTCGCTCTATCTGAAGAACGAACTCTTGCAAACCGACATGCGGGACAAGCCCTGGATACTGGCGGGCATGGTGCTGGCCTTGCTGCTGGGGCCTCTGCACGAATGCCTGCACGCCTGGGCTTATCCCAAAGGAGCAACGGCACATATCGGTATGCTCTATCGGCGTTTCCTATTCTATATGGATTGCGGGGCACCCATCCGGCGGGGACGTTACTTCGTGATGTGCTTGTTGCCGATGTTGCTCTGCCTCATCCCCTGGACGGTCTTTCTGCTTTGTCCCGCCGATGCCAAGGCTTTGGCCTCCCTATGCTGGGGATGCGCCATCATGTGCGCCGTAGGGCCGTGCCCCGACTATATGAACGCCTTGTGTGCATGGCGACAGGTACCGCGCGGAGGTATCTTACAGGAAGGGGAAAACGGAAGAGATTACTGGTATGTCACCACAACGCCACTTTCCCCACCCCAGCCACATCCAACGAAGCGGGAATGCCCAATGCCTTAAACACGCGGGACAGAGTTCCGATAGTCAGGTTGCGACCTTTCTCTATGCGGGAAATCTGGGCTTTTTTCACGCCGATGCGCTCGCCCAATTCTTCTTGGGTCAAATGACGCTCTTGGCGGGCTTTCCGAATAGCCTCACCCATTTCCCAAGCCTTCACGTCAGCATCCACGGCACGTTCAAAATCATCACGCCGGGGTGTGCCAGGTTTGCCGTAAAACTCGTCCAGCAATTCATCAAAAGGTTTCAGTTCCATTTGTGCCATAACTTATTTCTTTTTAAAGTACTCTTTCCGTATAGCTTCCGCCTTTGCTATTTCCTTGGCGGGAGTCTTTTGTGTTTTCTTGATGATGCCATGCGTGGCAATCACCAACGTTTCCTCGTCCGTATCCCAAAATGCGAACAAACGGTATGCCGTTTTGTTGAACAACGTGCGGAATTCCCAAATTTCCGTGTTCTCCAGTTTCTTGAAGATTTCGCTGTTGCGCTCTCCTTTGGCAATTCGCTGTATATTGTGAGCCATCTTGTCCCTCGCTGGCAAAGGCAAAGAGCGCAGAAAATCTTCCGCTTCACGGGTCAACACCAATTTGAACAAAGGTATTCTCATAATCTTCAATTTACAACGGCAAAGTTAAACAAAAGTTTCCATCTATAGAGACTTTTTACCCATAAAATCAGGAGAAAAGTCGATTTGTGTCCATAGAACAAGCCCCGCCTACATCCTCCACGGACAGCAGGCGGGGCTTTTCTTATACCTTTTATATTATAATTTTCTTATTCGAAGACCTGCGTCATCGGCCGGCCAATCCATACCTGCGGCTGTTGCAAGGCAAAGATATAGGCCATAGTGGACGCCACGTCATACTGCATCATGCTTTCTTGGAACTCACCCCCGGCCTTGACACCCTTGCCGGCAATGATGAAGGGCGTCTCCATCTCCTGCATGGTGATGCCACCGTGGCCTTTGCCGATGCCGCCATGGTCGGCGGTGATGATGAAGATGGTCTCATCTGTCATGCCGGCTTCGTCCACAGCCTTCACGATGCGGGCGATGTAGCCGTCCAGCTCCTTCAGCTTGGCATAGTATTCCGGCGTGTCGTGCCCATCGGCATGACCCACGTGGTCCGGATTGTCAAAGCAGATGGCGGCCAAGGCGGGCTTCTTCTCGCGGATGTATTTCTCGGCCATCTCGCACAAGGCCGTAGGATGTTGTGTGTAGTCGGGTGCCTGTGCATGATAGCTGGTGGAGAGGGTGTCCACCAGGTACTTGATGCCGCCCCACTCATAGAGCACACCGATTTCGGCCTCCGGATTGGCATCGCGGTAAAGCTGGAAGATGGTGGGGAAGATATTGTTCTTCAGAATGACCCGCGAGGGAAGATCCGGTGTCTGCGAACCCCACGTGGTATATCCGTGCAGCTCCGGACCGGCACCCATGAACATGGAGGCCCAGTTGACGGCACTGGACGACGGCAACACGGTGCGCTTCTGCAACGTGTAGCAGCCCTTGGCCATCAGTCCCTTGACGGTGGGCATGTCGGCTTTCTCCACGCTGTAGGAGCCCCAGCCGTCCAGACCGATATAGATAACATGCTGGGCTTTGGGCGACGGCACAGCAGGTTCGGCCGTCCCGGCACAAGATGAACACAAGGCAACGAATCCGCCCAACAAACATGCAAATAAAGACAAAGGTTTCTTCATAATGGTAATAGTATAAGTTTTAAAAGATTACTAACAGACTGTATAAAGGCATTCTTCCTCATCACTGCACAAACCGCCGCGTCACTTTCCACTGCCACATCCCCCACGTCACCAGCGCAGACAGGCCGAACGTGACGAACGCCATCAGCACAATGCGCGCCCAGTCGGGCAGGAAGGAGATGTCCAGCAAATCATAGCTGACGTACACAAAGACAAAGTGGCAAAGGAAGATGCCGAAACTGTAGGCCGCCAGCTTGGTCAGCCAGGGACGGGCAGCCACATCCAGCTTCTGTACAACCGCCAACACGGGGAAGGTCATCATCAGGACATTGATGCCCGAGAAGTACCATACCAGCTCCAGGTAGGCAAAGTTGCCGGGATGGAGCGACTCCACCCACAGATAGCCGCAGGCGGTCAGCGCATAGCCTGCTGCAAACATCGGCACGCAGATGCCCAACATCTTCTTCCAACTCCACTGCGGGGGGAAACGCATCATGTAGTGCGCCAACAGCATGTAACCCATGAATCCGGAGACGTAGTAGAACATCCCGAACTCATTCCAAGCGCACGCGCCCCACAAATCCACATGCGCCTCGGCGCCGGGATAGCCCAGCATGGGGACAAACAGCTTGACGCAGGGGACAAACAGCGACAATCCCCACACGCCCAGCACCACCTGCAAGTCGCGCTTCGATGCTTGTTGCAGCCACGGGCTGATGAGCGGCATCACCAGATACATGCCTATCAGCATATAGAGATACCAGAGCGGAGTGGTGTCGAAGTTGAAGTTCAGCAGCCAGGTGACCCACTTGGCCAGCACCGCCCCGAAGTCCTGGTGTTCGTCCAGCGCGGCAATCGGGTTGCGGGTGTCGGGACTGACATACGTGAAATAGACAAAAAACAGCAGGGGCAACACCAACGACCAGAAAGCCAGCGGCCAGACGATGCGCCCGATGCGCTTGCGATAGAAAGCGGTCAGCCCCGTGCGCACCGGCAAGAGCAGGGCACCGGTCATCATGGCAAACAGCGGCACGGAAGGGCGCATGGCACTCCCGAACAGCGACCCGGTGACAAAAGCCGTGCGGTCAGTGTTGAAACAAGAGACAAAAGGGTCGCAACAATGGGCAAGCACCACCCAAAAACAGGCCAGCACCCGCAAGAGGTCAATCCATCCGATTTGCTTGCGCGCGGCATTGCCCGGCATCAGTCGTTCTTCCATGCTCATCTGCTCAAAGTGTCAGTCCGGGGTTATACCAGTTTGTTCGTTGCCGGGTCGGGGAAGACCACCGTCGGTTTGAAGGTCTTGGCCTCCTCGAAGTCCATCAGGGCATAGGACATGATGATGACAATGTCATCCGGCTGCACTTTCCGTGCGGCAGCACCGTTCAGGCAGATACACCCGCTGCCACGCTCACCTTTTATAATATAGGTCTCAAAACGCTCGCCGTTGTTGTTGTCCACGATGGCCACCTTCTCGCCGGCAATCATGTTGGTGGCGTCCAGCAGGTCCTCGTCGATGGTGATGCTGCCCATGTAGTTGAGGTTGGCCTCGGTGACGCGGGCGCAATGGATCTTGGATTTCAATACTTCTATCAGCATCTTCTTATTCCTTAATATTTAATGTTGTCAATCAGGCGCACCTCGCCGCAGAAGACGGTGATGCAGCCCACGGGATACGTCGTGTCCTTCCAGTCGGCGATGCTTTGCAGCGTGTTGCCGTCCACCAGTTCGAAATACTCCAGCGTCAGGCCGGGCGCCCGGTCGATGCGGTCTTCCACAAACCGGCGGGTCTCCTGCACGGTGTGCGTCTTGGCATACTCCGCGCTGGCGAAGAGCGTCTGCGAGATTTGCAGGGCCTCGGTGCGTTGTTCGGGCGTCAGGCGCTTGTTGCGGCTACTCAATGCCAAGCCGTCGGCTTCGCGCACTATTGGGCAGCCCTTTATTTCGAGGGGGAAATGCATCTGCCGCACCATCTCGCGGACAATGGCCAGTTGCTGGAAGTCCTTCTCGCCGAAGTAGGCGCGGTCGGGCTTCACCATGTCAAAAAGTTTGCTCACCACCTGGCAGACGCCGTTGAAGTGTCCGGGGCGATACTTGCCCTCCATCACCGTGTCCAGCGGGGCGTAGCTGAACTGACGCGTATCCGGCTCAGGATAAACCTCCTCCACCGACGGGGCGAAGGCGATGGCGGCACCGTGTTGCTCCAACAGGGCGCAATCGGCCTCCAGCGTGCGCGGATACTTCTGCAAATCGTTTTTGTCGTTGAACTGCGTGGGGTTGACAAACACGCTGACCACCGTCACGTCATTCTCTTTCACACTGCGGTCCACCAGCGAGGCATGCCCTGCATGGAGGGCACCCATCGTGGGAACCAAACCAACACTTTTACCTTCGGCCCGCAAGGCAGACAACTCGGCCTGCAAGGCTGCGACTGTATGTATTACTTTCATCGTGATTGAAAAAAGTTATTAACTCTAATTCGTTGCAGCACAAGGCCTTCCGGCAGGTTTCCGCGTCGATACCCGCGAGCACGCTCCTCGGCTCCCGCGAGCACGAGCGTCGGCTCCGACGAACACGGACGGGAATGTCTCCGGACAGGCCTCCGCAAATCGGCTGCAAAATAAGTCAATATTTACCATATAACGAAAAAATAGCCCGACTTTATGCAGAAAAATCCTTCATCCGACGCCCTAAAATCCCAGGATAGACAACTGAAATACAAGTTCTTAACAAAACATAAGGAATAATAGACGGGCACGGGATGCACGACAAAGCGTTTTTTTTCGTATCTTTGCGCAATAATTGAGAACATTAGCACTTATGACAAAGGTAAACAAGGTTTTATTCATCACGCAAGAAATCGCTCCCTACGTCTCCGACTCCGAAATGGCCCTGCTGGGCCGCAACCTGCCGTCGGCCATCCAGGACAAGGGACGGGAAATTAGAACCTTCATGCCCAAGTGGGGAAACATCAACGAACGCAGAAACCAGTTGCACGAAGTCATTCGCCTGTCGGGCATGAACCTGATCATCGACGATACCGACCACCCGCTCATCATCAAAGTGGCCTCCATCCAGTCGGCACGCATGCAGGTGTATTTCATCGACAACGATGACTACTTCCAAAACCGCCTGCAGGCCTGCGACGAGAACGGCAACGAATACGAAGACAATGATGAACGGGCCGTCTTCTACGCCCGCGGCGTGCTGGAAACAGTGAAAAAGTTGCGCTGGCAACCCGACATCATACATTGCCACGGCTGGGTCAGCGCCCTGGCTCCCCTCTACATCAAGCGGGCCTACCGCGAAGAGCCTTCGTTCCGCGACAGCAAGGTGGTCTATTCGCTCTATGACGACGACCTCAAGCAGAGCTTCGGCCCCGAGTTTGTCAACCGCGTGCTGATGAAAGGTGTCGCCAAGAAAGACTTGGCCGGCGTGCCTTCGCCCGTGGACTTCGTTGCCCTCAGCAAGCTGGCCATCGACTATTCGGACGGCGTCGTGCAACAGAGCGAGCACGTCAACGAGGAAGTGCTGGCCTATGCCCGCCAGTGCGGAAAGCCTTTCCTGGAATACCAGGCGGACAACTTCGCCGAAGCCTGCAACGACTTCTACGACCTGGTGGGAGGCGAAAAGGAAGAATGAACATATTTTCAGACAGAGATTCAATCATAACTATGAAATTGAAGTATATTGGAACCTTGCTCATGGCATTGGCCGTATTGTTCGGCTGCGATGACAATACGGGTTCATTGGGTATGGATATGCTGCCCACCTCGGATGACATGGCCGCCCATACAGTTTCTTTTGGCGTAGAGACAGAATCGGTACCCGCCGAATCTGTATTTGCCAAGACCAGCACCGGATACATCGGCCGCTTCAGCGACCCTGACTTCGGCTATTACGAGACCAGCTTTCTGACGGCCTTGACATGTACCGAAAATTTCTCCTTGCCCGATGTTTACAAGGAGACCGAATGGGACGCGCAGGGCAACGCCACCCGAGCCACGGGCACCATGACGGGCGACAGCGTAACGGACGTACAACTGGTGGTCTACTACGACCAATGGTTCGGCGACTCGCTGAATGCCTGCCGCATGAGCGCCTACGAGTTGAACCAAGTCCTGGACTATGACAACCGCTACACGAATATCAACCCCGAAGACTACTACGACGAAAGCGGGCTGCTGGGGCGGAGAGCTTATTCCGCTTTTGACACTACCATCCCCGACTCCGTACGCTACGAGACGAACTCGAACGGCCAACTGGTCTACATGGCCAGCATATCCTTCCCGCTGGACAACAAGGATTTTGGAGAAGAGCGCATTCTGAAGCCCTACCGCAATCCGGAGACGCGCCACAACTTTGACAGCCCGGAAAACTTCATCAATAACGTGTTCAAAGGTGTCTACCTGACGTGTGACCAAGGCGACGGCACCATCCTCTATGTCTACCGTGTGGACCTGCGAATGCAGTTCAACTTCTTCCACGTGAATGACAGTACGGGCGTGAAGTTGAAGAAACAGGATGGGACGGACTCCACGTACTACAGCACCCAGACCATCTTTGCCTCTACCAAGGAGGTGACGCAGGTGAACCACTTCCTCAACTCGGATAAGCTGAACGAACGGGTCAAGGAGAAAGGATGGACCTACCTGAAGTCGCCCGCCGGCATCTTCACCCAGGCTACATTGCCTTATGATGAGATTTATACCCAGCTGGACAATGACACGCTGAACGGCGCCCGTCTGTCCTTCACCTGCTACCGGCAAGAGGACAAGCGTGACTTCAGTATGAATACGCCGAACGAGGTATTGCTCATCCGCAAGCAAGATTACAAGGACTTCTTCGAGAACAATGAGATAACGGACAACATCACCTCGTACGTGGCCACAAAGGCATCGGGCAGCAACCAATACATTTATAGCAACATCGCCCGACTGGTAACCACCTGCATCAATGAAAAGAAGCAGGCACGGGAAGCCGCCGGCGACAGCTGGAATGAAGCCCAATGGATGCAGGAACATCCCGACTGGAACAAGATACTGCTGATTCCTGTACAAGTCACCTACGATAACAGTTCACAGACCAGCCGCATGATCGGCATCCAGCATGATTTGCAGCCCGGCTATGCCAAACTGCAAGGCGGACCGGAAGGAGGTCCCCTGAAACTGGAAGTAACCTACACACGCTTCCAACCGCTGGAATGAGCCCGCGGAAAATGAATTTCAATTCATCTCACCCCACACATATTATATTATATACAATCGAGTAGGAGGAAAACGAAGTAGTTTTCTTCCTACTTTCGTTTTCCGACCTCTCACACCACCGTACGTGCCGTTCGGCATACGGCGGTTCCTTAGTGCTGATGCAATTTGACATATAAGTCCACAA
>DXBX01000029.1 GCA_019116285.1 Candidatus Bacteroides merdigallinarum
TATCTCTTGTCTTTCTACCATAGTCTTCATTTTTGCCTTTGCTTTATAGAATGCAAAGGTCTGTTCTTATAACTATGGTGGCGCTATTTTAATTTAGAATTGTGGCGCACTTTTCAATTAGTATATACATAGAAATACACATTTCCAGGCTGGAAATGAAGTTTTCAAGCGGCACCGACAACTTTTCTTACGGCTTTCGCAGGTTTTTCCGACGGGTTGAAACATTCTTTCCGCCCTGCTTTCAGCAGCATGAAGAGAATTTATCCGTCATAAGAATCGAGTGAAGGGAAATTGGCTTGTAATGGAAGGAATACGGAAGTGTGCAGGGGGCTGTATGGGGGTACGCCCTCCAGACGTACGGGCATAAAAAAAGGGCTCCGCTGAGCCCAACCTTTGTTAACCTTAAATCTAATACCATGAAAAACACGTTGCAAAGGTACGGACTTTTGCGAAACCTGCAAACTTTCCAAGCGAAAAAGTATGTTTAATAACACTTTTTAGCTAAAAAGGGGAGAAAAAGGCAGTTCTCTGCCCTCTTCTCCCCTATCTTTTTAGCCAAACGGACGATTTATTCCTCGTCCATCAGGATGTCCAGAATCTGGCAGGCAGCCTTGGCCACCGGAGTGCCCGGGCCGAAGATGGCGGCCACGCCGGCCTTGTAGAGGAAGTCATAGTCCTGCGGGGGAATGACGCCTCCGGCAAAGACCACGATGTCCTCGCGGCCCAGCTTCTTCAACTCGTCCATCAGCTGCGGAATCAAGGTCTTGTGACCGGCCGCCAGCGAGGATACGCCCACTGCATGCACGTCGTTCTCCACGGCCTCGCGGGCAGCTTCGGCCGGAGTCTGGAACAACGGGCCCATGTCCACGTCGAAGCCACAGTCGGCATAGCCCGTAGCCACGACTTTCGCACCACGGTCGTGCCCGTCCTGACCCATCTTGGCTATCATGATACGCGGCTGACGACCCTCTTTCTTGGCAAACTTCTCGCACAGCTCGCAAGCCTTGGCGAAGTCTGCATCATTCTTGCTTTCTGATGAATACACGCCTGATATGGTTCTAATCATTGCTTTATAACGTCCAACTACCTTCTCGCACGCATCGGAGATTTCGCCCAAAGTGGCACGCACGCGGGCGGCCTCTACGGCCAGCTCCAGCAGGTTGCCTTGGCCGGTCTTGACACACTCGGTGATGGCATCCAGTGCCTTGTCCACGTCGGCCTGGTTGCGGTTGGCCTTGAGCACCTTGAGGTTCTCCAGCTGCTCGTTGCGCACGGCAGTGTTGTCGATTTCCAGGATGTCGATGGGTGCTTCCTTGTCCAGGCGGTACTTGTTGACGCCTACGATGGTCTGCACGCCGCTATCGATGCGGGCCTGCGTGCGTGCGGCGGCCTCCTCGATACGCATCTTGGGGATGCCGGTCTCGATGGCCTTGGCCATGCCGCCCAGCTTCTCGATTTCCTGGATGTGCTCCCAAGCCTTGTGGGCAATCTCATTGGTCAGGGATTCCACGTAATAGGAACCGGCCCACGGGTCTACGTTCTTACAGATGTAGGTTTCTTCCTGGATATAAATCTGCGTGTTGCGCGCGATACGGGCGGAGAAATCCGTCGGCAGGGCGATAGCCTCGTCCAACGCGTTGGTGTGGAGGGACTGCGTGTGGCCCAAGGCAGCAGCCATGGCCTCGATGCAGGTACGGCCCACGTTGTTGAAGGGGTCCTGCTCCGTGAGCGACCAGCCAGAAGTCTGCGAGTGCGTACGCAAAGCCAGCGACTTGGGATTCTTCGGATTGAACTGCTTCACGATCTTGGCCCACAGCATACGGGCGGCACGCATCTTGGCAATCTCCATGAAGTGGTTGGTGCCGATGGCCCAGAAGAAGGAGAGGCGCGGGGCGAAGGCATCAATGTCCAATCCGGCGTTGACACCGGCACGGAGGTATTCCAATCCGTCAGACAGAGTGTAGGCCAGCTCGATGTCTGCCGTGGCACCGGCTTCCTGCATGTGGTAGCCGGAGATGGAGATGGAGTTGAACTTCGGCATCTTCTGCGAGGTGTACTCGAAGATGTCGGAGATAATCTTCATGGAGAATGCAGGCGGATAGATATAGGTGTTGCGCACCATGAATTCCTTCAGGATATCGTTCTGAATGGTGCCTGCCATCTCTTCCAGCTTGGCGCCCTGCTCCAGGCCGGCATTGATGTAGAAGGCCATGACGGGCAGCACGGCACCGTTCATCGTCATGGAGACGGACATCTTGTTCAGGGGGATGCCGTCAAACAGCACCTTCATGTTCTCCAGCGAGCAGATGGACACGCCGGCCTTGCCGACATCACCCACCACGCGCTCGTTGTCGGGGTCGTAGCCGCGGTGCGTGGGCAGGTCAAAGGCCACGGAAAGGCCCTTCTGTCCGCTGGCCAGGTTGCGGCGATAGAAAGCGTTGGACTCCTCGGCGGTGGAGAATCCGGCATACTGACGGATGGTCCAAGGACGCATCACGTACATCGTGGAGTACGGGCCACGCAGGTAGGGGGGCACGCCGGCGGCATAATCCAGATGCTCCATGCCTTCCAGGTCCTCCTTGGTATAAACAGGCTTCACTTCAATGTGCTCCGGCGTCTTCCAGTCAGCATGGATGCCGTTGGCCTTTTGCCACTCCGCCCCGTTGACGGGCTTGAAGTCGGCGTATATGTCTATGTTCTTGAAATCTTTTCTCATGATTACTTCAATAATTTAGCGTTGTATTCCTTTAATGTCTGCAACACATTGACGCGGACATGGATGAAGTTCTCGATGCCGGCGGCCTTCAGCTCGTCCATGCAGGCGGGAGCACCGGCCACGATGAACATGGCACGTCCGGCCAACGTCTGGTAGGCAGGGATGGCATACTGAGCATACTCGTCGTCGCTGGAGCAGAGCACCACGATGTCGGCCTTGGCGGCCAGAGCGGCGTCGATGCCTTCCTCCACGGTGGAAAAGCCCAGGTTGTCAATGACCTCATAACCGGCACAAGCCAGGAAGTTGCACGAGAACTGGGCACGTGCCTGACGCATGGCCAGATTGCCGATGGTCAGCATGAACGCCTTCGGACGCTTGCCGCTCAGTTCGGTCTCCAGACGGAGTGCCTCGAACTCGCTGGCAGCACGGGAGGCATCGAGCGACTCGCAATCCTTCTCGCACGAATGCTTGTGGTCGCCTCCGCAGCAGCAGTGGCCGGACAAGGGTTGCTTGCCCTCGGCACGCTCGGTGAAGTTAGGATATTGGTTGGTGCCCAGCAGAATCTCCTTACGGCGGGCCACGGCCTCATGACGGGCGCGGTTGCTGGCATTGACAGCCTCCTGCACCTTGCCTGCCTTGACGGAAGCATAGAATCCGCCTTCGTCCTCCACGGCCAGGAAGAGTTTCCAAGCCTGTGCGGCGAGAGAGGCGGTAAGAGTTTCTATATAATAAGAACCGCCGGCAGGATCCACCACCTTGTCGAAGTGGGATTCCTCGCGGAGCAGGAGCTGCTGGTTGCGTGCCAGACGCTCGGAGAATTCATTGGGCTCGGCATACACCGCATCAAACGGCAGCACAGTCATGGACTCCACACCGGCCAGGGCGGCGCTCATGGCTTCCGTCTGCGTGCGGAGCAGGTTGACGTAAGAGTCGAAAAGGGTGAGGTTGAAGCGGGAGGTGATGGCGTGGATGTGCATCTTGGCGGCGCACTTGCAGTCGTCCGGGCCGAGGTATTGCTCCACGATGTCCGCCCAAAGCATGCGAGCGGCGCGGAACTTGGCAATCTCCATGAAGTAGTTGGACGACACGCCGAAGTTGAACTTGATGTTCTTGGCCACTACCTTTGCGGGTACGCCGGCCTCGGTCAGCGCCTGCATGTATTCATTGCCCCACGCCAAGGCATAGCCCAGCTCCTGATAACTGTAGGCTCCGGCATCGCAAAGGATTGACGCGTCCACGCCGAGGACTTGATAGCCGCAAAGTTCTGCGGAGGCTTCGATCAGTTTCTTGCCCGCCTCGGCGATGACGGTGCGCTCCTTGCCCTTGGAGAGCATCTTGCCCAGCGGGTCGTAGGCGATGGAGCCGCGGAGCTTGGAGAGGTCGTAGCCGTGCTTCTTGAAGTAAGCCACCAGCAGTTGCACCAGCTCCACCACATGGCCCTGGCACGTGGAGAAGTTCAGCTCCACGCAGTCGGCCTGGATGTCTTTGAGGAGGGCCTCCAGATAGGCCTCATCCAGCTGCTTGGCCTTGACGCTGAAGCCCAGCGCATCGACACCCCGGTTGAGGATGTCCAGCGCTTTGGCATTGGCCTCGGCGGGGTCTTCCACACGGATGTCCTGACGGATGAGCCAGGAATTGTCGTCCTTCCGGTTGCCGCGCAGGTATGGGAATTCGCCGGGCAGGGCGTCCATCTGACGCAATCCCTCCAAGTCTTCACGGCGGTAAAAGGGTTGCACATTGAATCCTTCGTTTGTTCTCCAAACGAGTTTCTTCTCAAAAGGGGCGCCTTTCAGGTCGGCCGTGACTTTCTCCATCCACGCATCGGTGCTGACGGCTGGGAAGTCTGAGAAGAGTTTTTCTTTGTTTTCTGCCATAGTTTTTATCTATTTATAATGTAGGTTTGAATAAGTGTCAGCTCATGTCGTAGCACTTCACTTTGCAAATATAGGCAATAAGTCGATTGGCAAGCCTCCCATTGCACGTTTTTTTCAGATTTGTGCAGAAAAAGAGGCGCGTCCTCCGCTCGTGACTCGGACACGCCCCCCGCTTCAGCATTATAAACGAAGTGTCGATGCGAACCGGTCATCCGAGGCCGGCCACATCTTTCAAGGCTGGCAGGCTCTTCCTATCCTCACTTGCAAAGGTAGCAAAAATCTTGAAATCAGCAAGTTTTTGCCCGCCGATTTCCCTTTTTGAACTTAAATTCTTTTTTCCTGCCCCAAAATCTTGCCATCTTCCGCGCGATTGCGTACTTTTGCGGCATCAAAGCGATACCTAAAATCATTTAACAACAATAAATTTATGGATTGGTTAAACACTTTACTTTGGGACCCGTCCTCCGTAGCTCACATCGTGTTGCTCTACTCGTTTGTGATAGCGGTGGGCGTGCTGCTGGGCAAAATCAAGATTGCCGGCATCTCCTTGGGCGTGACGTTTGTCCTCTTCATGGGCATTTTGGTGGGGCACTTCGGCTTCACGGTGTCCACGCCCATCCTGCACTTCCTACGTGAGTTTGGCCTGACACTGTTCGTATTCTGCATCGGTCTCCAGGTGGGCCCGTCGTTCTTCTCGTCCTTCAAGAAGGGCGGCATGACGCTGAACCTGCTTGCCGTGCTGATCATCGTGCTCAACATTGCCGTGGCCCTCAGCATCTACTTCATCGCCAACGGCCGCGTAGAGCTGCCGATGATGGTGGGCATCCTTTACGGCGCCGTCACCAACACCCCCGGTCTTGGTGCCGCGCAGGAAGCGCTGAATCAATTACAGTACACGGGCGACCCCATCGCCCTGGGTTATGCCTGCGCCTACCCGCTGGGTGTGCTGGGTATCATCGGCTCCATCATTGCCATCCGCTACATCTTCCGCGTGGACTTCGCGAAGGAAGAGGCTGACCTGGCCCGCAACGAGGACGAGGAGAAGCAAAAGCCGCACATGATGACGCTGGAGGTTCGCAACGAGGCCATCGACGGCAAGCGCCTGCTCCAGGTGAAGCAGTTCCTGGGACGTCCGTTCGTCTGCTCGCGCATCCGGCATGAAGGGCATGTCTCCATCCCCGACCAGGACACCAAGTTCTGCTTGGGCGACCAACTCTTCATGGTCTGCTCCGAGGAGGATGCCGAGGCTATCGTCGCCTTCATCGGCAAACAGGTAGAAGTTGACTGGGATCACCAAGACCTGCCCGTAGTATCGCGCCGCGTGCTCATCACCAAATCCAACATCAACGGAAAGAAATTGGGCGACATGCACTTCCGCAGTTCCTACGGCGTGACCGTCACCCGCATCACCCGTTCGGGCATGGAGCTCTTCGCCTCTCCTAACCTGACCCTCCAGGTGGGCGACCGCCTGATGGTGGTAGGACGCGAGGATGCCGTGAACAGTGTGGCCCTCGTCCTGGGTAACCAGATGAAGAGCCTCAACACGCCGAACATCGTCACCATCTTCGTGGGCTTGTTCCTCGGTATTCTGGTGGGCAGCCTGCCCATCTCCTTCCCCGGCATGCCGACCCCCGTCAAGCTGGGCTTGGCCGGCGGACCACTGGTGGTGGCCATCCTCATCGGCCGCTTCGGCTATAAGATGAAGCTGGTAACCTACACCACCACAAGTGCCAACCTGATGCTGCGTGAGATAGGTCTTGTACTCTTCTTGGCCAGCGTAGGCATTGACGCGGGTGCACAGTTTGTCCAGACAGTCTTGCAAGGCGACGGCCTGCTGTATGTACTCTGGGGCTTCCTCATCACGATCATCCCGCTGTTGGCCGTAGGCATCTTTGCCCGCGCTTACTTCAAGGTGAATTACTTCATCCTGATGGGTGTCATCGGCGGCGCCACGACCGACCCCCCTGCATTGGCCTACTCCAACCAAGTGGCCGGCAATCCGGCTCCGTCCGTGGGCTACTCCACCGTTTACCCGCTCACCATGTTCCTCCGTATCCTGGCGGGACAGATGATACTGCTGACCATGATGTAAGGCGCACCGTCTGCATCCCCTGAAATAAAAACGGCTGCATGGGTTTCTTCCCGCGCAGCCGTTTTCTTATTCGTATCCAACTACTCAGAGCGACAATTTCTTGCGCACGAACTCCTCCACGAAGTCCACTGTACCATCAATGCCCAGCACCGACGAGTCGACGCACAGGTGATAGGATGCCGCGGCCCCCCACGTCTTGTAGCTGTAGTAGTTATAGTACTCCGAGCGTTTCTTGTCCGCCTTGGCCATCATATTCTCGGCCTCCTCCTCGCTGATGCCGTGGATGCGGCGCAGGCGGGCAATGCGGTCCTCGCGGGTGGACGAGATGAAGACATTGGCACAGCGCGGATGCTCGCGCAAGATGTAGTCCGCACAACGCCCCACGAACAGGCAGGACTTCTCGGCGGCCAGCTTCCGGATGACATCACTCTGCACCTTGAACAGCGAATCATTGCTAAGGCAGTTCGTAGTCGGTATGGCCCCGTCGGTGATAAACGGGAAACGCATCCCGAACCATCCGCCCATCATATTCTTCGCCGGACGCTCGTCGGCCCGCTCGAAAAACTCGCTGCACAGGCCGCTCTCTTCTGAGGCCAGCGTAATCAGCTCCTTGTCATAAAACGAGATGCCCAATCTGGCAGCCAGCTTCTCACCTATCTCACGGCCACCGCTTCCTAACTGGCGGCCAATGTTTACCACAAATTTAGTATCCATATTCCATTCCTCTTGTTTTGCTGAAACATAGGTTTGTCAACGACAAATATACGCATTCCCTTGCAATTAAGCTCTCCCTCAAGCACATTTTTTTGCCCGCGGAAAGCCAAGCAGGCTATTTCTCCGCCTTCCGCCCCGAAATCTTCTCCAATACATAGACCAGGAAGAAGCCCACCAGCATCAAGGCGACGGCCGCCACGACGTGCTCATTGGGCAGGACATTGGTCTCCACCGCCATGCCGTGCAGGTTCTCGCCCACCTCTTTCCAAGGCCACACCTTGTTGAGCGACCCCAGCATGAAGCCCGTCAGCAGGGCCAGCGTGAGGTTGCGCACATGCTTCAAGGCGTAAGACAAGACGCGGGAGAAGGACGTGATGCCCAGCAAGGCGCCCACGGCAAAGATGCCCAGCGTCAGCAGGTCCAGCGTCTTCACCGCCTCCATGATGTAGAAGTACTTGCCCAGCAACACCAGGATGAAGCTGCCCGAAATCCCCGGCAAAATCATGGCGCAGATGGCAATCGCCCCGCAAAGGAAGATGAAGAGCGGATGCGTGGAGGTCTCCATGGGCGTGGCCACCGTGATGTAATAGGCCACCGCCGCCCCGACGATGAAGGACAGCACCGTCCGTCCGTTCCACCCCTTGATGTCCTTACCCACAAACCACGTGGACGCCAGCACCAGCCCGAAGAAGAAGGCCCACACCAGCACGGGATAGGCCACCAGCAGCCAGGTGATGAGCTTGGCCAGCGAGAAAATGCTGATGCCTATGCCCAGCAGCAGGAAGAACAGGAAGTTGCCGTTGATCATCCGCCAGAACTCGACCGGATGGCCGGTGAACAGCTTCTTCAGACTCTGCGCGTTGATGCTCTTGATGGAGTCTATCAGTTCGTCATAAATGCCCACGATGAAGGCAATGGTACCGCCCGACACACCGGGCACCACATCCGCCGCCCCCATACAGATGCCTTTCAAGGAGAGCAGCAGGTAATCTTTCAATGTACGTTCCATATAGTTACGTTCTCTTAATGCTCCGCGAAGATAAGGAAAAAATTCTGCGAAGGCAAGCACATGATTCCGGAAAATCACAAGGCGCTTATAGCGTCGGTATCGATGAACACAAGCATCGGTATCGACGAACACAAGCCGCGATACCGACGAAAATCAGCACCATTACAATGATTCGCAATGCCGCTGTCCGACAAAGATTTACCAGGGTCCTATATCCTCGAACACATAGCTCTCCGTCTCCCCCTCGTCATTGCGCAGGCTGAAGCGGACAGAAACGCTCTCCGCACCGTCCGCAGTGTAGGGATACAGAGGGATGGAAAGATAGGCGCGGCGGGTGTAATATGGCGGGTCATCGCCGGCGTCGTGATAGAGCGACAGATCGACCTCGCGGCGGGCAGCCTCGCCCCACCGGACGTCCTCCTCCACGAAGTGAAAAGCATGGCTGCCACCGCCGGTCTTGACCTCCAGCACAATGTTCAAGTAGCCCAGCCCCGGCCAGATGCTCAGCACGGAGGCGGGGTCGGTCTTGACGCCCTCCTCAAACTGCTCTGCCGGAAGGGGCAGAGGGGACACCGTGGTCTGTGCGGCATAGAGGCGGACGGCCTCGGTGCCGTCCGGCGTTTCCTCACGGGTGTAGTTGGCCACGATGCGCAGGGTGGTATCCGGCGTGGCATCGGGGGCGGTAACGGCGTTCCATACATTATATAAGGTGCCGTCATCCGTCAAGACCGTCTCCAGACGTCCGTCCGCGCCGCTATGCGCCGTCAGATACTCCAGGCGAATGTCGGGGTAGTGGTAATCATCTTCGCCGCAGGCCGTCCCCAGCAGGAGGAGCACAGGCAGGAAGAGCAGATGGCGCAAGGTGTGGGCGGGGTTCTTCATTCTCACAAGCTCAATTGGTTACGCAAGGGGTTGGCATACATCTGCAACAGCTTCTCGCGCAAGAAAGCCTCATCCTTGTCGGGCAGGTCGATGCGGGACAGCTGGCGGGCCAGGTAGTCCGTGAAGCGTTGCTTGTCCTCCACGGTATAGTGCGAGGCAAAATGGTTGTCTCCGTCCAACAGGTCGGCGGCCACGTAGTTGTTGGGGTAGAGCCGATAGTTGGCGAAGATGCCGCGGTCCACCAGTTCGGCCGCACGGATGAAGAGTTCCTGCTTGGGCAGGGAGCGGTCCAGGGCTTCCAATTGCTCGTTGAGACAGGGGGCGGTGCAGAGGTGCACACGGCCCTTGTAGCCCAGGATACCGGTCTGCATATTTTGCAGGTCGTCGGCGGTGGTCTTCTTGTGGTCGGGATTGTCGCGCTTCTGCTGGAATTCCTTGGCTTTGAGGTAATCGCACGGGTCGTACTCGTAGGAGATGGCCAGGGGTACGATATTCATCTCCTGCAAGCGGCTGATGATGTCGCCCTCGCCCGCCATAGCCATCATCTTGAGGATGCTCTCCTGCGTACGGTCGTTGGAGTCCTTGGCACGGCCTTCGCGCTGGGCAATCCAGATGGACTGGTGCTTGTCGCGGATAGTGTGGTGCATATAGCGGGACATGCGGGCGGACGATTCCAGCATCTGGCGCATGGTCAGGGCACGCTGTACGATGAAGGACTTGTTGATACGCACCAGCTTCTTGATCCACGGGTAGATGAGGAGGTTGTCGCCGATGGCAATCTCCACCGTGTCCTGCCCCTGCTCCACCAGCATCATCGAAAGGAAGCCGGAGTCGAGCACAATGTCGCGGTGGTTGGACACGTAGGTATAGGCACCTCCCTTCTCCGGCTGGGCGGAGTTGTCGAAGGTGACACCTTGCGTAGCTTCGCGAATGATGCGCTTGAGGATGTTGTAGCAGATAGCCACCTGAAACTCCTGCTTGGTCTTGCAGGCACGCATCTGGGCGGCCAGCATCTCGAAGGGCACGCCGGGCAGGGCGACTTCAGCCACTTGGCGGAAGGCAGGGTCGGCAATCAGTTCCTCGTAGATGACGGGAAGTTCCTCGTCGTGATAGGGGCGGATTTCGTCGAATTCCTGGTTCATGGCAGATAAGTATTTAAAGTGATTAAAAGCTGTCTTCTATGATGTCGGTCATGACGTCCTGAATGTCCAGTCCGGCGGCGCGTACCTGCTGGGGGATGAAGCTGGTGGCGGTCATGCCGGGCGTGGTGTTCACCTCCAGGAGGTTGATCTTGGTGCCTTCGGTGATGATGTAGTCCACGCGGATAATGCCCCGGGCACCCAGGATGTCGTAGATGGCGGAGGTCAGTTGCTGCACCCGGTCGCGCAATTCGTCGGGGATACGTGCCGGAGTGATTTCGTCCGAATCGCCCTTGTACTTGGCGTCGTAGTCAAAGTACTCGTGGTGCGACACGACTTCGGTGATGGGGAAGACCATGCTGTTCTTACGGGACTTGTAGCAGCCGCAAGTGATTTCCGTGCCGTCCATGAAGGCCTCTACCATGACTTCGGACGCTTCTTCGAAAGCCTTGGCGATGGCGGGCTGAATCTGCTCCGGAGTCTTTACCTTGGTCACGCCGAAGCTGGAGCCGCCCAAGTTGGGCTTGACGAAGCAGGGCAGGCCGATCTTCTGGATGACATCCTCGTCCGAGATGCTCTGCCCGCGGCGCAGGAGGAGCGACTCGGCGATGCGCACGCCGAAGCCTTTGAGGTACTGGTTGCACACAAATTTGTCGTAGGTCATAGATGAGGCCAGCACGCCGCAACCGGAGTAAGGCAGATGCAGCATGTCGAAGTAGCCTTGCAGGCGGCCGTCCTCGCCGGGCGTGCCGTGGATGATGATGTAGGCGTAGTCGAACGCGGTCTTCCGGCCGTTCACGGCGAAGCTGAAGTCGTTGCGGTCGATGGGGGCCGTGGTGCCGTCCGGCAACTGGACGTGCCAGTCCGTGCCGTGCAGCACGACGATATAGGGGTTGTACTTGTCCTTGTCCAGGAACGAATAAATGCCTTGCGCACTGCGCAGGGAAACTTCATACTCGGAGGTGTCACCTCCAGCCACGATGGCGATTGTACGTTTCATTCGATGTCTCTGTTACTGATGTAGCTCCGCCATTTGTCTATCAGCGCGGTCATGTCGGGGGGGATGGGACAGGTGAAGTCCATCTCCTCGCCCGTGACGGGATGCTTGAAGCCCAGCGTCATGGCGTGCAAGGCCTGCCGCGGACAGATGTCGAAGCAGTTGTTAACGAATTGTTTGTATTTGGCGAAACGGGTGCCGCGCAGAATCTCGTGGCCCCCATAGCGTTGGTCGTTGAAGAGAGTGTGTCCGATGTGCTTCATGTGGACACGGATCTGGTGGGTGCGTCCGGTCTCGAGCACGCACTCCACGAGGGTGACGTAGCCCAGCCGCTCCAATACGCGGTAGTGGGTGACGGCGTGGCGGCCTTCTCCCTCGGGCAGGACGGTCATCAGCATACGGTCCCGCGGGTCGCGGCCGATATTGGCGATGACGGTACCCTCGTCCTGCTCCACGATGCCCCACACCAAGGCGCGGTAGCGGCGGCGGGTGGTCTTCAGCAGGAATTGGTTGCCCAGGGCGGTCTTGGCATCGGGCGTCTTGGCCACAACGAGGAGACCGGACGTATCCTTGTCGATGCGGTGGACGAGGCCCACGTGCGGGTCGTTGGCATCATACTTGGGGTTGTCCTTCAGGTGCCAGGCGATGGCGTTGACCAGCGTGCCGTGCCAGTTGCCGTGGCCGGGATGCACCACGAGGCCGGCGGGCTTGTTGACCACCAGCACGTCGTCGTCCTCATAGACGATGTCGAGGGGAATATCTTCGGGGGTAATGTCGTTCTCGTAGGGCGGACGGTCCATGGAGAGGGTGATGACGTCCAGCGGCTTCACGCGGTAGCTGCACTTCACAGGTCGGCCGTTGGCCAGGACAAAGCCGGCATCGGCGGCCTTCTGGATGCGGTTGCGCGAGGCGTTTTGGATGCGGTCGAAGAGGTACTTGTCCACGCGCACCATCTCCTGCCCCTTGTCCACCACCACGCGGAAGTGCTCGTAGAGCTGTGCCTCGTCGCCCGATGCGGTAGGCTCCAGTTCGTCCAACTCATCGTCGGTCAGTTCGTCCTGCAGGTCGTCCACCAATTCTTCGTTCTTCATTCTTTGTTCTTCATTAAAGTAAGTCAGAACCACGATTCATCCGCAGCGCCGGTAGCTTCCACTTCCTGATGCACTCCGGGGCTGTCCATGCCCAAGGTATCTACCTCAATTTCGGTATGTGAGAGGCCGTCGCCCACCACGATGGTGAGATAGGCGCCTTGGGGCACCTTCTCCTGTTGCCCCAATACCCGTCCGTTCATCTTTACGCCATAGACCCAGTCCTTCTCGCCGGGCACGGTGTCGTTGGGCATCAGCTTGAAGCCGGCGGCCAGCAGACGGGCCTCGGCCTCGCGCAGGGAGCTGTTGTCCGCCACGTCGGGCAGTTCCATCAGAGGGACGTTCTGCGTGTTGACAGTCAGGTAGATGATGCGGCCTTTCTTCACTTTCTGGTTCACGGGCGGATTGTACTCCAGCACGCAGCCCGGCGGCAGCGTCTTGACATAGGTGGAGTCCGTCACCAGTCCTTGCAGACCCTCGGCCTCCAAGGTGCGCAAGGCTTCGGACACGGGTTTATGCTTCACGTCGGGCACGATGACGCCCTCGCCGTGATGAGTATAGGCGTCCAGCCACCTCAGCGTAAGAAATACCAGCAGTATCAGCACCACGGGCATGGCCAGGATGTTCAGCCAAAAGAAGCGGTTGGCACGGAAGGAAAAGAATTCTTTTATCGTCATAATTCGATTGGCAATGCATTCGGTTATATGGCGGCAAAGATAGCATAAAAAAATGAGATACGGTGCAACTAATGGAACTATGATTGAAGGTTAGCGGATTAGAAAATGAGTAGCCCATTTATTCGCGTAATTTACAGATTCTTTCTACCTTTGCATATCAATAACTGTTTTTTCACAAGAAAGGAGAGAAGACTATGACAACCCTTGATATTAGAGCATCTGTATTGCGCGACATCGCCACTTTGATGAGTGACGACAATGCCATGCTGACCTTGCAACGCTTCCTGAAGAAACTGAAACAGGAAACACGCGCTAAATCAAAAGAAGAAAAGAACGGCCTGGATCTTGCCATAGAAGATTATCAGGCAGGCCATATACACCGCGCCAAAGATACAGCAGACCTAATGAGACAACTGATGGAATGAAACCATGTGGGAAATAGAATACACCAACCGTTTCAAACGCTCGTTCAAGCGTTGTGTCAAACGCGGCTTGAATGTGGAGATCTTTGCCGCAGCTGTTGAGATCTTGCGCCAAACAGGCACGCTTCCTCCCGAATACAAACCCCATAAACTGACCGGGAAATACACCGGCTATTGGGAATGCCATTTGCAACCAGATTGGCTATTGGTATGGCTTCCCCATGAGCAGGAATTGGTATTGACTTTCATCGATACGGGTACACATAGCGACTTGTTCGGATAACGTACAAGAGACTCAACCCGGCAACACCACCGCAAACTCGCTGTAGCTACGTCCATCACTCCGCACCTCCACCCTGCCGCCGTGCGCCCACACCACTTGCCACACGAAATTCAGCCCCAAGCCAAAGCCGGAAGTTCCCGTGGCACGACAGCCCGACGACACACGCTCGAACTTGCCGAAGATGCGCTGCTGCTCACGCGGAGGGATGCCGATGCCATTGTCGCGGACACGAATGACCACGCCGTCTGCCTCCGCTGCTGCCGACAGGTGGATGGCCACCTCCTCGCGGGAGTACTTGATGGCATTGTCTATCAGGTTGGAGAGCACCTCGCGCAGGCAGAAGGCATCGGCATAGGTTTGCAAGTACTTGTCGCAGACAATGTCGAAGGTGACTGGCTTCGGTGCTTTCAGGCGGAACTTGGCCGTCAGGTCTTCCAAGAGCGGGCGCAACAGGATATGCGTCCGGTGAAGCTCCAGTTCGCCGCGCTCCATCTGCGTCAGGATCACCACGCGATTGGAGAGGGTCAGCAGGTGGTCGCACTCATCCGTCATAGCCTGGCGGATGCGGACGGCTTTCTCCGAGTCTTCGGGCAGGCGACCGCTGGCCAGGATTTGAGCTCCCATCAGGACGGATTGCAGAGGCGACTTCATGTCGTGGATCATAGCGTAGGTGAAGTCGCGGACAAATTGCTCCAAACGTTTTTGTTTACGTGCAATGCCCCACAAGGTACAAGCACAAAATAGGACGAGAAGGAACATTAAGGCTAGAGGAAGGAAAAGATACCAAGTAGAACGGATAATATAAATAAAAGGTACTTGGACAGCACCCTGCATCCACTCCGAACGGTCACCTTTTATGTAGATTGGACGGGTAGCAATTTTCAAGCCTTGGGACACAAGACTATCAGAAGAACAATTGTAAAAATAGAGTGTACCATTTGCCAATTCAGACTCCTTCAATAAAGCATTAAAGGAAGCATCCATGCGCACACTATCTAAAGGAATGGGTACAACGCTATACTTCTCGATATAGTGCTGTATTTCATAAGCTTTACGCATGCGCCAATTTTCCCTTATCCCATAAGAATCCCTATTTATGATCTTGATTTCATAAGTTATATCAGGATTCGGGAAGAAAGAGACAGCTCCTGTTGAGGACGTATCCGGCCGAAAGATAATCGAACTCAATGAATCCAGTTGAGATTTGAAAGCATCAGTAAATCCCGCAACGCCCTGTAAACTACTCCAGCCATTCACATCTTCGGCATCAGCGAGACGTTCCGCATTTTCCCACAAAAAGGCTGTTTCAACATTTTGCTGCACAATATACATCGTGCGTTGCTTTTGCATCTCATAAATGCTATATCCCCATAGAACTATGACAATCACTATGAGGAGGAAAGATACAGAAATCCCCCAAAGAAAAGGTCGTTTCTTTTCTCCTATGTATTCTTTTTTTGCCCCTATCAAAATAGTTTGTACGGAAGCTAATAAACCAGCTACACTTTTACTTACTAATTCCCAATAAGCTGAAATTATATCCTCCTTTAACTGCTGTACGGGCAGCGACATCCTCTTAGCCTGTTGATAAAACCTCTGCCGCTGCGTCTCTATGCTTTTTTGCTTTTTCTTGATTCGTCGAATTTGAACCCACAAGACACCAATAATCATACATATCATGAACGATGTAGCTGTTGCCAGCAAAAGACTGTTTGCAACAGACAAACTGTTTATAGGTAAACGTACTCGCCCTCTTATTGTGGTCCCCGTTCTTTCATTCAGATAAGCCTTTTCTGAAATAGAGTTTATAGCTTGAATATCATTTGGCTCTTCAACAGATGGATACTCTACTTCTTTTCCTGATTTTACATCTAATTTGAGTACAGAAATCATTCCGTTAACTCCGTTACTACTCAATTCTTTCTCTAAATTGTTCAGCAAAGAATCCATTGAGATTTCCGGCATTCCATACCTATCTTGCAATATTGTAGAAGTCTGTTGGTCTATTATAAACTGCTTCTGTATTATAGAAAACCTATCGAAAGAATTTTTACCAAGAGAATCAATATATGCATATCCAATATGTGTAAGAGTTCTATCGGCATAAGGCAATTTATTAAGTTGCTCGTTAACAGTCTGGCCAAATGCACTTTTAAAACTTTCATTCAATGTAATATCAGTTTCCTCTTTCAAAGAATGCAACGCATATCGTATGCAGGCATATTGCACTCCCATGATCAGCATGAATGTACAAACCGAAAACCAAGTAATAGATTTAATCTTCATATCAAATGCTTAGAGTTCGCAAAAATAAAGGATTCCCCGACTTGCGCCAAAGAATCCCTTTCCTATTTTTATCTATCGCCTTATCTCGCAGCCAATAGCGCGGCCTCCACCTCGTGCTTCCCGGTCAGGTGCCAGGCATCCGTATCGGCATCGTATTCGTAGGCCTGGTAGGTCAGCCCCATGGCATCGGCGGCGTAGACGGCTTTCTCACGGATGTCGGTATAGGCTTGGTCTTGCTTGCTCCAGCGGGCGCACTCCACGGTGACGGCATCGCCCTCGTAAGTGTAGTGTAGGGCATAGGCGGGACAATATTGGGAAGAGGAGGCATCCCAACGAAGGATTTCCTTCGTCAAAAGTCTGCGTTGGCTGTCGTAGATGTAGCGGTATTGCAGGTGGTGGCGGAGATACTGCCCATCGGCGGACACCTTATATATATACTGCATCTCGGTGCCCGTGCTGTCCGCCTCGGTGTTGTAGGCGAAGCGTTGTTTCGTGTTATTCCCTGCAAAAGCGGCGTTGAACAATCCGGTGGCTGCAATGACAAATGACATAACTAAAGTCTTCATAATCGTAAAGGGTTTTAATGGGTTATACTTTTTTGTTTTACTTCTTTCTTTGTCCTTTTGACACTGCAAAGATAGGGCGGCTGGAGGAGGCGGAAGGTTAAGGCTACGTTAAGGTTAGGTTAATGGCTAGGAAAACATCTGCGAAAGCCGTCCGAAAAGTTGCCGAGAGCCGGGGAAATCTGTATTTCTAGGCTGGAAATACACATTTCCAACCTAGAAATGTACATTTCCAGCCTAGAAATATACATTTTCAGCCTGGAAATGAAGTTTTCAAGCGGCTTCGACAAGTTTTCCTAACAGGATGAACGATTTTTTCAACGGGGAAAGGACGCTTATGGAGCCACTTCCTCGCGCATCAAGCAAAGGTCTTCCCGGGAAACCGGTCAGAAGCAAAGCGTCACCCTAAACTCGCTGTAACTCTTCCCGTCGCTCTGCACCTCCACCTTGCCGCCGTGCGCCCGCACCACCTGCCACACGAAGTTCAGCCCCAAGCCGAAGCCGGAAGCTCCCGTGGCGCGGCTGCCCGACGAGACACGCTCGAACTTGCCGAAGATGCGCTGCTGCTCGCGCGAAGGGATGCCGATGCCGTTGTCGCGGACACAGATGACCACGCCGTCCGCTTCCGCTGCTGCCGACAGGTGGATGACCACCTCCTCGCGGGAGTACTTGATGGCATTGTCTATCAGGTTGGAGAGCACCTCGCGCAGGCAGAAAGCATCGGCATGGACCTGCAAGTCCTTGTCGCAGGCGATGTCGAAGGCGACGGGTTTCGGTGCCTTCAGGCGAAACTTGGCGGCCAGGTCTTCTAAGAGCGGGCGCAAGGGGATAGTCGTCCGGTGCAACTCCAGTTCGCCGCGCTCCATCTGCGTCAGGGTCACCACACGGTTGGAGAGGGTCAGCAGGTGGTCGCACTCATCCCTCATGACCTGACGGATGCGGACGGCTTTCTCCGAGTCCTCGGGCAGGCGACCGCTGGCCAGGATTTGGGCACCCATCAGGACGGATTGCAGGGGTGACTTCATATCGTGTATCATGGAATAGGTGAAGTCCTCGCGGAATTGTCCCAGTTTGCGCAGGCGACGCCCTACCAGCCACAAACCGACGATGCACACCAAGGTCAGCAGGGAGATAAGCCTCAACGACACGAACAGATACCACACCGAGCGCAATATGTAAGTCATCGGCTTGGGGATAAGCCCTTCCATCCAACGGCTCCGGTCATCAGTTACGGAAACCGAACGGGTGACCAACGGCTTCCCCAACGTAGTCAGCATCAAGGTTTGTTCCGCGAACTGATCTGGAGGCGTCTGCATGAAACGGAGTTGTCCGCCGGGCAATCCCCTTGCCTGCAAACGGGCGTTGAAGAGCGAGTCCATCCGTGCGCTGTCCAGCGGCACATAGGGGACACCGGCCTCCGCGAAAATCTCCTGATTGTTGTAGGCACGGCGGACGCGGGCTTTCTCCTCCATGTTCATTCCTCCCCGGCGGACGAATGCCATGCCTATCCAGATGCTGTCCCCCCGCTTCAACAAGGTATCGGTCTGCCGGTAGCAGAAGTCCGTGGCCGTCCGGACCCGCGGATTTTCAGGCAGGGAGTCTATCAAGTGCTGGTAGCGTCCGGCACTTTCGGCTACAAACGCCTCCTCGAAGCAGACCTGCACCTCGTGCGCCATCGCCGACCTTTGTTCCCGATAAATATAGCTGCTCCAGAGGAAAGTCAACAACAAGGATCCCACCAAGGCAAGCCCCAACAACCAGAGAGAAGAAGCCGGACGACCCTTGTGTGCCCGGGCATCCTTCTGCTTGGCGTGTGTCAAGGTTGCCTCTGTGGCAGCCAGCAATCGTTGCGCCGTCTCGCGGGCTTGCATCCAACGGGCTGCCTTGAGGTCGGCCTGCATCCGGCGGACAGGCTGCTCCATCTCCTTGGCCTGGAGGTAGAACTCGCGCCGTTGCCCGTCAATGGCCGACTGTTCCCGTCGCAACCTGCGCATACGAACAAGGAAAGGGATGACCACGGCCAGCGCAAGCGCCAACGTCGCGGCGTAGAACCAGAGCATCCGCCCCAGATATCCCTTGTAAAAAGGTTGATAAAGCTGTGCCTCCACGGCAATACCCCGCGCTTCGTGCAGGTAGGCCGGTTCGGAAGAGACATGAAGGCCGGGAGCATCCCCCTCAGGGGTATCGGGCGACCGTTGCAGAGTCTTGCCCGTGCGGGCATCAAGCTTTCGGACAAAGACATCGCCCTCCACGCCGTCGTAGTGCAGTTCGCTCTCCAACCGCAGACGCAGGGAGTCGAGCGACATCTCCGGCTGTCCGTAGACATCCTGCAGGATGGCGGACGTCTGCTGGGAGGTATAGAAGCTGAACAGTTCCTCGTCTTGCTGGTAGATGGAGTCGGCCGGCGTATAAATCAGGTGGGTGACGGTGCCGTCGGGATAGGGCAAGGCGTTGACCTGCTCGTCCACCATCGTGTCGAACGCTTTCCGGAAGCTGGCTTTCAACGCCACGTCGGCCTTTTCCTTCAGCGTATGATAGGCATACCCTGCCCCTACTCCTTGGAAGAGGATGACCAGCGCACATACCGAAAGCAATATGATCGTCTTTGTCTTCATCGGATTCTCTTGAATTAGCGGGTGCAAAGATAGGGATTCCCCGGCCCACGCAAAAACATTCCTCTCCTATTTAATATATATGGTCAGGGGCACGTAAAAACAGAGCCGCCCGCTATCGCAATCCCTGCGATAGCGGGCGGCTCCGTATGCTACGCGGCTTTCCGCTTACGCCTTCACGCCGTTGTACTCGTCGGATACGGTCAGCTTCTTGCGGCCTTTGGCGCGGCGTGCAGCCAATACTCTACGGCCGTTTGCAGTGGCCATTCTCTCACGGAAACCGTGCTTGTTTCTTCTCTTTCTGTTAGAGGGTTGGAATGTTCTTTTCATCGCTGTATCTTTTTTTATGTTATTATTCTCCCAGTTTCGGGCTGCAAAAGTAGGGAGTTTTCGCGAAATAACCAAGGGGATAACTCATTTTCTCTCAAATATTTTGTGTTTTTTGCCGAAATACATTACTTTTGCAGCCGAAAAGCGAGCCGGTTCCTTGGCTCGACTTCCTTCATGCATCGTATAACATAATAATATAGTATCACGTATGATTAATGCCCAAGACATTAAAATCGGCACTGCCATCCGCATGGACGGCAAGCTCTACTTCTGCATCGACTTCCTGCATGTGAAACCCGGCAAAGGCAACACCTTCATGCGCACCAAGCTGAAGGACGTGGTGAACGGCTATGTGCTGGAGCGTCGCTTCAACATCGGTGAGAAGCTGGAAGATGTGCGCGTAGAACGTCGCCCGCACCAATATCTGTACAAGGAAGGTGAAGACTACATCTTCATGAACCAGGAAACCTTCGAACAAATTCCCATCGCCCACGACCTCATCAACGGCGTGGACTTCCTGCTGGAAGGCATGGTGGTGGACGTAGTGTCCGACGCCTCGACGGAGACCGTGCTCTATGCCGAAGTGCCCGTGAAGGTACAAATGAAGGTGACCTACACCGAGCCGGGCCTGAAAGGCGACACGGCCACCAACACGCTGAAGCCCGCTACGGTGGAATCCGGCGCCACGGTGCGTGTTCCCCTCTTCATCAACGAAGGCGAAATGATTGAGATTGACACGCGCGACGGCTCGTACGTCAGCCGCGTAAAGGCATAATGCCGAATAGCAGAACAATCGACAAGATTAAAATTCAGTCCCCGGATGCGCCGAGAGGCACATTCGGGGCTTTTTTCTTACAGACATCCCCGCACCCATGAAATATTCCCTACTCATCCCCGTCTACAACCGCCCCGACGAAGTGGACGAACTATTGCAAAGCCTCACGGCGCAGACCCTCCGGGATTTCGAGGTCATTGTCGTGGATGACGGCTCGTCCCTCCCCTGCCGGGAGGTGGCGGACCGATATGCCGGCCGGCTGGACCTGCACTACTTCACCAAGCCCAACTCCGGCCCCGGACAGACGCGCAACTTTGCCGCCGAACGCGCCCAGGGCGACTATCTCCTCATCCTCGACTCGGACTGCATCCTGCCCCCGGGCTACCTGGAGGCCGTGGACCGGGAACTGCAACGCGAACCGTGCGACGCCTTCGGCGGGCCGGACCGTGCACATCCGTCGTTTACGCCCCTGCAGAAGGCCATCAACTACTCGATGACTTCTTTCTTCACCACCGGCGGCATCCGGGGAGGCAAGAAGAAGATGGACAAATTCTATCCGCGCAGTTTCAACATGGGCGTGCGGCGCACGGTGTATCAGGCGCTGGGAGGCTTCTCCGCCATGCGGTTCGGCGAGGACATTGACTTCAGCATCCGCATCTTCCGCGGGGGCTACCGCTGCCGCCTGTTCCCGGAGGCGTGGGTGTGGCACAAGCGGCGGACAGACCTGCGCAAGTTCTTCAAGCAAGTACACAATTCGGGCATTGCCCGCATCAATCTCTATAAGAAATACCCCGACTCGCTGAAGGTGGTCCACCTCCTGCCGGGTGTCTTCACCCTGGGAACGGCCATACTGTTGCTGGGCACGGCGGTCTGCCCCTGGTCGCCGGCGCCGCTGGTGCTCTATGCCTTGCTGGTCTGCCTGGATAGCACGGTGCAGAACCGCAGCCTGCGCATCGGCCTGCTGTCCGTGGCAGCCGCCTACGTGCAGCTTATCGGATACGGCACGGGCTTCTGGCGGGCCTGGTGGCGGCGGTGCGTGCGGGGCCAAGCGGAGTTTGAGGCGTTCCGGCACAACTTCTACAAATAAAACCTTACAAGCCTCTGCCCGGCTTCCGGCCGCCATAAGCCGAGTACGTTCGTCGGATACGGCGAACGTGCTCGCCGGCACCGCGGAACGCGCTCGCGGGAGCCGACGGACACACCCGGAGAATACGCTGAGCAGATAGCTGACAGACAATCATTTACAAAATATATACCCTTATACTCACACCTTTGATTAATCCTGACAATCTATGGACAAACTCAACATCAACCAGTGGGCCGAAGAAGACCGCCCACGCGAGAAAATGATGCAGAAAGGCGCCGAAGCCCTGAGCGACGCCGAACTGCTGGCCATCCTTATCGGCTCGGGCAACACGGAGGAGAGCGCCGTCGCCCTGATGCAGCGCGTGCTGGCCGAGGCGGGCAACAACCTGCACCGCCTGGGCAAGTGGCAGGTGCGCGACTTCGCCCGCTTCAAGGGTCTGGGCCCCGCCAAGAGTATCAGCATCATGGCCGCCCTCGAACTGGGAAAACGCCGCACGCTGCAGGAAAGGCCCGAACGCCCCGTCATCCGCTCGTCAAAGGATATCTACGAACTGTTCCACCCCCTGCTATGCGACCTTGCCACCGAGGAGTTCTGGGTGCTGCTGCTCAACCAGGGTGCCCGCGTCATCGACCGCGTGCGCATCAGCCGCGGCGGCCTGGACCAGACCACGGCGGACGTGCGCACCATCCTGCGCGAGGCACTGCTGGCACGCGCCACCCAGCTGGTATTGGTACATAACCACCCCTCGGGCAACACGCAGCCCAGCCCGGACGACACCCGCCTCACCCAGGCCGTGCGCGACGCGGCCCGCCTGATGAACATCCACGTGCTGGACCACATCATCGTGACGGACGGCGCGTATTACAGCTTCAACGACGAGGGACGGCTGTGAAAATCAGAGGGACAGGCTTTGCCATCTCACGGAAAATGGTTAGCTTTGCCGTCCTAACCAAAACTGCATACTGATATGACCAAATTTGAGATAGAAGAGAAAATCGTGGCCATGCTGAAGACGGTGTACGACCCCGAAATCCCGGTGGACGTCTACAACCTGGGCCTCATCTACCGGATAGACGTGACGGACGACTTCGACATCAGCGTGGACATGACGCTGACCGCCCCCAACTGCCCCGCGGCGGAGTTCATCATGGAGGACGTGCGCCAGAAGCTGGAATCCATCGAGGGCGTGCGGACCGCCACCGTCAACCTCGTGTTCGAGCCGGAATGGGACAAGGACATGATGAGCGAAGAGGCGAAGCTGGAGCTGGGATTCCTCTGAACACAACGAAAAACAGACCAAAAACAATAACGTATGAACAAGAAAACACTGACGGCACTGGCCGGAGCAGCCCTGCTCTGCGCCTGCCAACCCACGGACCACAAAAGCCGCATAGACCTGGAACTGGCCGAGATGAAGAGTGACACCCTGCTGGTAGGCTCGTACCTGATTTCGGACTTTGATCGAAACAGTCTGAAGCTGGACACCATCCTGCCCGGCCAAGCCGCGTACACGTATGTAGCCGAAACAGACAGCAATGTCTACAAAGTATTCATCGGCCCCACAAACGGCACCAACAAGGCCGTCGTCTTGGCCCTCCTGCCGGGCGAGCACATCAAGGTGACAGGCAGCATAGAGAACTGGCAGGTGGAGGGCAGCGAACTGAACGCAAAGTATGCACCTATCCTACAAGCCTGTTACCCGTATGTAGAGAAAATGGACTCCCTCTCTAAGATTATGACGCAAGACATCTACCGGAACGAATACTTGCCCACCTGGCGTCAGATGGACAGCCTGCAGGCCGACTACGTCCGCCAACATCCGGACGATGACTTGTCCCTGCTCATCTTGGAGAACATCCGGGGAAAATGGGTGGACGAGCTCTACCCCACCCTGACCGAACGGGTGAAGAAGGGTCCGTTGGCTCCCATTGCACAAGCCTTTGAGGAAGCATTCCGCCAAGAGAAGCAGTTTGAAGAGAACCAGAAGAAAATCGTGGAAGGCGCCATTGCCCCGGACTTCACCCTGAACGACCTCAACGGCAAACCCCTCGCCCTCTCGTCGCTGCGCGGCAAGTACGTGGTGCTGGACTTCTGGGGAAGCTGGTGCGGCTGGTGCATCAAGGGCATCCCCGACATGAAGAAGTACTACGAGAAGTACAAAGGCAAGCTGGAAATCCTCGGCATCGACTGCCGCGACACGGAGGAGAAATGGAAGGAGGCCGTCGAAAAGCATGAATTGCCCTGGCTGCACGTACGCAACGAAGAGGGCGACAACGACATCAGCGTCCTCTATGCCGTGCCGGGCTATCCCACCAAGATTGTCGTGGACCCCGAAGGCAAGATTGCCAAGGTGGTCGTGGGCGAAGACCCCGCCTTTTATAAATACCTGGACGAACTGTTCAAATAACCCGTAACGATATGAAGAACGTCTACTTCCTCTCCGACGCCCACCTGGGCTCGCTCGCCATCCCCCACGGACGGACGCAGGAACGCCGCCTGGTCCGATTCCTGGACAGCATCAAGCACAAGGCATCCGCCGTCTACCTGCTGGGCGACATGTTCGACTTCTGGTACGAATTCAAGACCGTCGTGCCCAAGGGCTACACGCGCTTCCTGGGCAAGGTGTCCGAACTGACGGACCTCGGGGTGGAGGTGCACTTCTTCATCGGCAACCACGACATCTGGTGCGGCGACTACCTGGAGCGGGAGTGCGGCGTCATCCTGCATCGCGAACCGCTGACCACCGAAATCTGCGGCAAGGAGTTCTACCTGGCCCACGGCGACGGTCTGGGCGACCCGGACACGGGCTTCAAACTGCTGCGCATGCTGTTCCACAGCCACACGATGCAACGCCTCTTCTCCGCCCTGCATCCGCGCTGGAGCGTGGCGCTGGGCCTCAACTGGGCCAAACACAGCCGCCTGAAACGCGTGGACGGCAAGGATCCGGACTACATGGGCGAGGACAAGGAACCGCTGGTGCTCTACACCAAGAACTACCTGAAGACGCACCCGGACATCAACTTCTTCATCTACGGACACCGGCACATCGAGCTGGACCTGATGCTGAACGCCACGGCGCGCGTCGTCATCCTCGGCGACTGGATCAACTTCTTCTCTTACGCCGTGTTCGACGGGGAGCACCTCTTCCTGGAGAACTACATCGAGGGAGAGACGCAACTGTAAGGGCATACAAAAAGAGGCGCGGGTCACGCGCCTCTTTTTATTCTATCAGGACCTTCCTTATTTATATCCGGCAGCCTTGGCGATGCGCTTGGGGATGTCCGTGTTGTCCATCTTGCCGGAGAAAGCCTTCGAACCGGCACCGATGGCAAAGACAGGCACGTACTCCGCCGTGTGGTCGCCCGACGTCCAGCCCACCAGGGCCAGCTGGCTCATCACCTTGCGGGCGGCAGCGGCCAACGGCTCGGTGGAGGAGTAGAGCGTCTCGGCAAACTCCACGTGGTTCTTCACAAACGATTCCTGGTACACATCGTGTAGCAGGCGTTCCTGCTCCCAACTGAGGGGAAGCTCCTCCCAGAAGCCCATCTTGTCCGTCAACAGGGCCTTCACCTCTTCCCACGTAGCCTTGCGTCCCTGGGTCTTGCGCAGGTCGGTGATGGCGCGGGACAGTTCTTCTTGCGAAGTCTCCTGGTTGGCCAGGGACTTCAGAGCCAGCGTATAGCCGTCATAGCCCAGGTCCAGACCGCCGGTCTCGTGGTCGGCGGTGATGACGATGAGCGTCTCCTTGGGGTGTTGCTTGTAGAACTCGTAGGCTACCTTGACCGCCTCGTCCAGGTCCAGAACCTCTTGTACAGCCGTGGCCACGTCGTTGTTGTGGCAGGCCCAGTCTATCTTGCCGCCTTCCACCATCAGGAAGAAGCCCTTGTTGTTGTCCTTTGTCAGAAAGTCAATCGCGCTTTCGGTGATTTGCTTCAGCGTGAGGTCGCCCTCCTCGCGGTCGATGGCATAGGGCAGGCTGGCCGGGTCGGCGCCTTCCTTCTGAATGAGCACCATCTTGTCGGCATCGTCACACTTGGCCTCATACTCGTCCACGCCGCGGGCCAGGGTATAGCCGGCCTCCTCGATCTGCGGGAAGATGCTGGGCGCCTCCTTGCCGTCGAAGGTCTTGTCGGGCCGCAGGAATCCGCCGCCGGCATAGAAATCAAAGCCGGCCTTCAGCATATCCTGGGCAATCTCGTAATACATGCTGCGGTTCACGCGGTGGGCATAGAACGAAGCGGGCGTGGCATGGTCCACGCTGACACTGGTGGTCACGCCCACCTTCTTGCCGGAACGCTTGGCCCGCTCGGCCACACTCATCACGGTTTCTTTATCCACATTCACACCGATGGCGCCGTTATAGGTCTTCGATCCGGTGGCCAGGGCCGTGCCGCCGGCTGCGGAGTCGGTGATGGAGTTGGAGGCGGAGAAGGTCGTCGCCATACCGGCCACGGGGAACGAGGCAAAGGTCAGGGGCTGCGTCCCGATGAGGCCTGCCTGTTCGCCCAGATACATCTCCGTGGTGTTCACTTGGTTCAGGCCCATGCCGTCGCCGATAAAGAAGAATACATACTTGGCCCGCTGGGCGTGAACGGTCACCGCCAGCAGGACGAAAAACAAAAGATACGTCAGTCGCTTCATAATAGCTGTTATTGTTTATTGTTAGGATAGAAAGTCTCTGGGATACGCCCGCAGACGCAGGGACAAAGGTAGGCATTTTCGGCCGAGCCGCGTCCACATGGGCTGTTAAAAAACGATGAAACTTTCGCGGCCCGGAGGGGTGTCTTTTCCTACATGCCATGTAGAGGGGTTCTACATGCCATGTAGAAGAGTCCTACATGCCATGTAGAAGAAACGGGGTCCGGAAGGGCACGGAGGGACATACGGAAGAGGGGCTGCGCCATCCCGGTCCGGACCTCTCCGGCCACCGAGTTTGGCGCAGCCCCTCGACGTGCATGCTTCCTTATTATACAGGACTTATTTCTTCAGGATATCCATCGTGTCCGAGGCAATCATCAGTTCCTCGTCCGTCGGGATAACGACCACCTTGACCTGTGAGTCGTCTGTGGAGATGATGGCTTCCTCGCCGCGCACCTTGTTACGCTCGGCATCCAGCTTGACGCCCATGAACTCCAGTCCCTCGCAGGCGGCCCAGCGGGCGGATGCCTGATTCTCGCCCACGCCGCCGGTGAAGACGATGATGTCCACACCGCCCAGGGCTGCGGCATACGAACCGATGTACTTCTTCATGCGATAGAAGTACATGCGCTCGGCCAGGAGGGCACGGGGATTTTGGGCGGCAGCGGCGGCCTCGAGGTCGCGCATGTCGCTCGATTCGCCGAAGATGCCCAGCACACCGCTCTTCTTGTTCAGCAGGTTGGACATGCCGGCGGCATCCAGGTGCTCCTTCTCCATGATGTAGGTCACGGCTCCTCCGTCGATGTCACCGCTGCGGGTGCCCATCATCAGGCCCTCCAGCGGGGTGAGGCCCATGCTGGTGTCCACGCTCTTGCCGTCCTTGATGGCCGTGATGGAGCCTCCGTTGCCGATGTGGCAGGTGATGATGCGCTGTCCCTCGGGCTTCACACCCAGGAACTCGCATACACGCTTCGAGACGTAGCGGTGGGACGTTCCGTGGAAGCCATAGCGGCGAACGCCGTACTTCTGGTACAGCTCGTAGGGCACGGCATACATGTAGGCATAGTCGGGCATGGTTTGGTGGAAGGCGGTGTCGAACACGCCCACCTGGGGCACGTTGGGCAGGATGGCTGCGATGGCGTGCACACCCTTCAGGTTGGCGGGGTTGTGCAGGGGCGCCAGGTCGTTGCAGGCCTCAAAGGCGGCCAGCACCTCGGGCGTCAGCAGGACGGACTGGCTGAACTTCTCACCGCCGTGCACCATGCGATGGCCCACTGCGTCAATCTCGTCCATAGACTTCACCACGCCATATTCGGCGCCGGTCAACGTCTGCAGGATGAATTCCACACCGGCCGTGTGCTCAGGGATGTCCTTCTCCAGGATTTTCTTCTCGCCGTTGGGCAAGGTCAACTTCAGGAACGAGTCCTTCAAACCGATTTTCTCGATGCCTCCTTGGG
>DXBX01000030.1 GCA_019116285.1 Candidatus Bacteroides merdigallinarum
CGGCCGTTCTGATTGGCCGGTCATTCTGTACGGCAGTCAACCTTATTAAGGTGGCTATAGTGCCGGGGTTCCACCTCTTCCCATTCCGAACAGAGAAGTTAAGCCCGACCGCGCCGATGGTACTGCGTAACAGTGGGAGAGTAGGTAGCCGCCGTCTTTTTCAAGTGAAGGATTCCTTCCTCAGCATCGCTGGGGAGGGGATCGCTTTTTTAATACTTGTTGAATCTTAAATCTATTGATTTTCTATATTTCGTTATATTCTATCATTTCAATGGTATCTTATTATGCTTACTTATAGAATATCGCTTTTATGCGCAAAAAAGTTATAATTTTATTGGCTAGATAAGAAATAATACATACCTTTGCGGCGTTGATAACAAAAAGAAAGATGATTCAGAACTTTACATACATTCTACTGTGCGGCATTATTATTCTACTGGCAAAGTTTAGTGGAAGTGAGTGTTGTGCATGACTACATGTAAAGCAAATGGTATAGGAAGGCCTTTCTCACTTCAAGGTGTGAAAGGCCTTTTCCTTATCTTATTAGCATAACCCTTTTAATGGATATAGAAATTTTCGACAATGAGTGACAGATTATTTATTTTCGACACGACTTTAAGAGACGGTGAACAAGTACCCGGGTGTCAGTTGAATACAGTGGAGAAGATTCAGGTGGCAAAGCAACTTGAGTTGTTGGGAGTGGATGTGATAGAAGCCGGATTCCCCATATCCAGCCCCGGGGATTTCAATTCCGTGATTGAGATATCCAAGGCAGTGACCTGGCCAACGATATGTGCCTTGACACGTGCGGTTCAGAAGGATATTGATGTGGCGGCCGAGGCATTGAAATTCGCCAAGCACAAACGTATTCATACAGGTATTGGTACGTCAGACGAGCATATCAAATATAAGTTCAACAGCAACCGTGACGAGATTATCGAGCGGGCTGTGGCTGCCGTAAAATATGCCCGCAAGTATGTGGACGATGTGGAGTTTTACGCGGAGGATGCCGGGCGTACGGACAATGAATACCTGGCTCGCGTCATTGAGGCGGTCATCAAGGCCGGTGCCACGGTGGTGAACATTCCCGACACAACGGGCTATTGCCTGCCTGCGGAGTATGGCGCGAAAATCAAGTATCTGATGGAGCATGTGGACGGTATCCACAATGCCATTATCTCCACGCATTGCCACAACGACTTGGGTATGGCGACGGCCAATACGATGGCGGGTGTGCTGAATGGAGCACGCCAGGTGGAAGTGACCATCAATGGCATCGGCGAGCGAGCCGGCAATACCGCGCTGGAAGAAGTGGCCATGATCTTGAAGTGTCACAAAGGAATCGGTATCGAAACCAATATCAATACGCAGAAGATTTATCCCACCAGCCGCATGGTATCCAGCCTGATGAACATGCCTGTACAGCCCAACAAGGCCATCGTGGGGCGGAATGCTTTCGCCCATTCTTCGGGTATTCATCAGGATGGCGTCTTGAAGAACGTGCAGACCTACGAGATTATCGATCCGCACGATGTGGGTATTGATGACAACAGCATCGTGCTGACGGCACGCTCAGGCCGGGCTGCCTTGAAGAATCGCCTGCACATCTTGGGCGTCAACCTGGATCAGGAGAAGCTGGACAAGGTGTACGAGAACTTCTTGAAGTTGGCAGACAAGAAAAAGGATATCAACGATGATGATATTCTGGTATTGGCCGGCGCCGACCGCACGCAGAACCATCGTATCAAGCTGGATTACCTGCAAGTGACCAGCGGCGTGGGCGTACATTCCGTGGCCAGCCTGGGACTGAGCATTGCCGGAGAGAAGTTTGAGGAGTGTGCCTCGGGTAATGGGCCGGTGGATGCGGCCATCAAGGCGCTGAAGAAGATCATCAACCGTCAGATGGTATTGAAGGAATTCACCATACAAGCCATCAGCAAGGGAAGCGATGACATGGGCAAGGTGCACATGCAGGTAGAATATGACAACCACATCTACTATGGTTTTGGTGCGAACACCGACATCATCGCCGCATCCGTGGAAGCCTACATAGATTGTATCAACAAATTCAAAGACTAAGACGATTATGAATACCTTATTTGACAAAATCTGGGACGCCCATGTGGTGCAGCAGGTGGAGGACGGCCCGGTGCAACTCTACATCGACCGCCTCTATTGCCACGAGGTGACCAGTCCGCAGGCTTTCGAAGGATTGCGCCAACGCGGCATCCGGTGCCTTCGTCCCGACCATATCTATTGTATGCCGGACCATAACACCCCGACACATGACCAAGACAAGCCCATCGAGGATGCGGTGTCGCGTGCCCAGGTGGATACGTTGGCTCGCAATGCCCATGACTTTGGGCTGACGCATTTCGGCATGATGGACCCGCGCAACGGCATCATCCACGTGGTGGGACCGGAGCAGGGACTGACCTTGCCGGGCATGACCATTGTCTGCGGCGACTCGCACACCTCGACGCACGGCGCGATGGGTGCGGTGGCATTCGGCATCGGAACCAGTGAGGTGGAGATGGTGCTTGCCTCGCAGTGCATCCTCCAGACGCGCCCCAAGACGATGCGCGTCACCGTGGACGGCACGTTGGGCCGTGGCGTGACGGCCAAAGACCTGGCGCTCTATATGATGATGAAGATGACCACCAGCGGCGCGACGGGCTATTTTGTGGAATATGCAGGCAGTGCCGTCCGTGCCTTGTCGATGGAAGGCCGTCTGACGCTGTGCAATCTCTCGATAGAGATGGGAGCACGTGGCGGCATGGTGGCGCCGGACGAGGTGACATTTGCTTATATAAAAGGTAGGCTTTATGCCCCCAAAGGTGAAGACTGGGAGCGGGCCGTGGCTTATTGGCGCACCCTCCGCAGCGAGGAGAATGCCGTGTTCGACAAGGAAATCCGCTTTGATGCGGCGGACATAGAGCCGATGATTACCTATGGCACCAATCCGGGAATGGGCATGGGCATCACTCAGTCTATCCCGACAACCGAGGGAATGGGCGAGGCTGCCCGCGCATCTTTCGGGAAATCCTTGGGCTATATGGGCTTCCGGCCCGGCGAGGCGCTGCTGGGCAAACCGGTGGATTATGTCTTTCTGGGTGCCTGCACCAACGGACGCATCGAGGACTTCCGTGCCTTTGCCTCCATCGCACGGGGACGCCGGAAGGCAGAAAATGTGGTGGCTTGGCTGGTGCCCGGATCGTGGACGGTGGACAGGCAGATTCGTGAAGAGGGGCTGGACAAGGTGCTGGAGGCGGCAGGCTTCGAGATCCGTCAGCCCGGCTGTTCGGCTTGCCTGGCCATGAATGACGACAAAGTGCCTGCGGGCAAGTATGCCGTCTCCACCAGCAACCGAAATTTTGAGGGGCGTCAAGGACCCGGCTCGCGCACGCTATTGGCCAGCCCGCTGACGGCGGCCGCAGCGGCAGTGACCGGAGTGATTACCGATCCGCGCACGTTGCTTTGAGATTCCCTGTACCTATATTAATAAGCATACGATTATGAAACAGAAATTCGACATACTGACATCCACCTGTGTCCCCCTGCCTTTGGAGAACGTGGACACCGACCAAATCATCCCCGCCCGCTTCCTGAAGGCGACCACCCGCGATGAGAAGTTTTTCGGCGACAACCTCTTCCGCGACTGGCGTTACCGTCCGGACGGGACGCTGAACCCGGATTTTGTGCTGAACGACCCCAGGTATGGCGGACAAATCCTCGTGGCAGGTCAGAACTTTGGTTCGGGCAGCAGTCGCGAACACGCCGCCTGGGCCATTGCAGGCTATGGTTTCCGCGTGGTGGTCAGCAGCTTCTTCGCGGATATCCATAAGAACAACGAGCTGAACAACTTCGTACTGCCCGTGGTGGTCAGCCCGGATTTTCTCCGCGAGCTGTTCGACAGCATTTTTGCCGACCCGCAGACGCAGGTGGAAGTCAACCTGCCCGCGCAGACCATCACGAACAAGGCCACGGGGCGCAGCGAGCATTTCGACATCAATGCCTACAAGAAACATTGCCTGATGAACGGCCTGGACGACATCGACTTCCTGCTGGAGAACGTGGATAAAATAGAGTCTTACGAGAAAAAAGCCCATGCGACATCCTGTCATTGAGATAATGGACACCACCCTGCGCGACGGCGAGCAGACCAGCGGCGTGTCCTTCGTGCCCCACGAGAAGCTGATGATTGCCCGTCTGCTGCTGGAGGAACTCAAGGTGGACCGCGTGGAGGTGGCCTCGGCCCGGGTCTCCGAGGGAGAGCGTAACGCCGTGAAAATTATCTGCGATTGGGCAGCGCGCCGCGACCTCCTGCCCCGTGTCGAGGTGCTGGGCTTCGTGGACGGGCATGCGTCCGTCGACTGGATTCGCTCCACCGGCTGCCGCGTCATCAACCTCCTCTGCAAGGGCTCCGAGAAGCACTGCCGTTACCAGTTGGGGAAGACGCCGGACGAACACATTGCCGACATCCTCCGCGTGGTGGATTATGCCCAGGAGCAGGGCATGGAGGTGAACGTTTACCTGGAGGATTGGAGCGGCGGCATGAAGGAATCTCCCGACTATGTGTACCGGCTGATGGATGCCTTGCGCGACAGCCCCGTCCGCCGCTACATGCTGCCCGACACGCTGGGCATACTCAACCCCCTGCAAGTCATCGAGTACATGCGCAAGATGATGAAGCGGTATCCCGGGGCGCACTTCGACTTCCACGCGCACAACGACTACGACCTGGCCGTCTCCAACGTCCTGGCCGCCGTCCTGAGCGGTTGCCGCGGGCTGCATACCACCATCAACGGCCTGGGCGAGCGGGCGGGCAATGCCCCGTTGGCTTCCGTGCAAGCCATCCTGAAGGACCACTTCGAGGCCGTGACGCGCATCGACGAGAGCCGGCTCTACGACGTCAGCCGCGTGGTCGAGTCCTACAGCGGCGTGGTCATTCCCCCCAATAAACCCATAGTGGGCGAGAACGTCTTCACCCAAGTGGCGGGCGTGCATGCCGATGGCGACAACAAACGCAACCTCTACTGCAACGACCTCCTGCCCGAACGTTTCGGCCGCCGCCGCGAGTATGCGCTGGGCAAGAACTCGGGCAAGGCCAACATCCGCAAGAACCTCCAGGATCTGGGCCTTGAGCTGGACGAGGAGTCGATGCGGAAAGTCACCGAGCGCATCATCGAGCTGGGCGACAAGAAGGAGCTGGTGACGCAGGAAGACCTGCCCTACATCGTCAGCGACGTGCTGAAGCACGATGTGCAGGGCGACCGCGTGCGCCTCCTGAGCTACATCGTCAACCTGGCCCACGGGCTCAAGCCCATGGCCACGCTCCGCGTGGAAATCAACGGCACCCCGTACGAGGAGAGCAGCAGCGGCGACGGACAGTACGACGCCTTTGTCCGCGCCCTGCGCAAGGTCTACAAGGGCACGCTGGGCCGCCGCTTCCCGATGCTGACCAACTATGCCGTCAGCATCCCCCCCGGAGGGCGCACCGATGCCTTCGTGCAGACCGTCATCACGTGGCAGTTTGACGGCCGCGTCTTCCGTACCCGCGGGCTCGATGCCGACCAGACGGAGGCCGCCATCAAGGCCACGATGAAGATGCTGAACCTCATCGAGCCGGACTTCGACAAGGCCTGACCGTCTTTCCGGAAAAACATCGCCGTCTTTCCGGGGAAACATCGCCGTGTTTTTGGAAAAAGACGGCGATGCTTCCGGAGAAAGACGGGCAGGCTCCGATAAAAAACCGAGGGGGTGGCCGGAACTACCCGAGGGGGTGGCCGGAACTACCCGAGGGGGTGGCCGGAACTACCCGAGGGGGTGGCCGGAACTGCCCGAGGGGGTGGCCGGAACTGCCCGAGGGGGTGGCCGGAACTACCCGCGGGGATAGCCGGAACTACCCGCGGGGATGGCCGGAGCTACCCGCGGGGATTTTGAAAACAAGATTATCAACTATCAAAAAACAATAGCTATGGAACTGAAAATTGCCGTATTGGCCGGTGACGGAATCGGCCCCGAGATTTCCGCCGTAGGCGTGGATGTACTCACCGCTGTCTGCGAGAAGTTCGGACACAAAGTCCGTTATGAATACGCCCTCTGCGGGGCGGATGCCATCGACAAGGTGGGCGACCCCTTCCCGGAATCCACCTACGAGACGTGCCGGGCGTGCGATGCCGTCCTCTTCTCCGCCGTGGGCGACCCGAAATATGACAACGACCCCACCGCCCCCGTCCGCCCCGAACAGGGCCTGCTGGCGATGCGAAAGAAGCTGGGACTCTACGCCAATATCCGTCCCGTCCAGACGTTTTCCTGCCTGCTCCACAAGAGTCCCCTGCGCGCGGACCTCGTGGAAGGCGCCGATTTCCTCTGCATCCGCGAACTGACCGGCGGCATGTATTTCGGCGAGAAATATCAGGACAATGACAAGGCGTGGGACACCAACTACTACACCCGCCCGGAGATTGAGCGCATCCTGCGCGTGGGCTTCGAGTATGCCCGCCGTCGCCGGAAACACTTGACGGTGGTGGACAAGGCCAACGTGCTCGCCTCGTCCCGGCTTTGGCGGCAGATTGCCCAGGAGATGGCGCCGCAATATCCGGACGTCACGACCGACTATATTTATGTGGACAATGCTGCGATGAAGATGATCCAGGAGCCCCGCTTCTTCGATGTCATGGTCACGGAGAATACCTTCGGCGACATCCTCACGGACGAAGGCTCGGTCATCAGCGGTTCGATGGGCCTGCTGCCTTCCGCTTCCACGGGCGACAGCACGCCGGTCTTCGAGCCTATCCACGGCTCGTGGCCGCAAGCCAAGGGAAAGAACATCGCCAATCCGCTGGCACAGGTGCTGTCCGTGGCGATGTTGCTGGAGCATTTTGACTTGAAAGAGGAGGGAGCGCTCGTCCGTCGTGCCGTGGATGCCTCGCTGGATGCATGTGTCCGCACGCCGGAAATCCAGGTGGAAGGCGGCGCGCACTACGGCACCCGCGAAGTAGGACAGTGGCTCGTGGACTATATCCGGCAGGCCTGAAACAGGGAATCCGTATGAACATAGCGAAAAACCTCACCGCCCTCGTCGGCCATACTCCCCTGGTGGAGTTGGGCGGATACAGTCGTCATTACGGCCTCCCGCGCCCCCTCGTGGCCAAGGTCGAGGCCTTCAATCCCGGCGGCAGCGTGAAGGCCCGCACCGCTCTCGCCCTCATCGACGACGCCGAACGCCGTGGCCTGCTCCGTCCCGGGGCGACCATCATCGAGCCTACGAGCGGCAACACCGGCATAGGCCTTGCCCTGGTGGCCGCCATCCGGGGGTATCACCTGATTTTGACCATGCCCGAGACGATGAGCCTCGAGCGGCGCAACCTGCTCCGTGCCCTGGGCGCGGAGATTGTCCTGACGCCCGGCGCCGGGGGCATGGCCGCCTCCATCGCCGAGGCCGACCGTCTGCATGCGGCGATTCCCGGGTCTTTCATCCCAGGCCAGTTCGACAATCCCGCCAATCCCCGCGTCCATGAGCTGACCACCGGGCCGGAGATCTGGCAGGACACGGACGGGCGGGTGGATGTCTTTGTCGCCGGCGTCGGCACGGGAGGGACGCTTACGGGCGTTGCCCGCTACCTACGGTCGCAGCATCCTGCCGTGCGCATTGTCGCTGCCGAGCCGGCTTCATCGCCGGTCCTGGCCGGAGGCAAGCCCGGTCCTCACCGCCTTCAGGGCATCGGAGCGAACTTCATTCCCGCCAACTACGACGCTTCGCTGGTGGACGAGGTGCTGCCCGTGCCCGACGACGAGGCCATCCGTGCCGCGCGGCTGGTGGCCCGGGCCGACGGACTCCTCTGCGGCATTTCGTCCGGTGCGGCACTTTTTGCGGCGCGGATGGTGGCCCAACGCCCGGAGATGGCGGGCAAGATGATTGTTGCCCTGCTGCCGGACACCGGCGAACGCTACCTCTCTACCGAGCTTTTCGCCTTTGATACGTATCCTTTAGACTGACTTATGCTGATGAAACGACTGCTTTTTTCCCTCTCTTTGCCCGTGCTCTTTGCGTTGCCTGCCGCTTCGCAGACCTACGAACAGCTGTGCGAACGTGCCGCCACGGCCATCGAGCGCGATAGTCTCGATGCGGCCGAAGCGGCCATCCGCGCCGCCCTTCGCCTGGACCCCGCCAACGGGCGAAACGCACTCCTCTTTGCCAATCTGGGCACCGTGCAGCGTCTCCGCGGACAGCTGCGCCCGGCCCTGGAGTCGTACACCTATGCGCTGAATCTTGCCCCGCGCAATGTGCCCATCCTCTTGGACAGGGCTGCCCTCTATCTGGAGCTGGGCGAGGCGGAGCCTGCGCGGGTGGATTATTCCCTCGTGCTGGACATTCAGCCGGACAACACCGAAGCCCTGCGGATGCGTGCCTATATTTATGTGGAATCCCGCGACTACAAGTCCGCCCGCGCCGACTATGACCATCTGCTTCGCCTCCAGCCTGCCGACTACAACGGTCGACTGGGCCTGGCCATGCTCTGCCAGAAAGAAGGCAAGCTGGCCGAAGCGCTTGCCATCCTCGACGGGATGGTCCAGGAGAAGAGCGAGGGCACGTCGCTTCAGACCGCTCCGGCGCACGCCGTGGTCTACGTGGCCCGTGCCGGCATCCAGCAGGAATTGGGCAATATCCCGATGGCTCTGATGGATTTGGAGGAGGCCATCCGGCTGGATTCATCGCGTCCCGAGGCCTACCTGATGCGCGGACAGATTCGTCTTTCCCGCGGGGACAAAAAGGAGGCCCGGGCAGATTTGGAGAAAGCCGTCGAACTGGGACTTCCGGCAGCCGATGTGGCGGAACTCATTGCGCGGTGCAGGTGACATTTTGTCTCCGCCGGATAACGCTAATTGTTAAAGTTTCTTTTCGTCCCCGCTTATAGGCACTGTGGCGGACTTCCCCGCTGTTTTCTGCGAAAAATAAAGCTACTAAAAGTTGCATAATTAAGAAAAATGTCAGACTTTTGTAAAGTCTTAGTAATGGAGAAAGCTAAGGCTTTGATTTAAAAACAACCCTAACCAGTAAATTGAATGAGTGATTTAGAAAACAAACCGCAGGAACAGGAGCCGAAAAAGCGCCCGTACAACCTGCGTGAAAAGAAACAAAAAGACGCTGCCTATCGCTCGTTGATACGGCCCGAACTGGCAGACGAGTTGTACGACAAGATTCTGAACATCATCGTCGTGCAGAAGAAGTACAGAGATCCCGACTTTTCCGCAAAGGATTTGGCCAAGGAACTGCAGACCAACACCCGCTATCTCTCGGCGGTGGTCAACTCTCGTTTCGGCATGAACTACTCGTGCCTGCTGAACGAATACCGCGTGAAGGAAGCCATGCACCTGCTGACAGACAAACGTTATGCGGACAAGAACGTGGAAGAGATCAGCACGATGGTCGGTTTTGCCAACCGTCAGTCTTTCTACGCAGCGTTCTACAAGAACGTGGGCGAGACCCCCAACGGTTATCGTAAACGGCATTTGGAAAAGAGAAAATAAGCTTGTCCGAATGAAATCATAGGGAAAGGAGATATTCCGGGCGGCCTTGCGTGGTCGGAATACTCCTTTTCTGTTTTTTATGCCATCATCTTTTTCATCCTATTTACTCCTTATATTAATATGAAGAAACAATTGCTTTCGGTCGCGCTGGCCGCTACCTTGCTGAGTGCTTGCGGTGGTTCTACCAAAAACGCTTCGGCCGAAACCGAAAAATTCAGTTACACTGTGGAACAATTTGCTGACTTACAGATCCTGCGCTACCGCGTACCAGGCTTCGAGACTTTGACCCTCGACCAAAAGAAATTAGTATATTATCTCACCGAAGCCGCCTTGCAGGGACGTGACATCCTCTTCGACCAGAACGGCAAGTACAACCTCGTCATACGCAAGATGCTCGAGGCTGTCTACACCGGCTATGCGGGCGACAAGACATCCGCCGACTTCCGGGCGATGGAAGTCTACCTGAAGCGGGTGTGGTTCTCCAACGGCATTCATCACCACTACGGCAGCGAGAAGTTTGTGCCCGGCTTTAGCCCTGAGTTTTTCCGTCAGGCTTTGCAGCAGGTGGACGCTTCCACCTTGCCCTTGGCCGAAGGACAGACCGTGGACCAGTTGTGTGATGAAGTCTTCCCCGTCATCTTCGACCCCAAGGTGATGCCCAAGCGCGTCAACCAGGCCGATGGTGAGGACCTGATATTGACATCGGCCTGCAACTATTATGACGGCGTGACGCAGGATGAGGCCGAGGCATTCTACGCTGCGATGAAGGATCCCAAGGACGAGACGCCCGTGTCCTACGGCCTGAACAGCCGTCTCGTGAAGGAAGCCGACGGCAAGCTCGTGGAGAAAGTATGGAAGGTAGGCGGCCTTTACGGGCAGGCCATTGAGAAAATAGTCTATTGGCTGAAGCAGGCGGAGACCGTGGCCGAGACACCCGAACAGAAGGCTGTCATTGCCAAGCTGGTAGAGTTTTACGAGACGGGCGACCTGAAAGCCTTTGATGACTACGCCATCCTGTGGGTGAAGGACCTGAACTCGCGCGTGGATTTCGTCAATGGCTTCACCGAGACCTACGGCGACCCCTTGGGGCTGAAGGCCAGCTGGGAGTCCCTGGTCAACTTCAAGGACCTGGAGGCCACGCGCCGCACGGAGCTGATCAGCAGCAATGCCCAGTGGTTTGAGGACCATTCGCCCGTGGACAAGCAGTTCAAGAAGGAGCAGGTGAAGGGTGTGTCCGCCAAGGTCATCACTGCCGCCATCCTGGCCGGCGACCTTTATCCTGCCACCGCCATCGGTATCAACCTGCCTAATGCCAACTGGATTCGCAGCCACTACGGCTCGAAGTCCGTCACTATCGGCAACATCACCGATGCCTATGCCAAGGCCGCGCATGGCAACGGATTCAACGAGGAGTTTGTCATCAGCCCGGAGGAATTGCAGATGATAGACAAATACGCTGACCTGACTGACAATCTGCACACCGACCTGCACGAGTGCCTGGGCCACGGTTCCGGCAAGATGGCTCCCGGTGCCGATCCCGACGGCTTGAAAGCCTACGGCTCCACCATCGAAGAAGCACGCGCCGACCTCTTTGGCCTTTACTACGTGGCCGATCCGAAGCTGGTGGAACTGGGACTGCTGCCCGACACCACGGCTTATCACGCCCAGTACTATACCTACCTGATGAATGGTCTGATGACCCAACTGGTACGCATCGAGCCGGGCAACCAGATTGAGGAAGCCCACATGCGCAACCGTCAGCTCATCGCCCGCTGGGTGTACGAGCATGGCAAAGCTGACAAGGTGGTAGAATTGGTGAAGCGTGACGGCAAGACCTACGTGCAGATTAACGACTACGGCAAGCTGCGCGGGCTCTTCGGTCAGCTGCTGGCTGAAATTCAGCGTGTGAAGTCCACCAGCGACCTCGCCGCTGCCCGCGACTTGGTGGAGACTTATGCCGTCAAGGTAGACGCCGACCTGCATGCTGAGGTGCTGGCGCGTTACAAGAAGCTGAACCTTGCTCCCTACAAGGGCTTTGTCAATCCCAAGTATGAGGCCGTGAAGGATGCCGAGGGCAACATTACCGATGTGACGGTCAGCTACGACGAGGGCTATGCCGAGCAGATGTTGCGCTACAGCCGTGATTACGCAACCCTGCCCGTACGCAATTAATAGTATATTAATAATCAGACGTTTGTTCTGCTGTATCCCCGAGCGCGCTCCGCGATACCGTCGAGCGTGCTCGGGCATATCGCTGTGTGTGTACGGGGATACCGTTGAACAAAACGTCCGTAATTTACTCTATTCAACCCATTGAATCATGGACCTACACGAACAATTGAAAGATATCAAGACTCAGTTTCGCCTTGCCATGAACGGAGCGGTTTCGCAGAGCATGCGCGAGAAGGGACTGGTCTATAAGCTGAATTTCGGTGTCGAACTGCCCCGCATCAAGCAGATTGCCGCCCGTTATGAGAAGAACCACGAACTGGCACAGGCTCTTTGGAAAGAGGATATCCGCGAATGTAAAATCCTGGCTGCCATGCTCCAGCCCGTGGAGAGCTTCCTGCCGGAGATTGCAGACATCTGGGTGGAGAGCATCCGTAACATAGAGATTGCCGAGCTGACCAGCATGAATCTTTTCCAATACCTGCCTTACGCACCGGCCAAATCTTTGCAGTGGATTGCCGACGAGCGCGAGTACTTCCAGGTGTGCGGTTTCCTCACCATCGCCCGCCTGCTGATGCGCAAGGGGGATATGGACGACCGGGCGGAGAACGAACTGTTGGATCAGGCCGTGGCAGCCTTCCTGTCCGGTTCCTACCACGTGCGCAACGCCGCCGGTGCAGCCATCCGCCGCTTCATGCAGTTCAGCGAGGCAAACGCTTTCCGGATGTGCCGCCGCGTGGAGGCGATGAAGGATTCTGCCTTGCCGGACGAGCAGTTGCTCTATGAGTTGGTGAAGGCGGAAGTGGAGTGACTTCTTAACTCCTTTTAAAAAAAGCGCGTTTCGCGCTTGTGTTCCCGGAAAAAGAGCTAACTTTGTTGGCTGTAAAATGCTTGTAATATGGAAGACAAGAATGTGAAAGATACGGTCAGGCAGATATTCACCGAATATCTCAATGCGAACGGACATCGCAAGACGCCCGAACGCTATGCCATACTCGACACTATCTACTCCATCGACGGGCATTTCGACATTGACACACTCTATTCGCTCATGGCCGACCAGGAGAATTTCCGCGTCAGCCGGGCCACTCTCTACAATACCATCATCCTGCTCATCAATGCGCGGCTGGTCATCAAGCACCAGTTTGGCAACTCCTCGCAGTACGAGAAGTGCTACAACCGCGACACGCATCATCATCAGATTTGCACCCAGTGTGGCAAGGTGGTGGAGTTTCAGAACGAACAGTTGCAACAGGCCATTGCCAGCACGAAGCTGAGCCGCTTCACCCTGTCGCACTATTCGCTCTACCTCTACGGACTGTGCAGCAAGTGCGAGCGTGCCAACCGGAAAAAGAAAAACAATAATCAACCTCAACATAAGAAAGAGAAATGAAAGTAGATGTACTCTTAGGATTGCAGTGGGGCGATGAAGGCAAAGGCAAGGTAGTCGATGTGCTGACCCCCCGATACGATGTGGTGGCCCGCTTCCAGGGCGGTCCCAATGCCGGGCATACGCTTGAGTTTGCCGGACAGAAGTATGTGCTTCGCTCCATTCCCTCGGGCATATTCCAGGGCGACAAGATTAATATAATAGGTAATGGCGTAGTGCTGGATCCCGCCCTCTTCAAGGCTGAGGCCGAGGCACTGGAGGCATCCGGCCATCCGCTGAAGGAACGCCTGCACATCTCGAAGAAGGCGCACCTCATCCTGCCGACGCACCGTCTGCTGGATGCTGCCTACGAGATGGCCAAGGGCGATGCCAAGGTGGGTACCACGGGCAAGGGCATCGGTCCCACGTACACCGACAAGGTAAGTCGCAACGGTTTGCGCGTGGGCGATATTCTGCACAACTTTGAGGCCAAGTATGAAGCGGCAAAGGCCCGTCATGTCCAGATTTTGAAGAGCCTGAATTATGGTCCTTATGATTTGGAGGGCATGGAACAGGCTTGGTTGGAAGGCATCGAATACCTGAAGCAGTTCCACCTGGTGGACAGCGAGCACGAAATCAACCATTTGCTGGACGAAGGCAAGTCCGTTCTCTGCGAAGGCGCGCAGGGCACGATGCTTGACGTAGATTTTGGTTCTTATCCGTTTGTCACCTCTTCCAACACCATCTGTGCCGGTGCCTGCACGGGTTTGGGCGTGGCTCCCAACAAGATTGGCGAAGTGTATGGTATCTTCAAGGCCTATTGCACCCGTGTCGGTGCCGGACCGTTCCCCACGGAATTGTTTGATGAGACGGGCGAGAAGATTTGCGCTTTGGGACACGAGTTCGGTGCAGTGACCGGCCGCAAGCGTCGTTGCGGTTGGATAGACTTGGTGGCACTGAAATATGCCGTGATGGTGGATGGTGTTACCAAGCTTATCATGATGAAGAGCGACGTGCTTGATTCCTTTGACACCATCAAGGCCTGCGTGGCTTATAAGATGGATGGCGAAGAGATAGACCATTTCCCCTTCGACATCAGCGAAGGCGTGGAGCCGGTCTATGTCGAGTTGCCGGGCTGGAAGACGGACATGACGAAGATGCGGAGCGAGGACGAGTTCCCCGAGGAATTCAATGCCTACATCTCCTTCCTGGAAGACCAGCTGGGTGTGCCCATCAAGTTTGTCTCCATCGGTCCCGACCGCGAGCAGACCATCGAACGATATACTGAAATGTAAATCTGCTATCAAGCCCTTCTTCCGCCCTATATGGAGCATCGGGAGAAGGGCTTTTTGCATTATAACTTCCGTTAATCTTTTTCTTTTTTAACCATTACCACATGAAGACCCAACTATTATCCCTGCTTTTAGCATGTTGCCTGGCTCTGCCTGCCAGTGCGCAGAATTATCAGCCTACCGAAGAGAATCTGAAGTCCCGTCAGGAATTCCGCGATGCCAAGTTCGGCATATTCCTGCATTGGGGATTGTATGCCATGTTGGCCACCGGCGAATGGACCATGACCAACAAAGATTTGAATTACAAGGAATACGCCAAACTGGCAGGCGGTTTCTATCCTTCGAAGTTCGACGCTGCCAAGTGGGTGGCCGCCATCAAGGCTTCCGGTGCCAAGTATATCTGCTTCACCACCCGTCACCACGAAGGTTTCTCGATGTTCGATACCAAGTATTCTGATTATAATATCGTGGATGCCACGCCTTTCAAGCGGGATGTCTTGAAGGAACTGGCCGATGAATGTCACAAGCAGGGCATCCGTTTGCACTTGTACTACTCGCATATCGACTGGTATCGTGAAGATGCCGTGTGGGGGCGTACGGGCCGTGGCACGGGCCGCCCCAATCCCAAAGGCGATTGGGACAGCTACTATGCTTTCATGAACAACCAATTGACGGAGCTGCTGACCAACTATGGTCCCATCGGTGCCATCTGGTTCGACGGCTGGTGGGACCAAGACGAGAATCCGGGCTTCGATTGGGAGTTGCCTGAACAGTATGCCCTGATTCATCGCTTGCAGCCTGCCTGTCTTGTGGGGAACAACCACCACCAGGTACCTTTCGAGGGTGAGGATATCCAAATCTTCGAGCGCGACCTGCCGGGCGAAAATAAGGCCGGCCTGTCCGGGCAGGATATCAGTGCCTTGCCGCTGGAGACCTGCCAGACTATGAACGGCATGTGGGGCTACAAGATTACGGACCAGGACTACAAGTCCACCAAGGAACTGATTCAATACTTGGTAGGTGCAGCCGTGAAGGATGCAAATTTGCTGATGAACATCGGCCCGCAACCCGATGGGGAGCTGCCCGAAGTAGCTGTACAACGTCTGGCCGAGATGGGCGAATGGATGAAAGTTTATGGCGAAACTATTTATGGCACGCGTGGCGGTTGTGTCGGTCCGCATCCTTGGGGCGGAACGACGCAGAAAGGCAACAAACTCTATGTCCATATCCTCAACCTGCAGGACAAAGCACTCTTCCTCCCGCTCACAGACCGGAAAATCAAGAAGGCTTCTTACTTTGTAGACGGCAAACCCGTAAAGTTCCAGAAGAATCAGGTCGGTTACACCCTGTTGCTTGATGGAGTGCCGACGGATGTGGATACCGTTATAGAACTGGAATTGAATTGATTTTTAGCTAATTCTTCCTAAAAGATAGGGGAAACGGAGGCAAGGTTCGCCGTTTCCCCCTATTTTTGGCAAGCAATTTGTATTTAGTTTTGTGTATTAACCCTTAAACAAGAAATAGAATGATAGGAATACAATGGATTATCTTTATCGGCGTGGCCGTGGTGAGCTGGCTGGTGCAGATGAACTTGCAGAACAAGTTCAAGAAATACTCTAAGATACCGACCAATAACGGCATGACCGGACGTGAGGTGGCGCAGAAGATGCTGTATGACAACGGCATTTATGATGTACAGGTGACCTGTACGCCGGGCCATTTGACCGACCACTACAACCCCGCCAACAAGACGGTGAACCTGAGTGAGAGTGTCTATAACAGCAACAGTATCATGGCTGCTGCCGTGGCTGCCCATGAGTGCGGACACGCCGTGCAGCATGCCTGTGCCTACGGTCCCCTGCAGATGCGCAGTGCCTTGGTGCCGGTGGTTTCGTTCGCTTCGCAGTGGGTGACGTGGGTCATTCTGGCAGGTATCTTGCTGATTAACACTTTCTCGTCCATCCTTCTGGCGGGTATCATCCTCTTTGCGATGACCACGCTCTTTAGCTTCGTTACCCTGCCGGTGGAGATCAATGCCAGCAAGCGCGCCTTGGTTTGGCTCAGTTCGTCCGGCATCACCAATTCGTATAATCACGACAAGGCTGAAGATGCCCTGCGTTCCGCTGCCTATACCTACGTGGTGGCTGCCCTCGGTTCGTTGGCTACGCTGATTTATTATATTATGATATTCATGGGACGCCGCGAGTGATGCGGCTGAGGCCTGTTGCTTATAAATGAAGAGCGGCGCAAATCCGGTGGGTGATTCCTCGGGTTTGCGCCGTTTGACTTTCATATTTTATATGTTTAGTGTTCCGGATAGGGAGATTGCCAGAACCAATCATCATCTTGTACTATATAATCCATTCGACCTGGATAGGCTTTTGAATCGGTAAATCCTGGAGGGGCAAGTAGGATAGTTTTATCTCCCGATGTATAGATGAAGCAGTAGAGGTTCTTAGCCATATACTCGTCCAAATAGTATTCTTTGGTGATGCTTTTCTGATTGTTCCAGTTGGCCTCTTTGTTTAAGATTAAAGGGCGGTTGTCGCGTAACCGTTCGCGTACTTCACGCTGTCCTAATAGATTCCCCTGTTCATCCATAACCCAGGCATTGTTGGTAGGGTCAATCCATATCCAGCGACCCAGTGTTCGACTGTAAACGGCATTGATGGAGTGGCATTCGCCGACGTACAGTTTGGGCATACAGGCTATGGTACGTGTCGGGATGCCTAAAGCCAAATAACATTGTGTCAGCACATGTGCTAGTCCACCACAGTTCAGCCCACGCGAGCCATCCTTGCAGGCTTCTGCCCATTGGGTGACATCGCCACCTGCGGGGTTCTCGTGTGCCCCGTCATGCTTGATGGTATTGTGGATATAAGTCAGTACATATTTAATCTTTGAAAGTTCATCACCTTTGCCTGCCACGCTGTCCAAGCGGAAATATTGTCTTACTTTTTGCAGATAAGGGGTATCGGCATTCGGATACGTGAAGGCGGGTAGGGTATCGGTGCGTGTGTTGGGGACGTAAGTCGGTGCTTGTTTGAGGATGTAGGGATAATCGCCCACTTCTTTTATTTTAGCCAATAAGGCTTGAAAACGTGGTTCTTCACGCAGGTTGTCCAAGTCTGTGTCTTTCAGGATGTGGGCATATTCTTGAAATCCAGCTTCGTAGGCTTGCTGGAGATGATCTATGGCTTCAGCCTTCTTGCCTTGCAAGGACTGGATGCAGGCAGCCATATAGGAGTAGTTTTGGGCTACCCAGCGGTAGTGGGTTTGCAGGCTAGTGGGCAAGGTGGCATACTGTTCGAGGACAGTCAGGCAACTTTTTTCACTTGTGGCATAATCTTTCTTTTCGTACGCCGTGACCACAAGGTCGCTTTGTTTGTTTTCTAAAGATTCAAATCGCTTGCGGATTTCGCTCAGTTCTTGTGCTTGCAGGATGTTTCCTGTCCCGAGGAACAATAGGAGCAGGAGGAATTTCAGACTTTTCATTGTAGTTTATTTATAAGTGTTATCTGTCAAATCAACCGGTTCATCGCGAAGTATTTCCACAGCGGCGCGGCCATCAGCGATTGCCTGATCTGGTTGGTCTGTAGCAGCGTGCGCACCTCGTCCACGGTCAGCAGTTCGATGGTAATATCCTCCGTTGCCTCCAGATGTTGGGTGGAGACGGGCTCCACATCCGTGGCAAGGAAGCAGTGGGTCAGGTTAGTCATGGTGCTGGCGTTAGCGGAGATGTCCATCCAAGGTGTCCACGTGCCGCCGCCATAGCCGGTTTCTTCATACAACTCCCGTTGGGCAGACTCCAGAGGTGTTTCCCCGGCTTCGCATACGCCGGCACAGATTTCGTAACAGGTCAGTTGCAGGCCGTGGCGGTACTGGCGTTCCATCAGGAAATGCCCGTCGCGGGTCAGTGCAACAACGTTCACCCAGTCAGGATATTCCAATACATAATACTCTTCGTTCTCCACGCCGTTGGGCAGGCGTACCCGGTCCTTACGGGCGGTCAGCCACGGGCGGCGGATGAGGTACTCGCTCTCCAGGATGGTCCAGCAGCGGTCTTGATTGTTGGGTTTCAGCATGGTCGTTTTGGTTTTGATTTTTCGCAAAGGTAGAGTTTTTTCGTGAAGTTTATGGCCGGATTCTTTCGTATTTTTGCGGGAAACGGTATTTTTGTGCATCTAAAAAGTACAGTTTTTATGCCTTACGGATTGACTGATAGGGAATGGTGCAAGTTGCTCGGTGTATTTGCAGGCAACAAACGCATCAGGCAAGCGATACTCTATGGTTCACGCGCCAAGGGTACCTATAAACCTTTTTCTGATGTGGATATCACGTTGGTAGGCGAAGATTTGTCACGTGCGGATTTGAACCGGTTATTGTTTGCCATAGATGATTTGCTGCTGCCTTATCAGGTGGATTTGTCCTTATTCCATGTGTTGAAGAATGATGCTTTGGTGGAGCATATCCGGAGAAAAGGTATCGTTATTTACGAGAACATTCCTGATGCGCCGTCTAAAGAGGCACTTTAGCTTGCTCAAATCCCTCTTTACGCCGCTCAAATCCCTCTTTAGCTTGCTCAAATCCGTTTTTAAGTCTTTTGTTCATACCTTGGGTTATGTATGGGTGTAATGGTGAAAATGGTTATTTATAATCATTGTGCAGTATCGGACAAGGCCTTACCTTTGCAAAAGCAATCAAAAGTAGACAGTGTATAACGTATGAACATGAAAAAGTTGATCGTTGGCGGCATGATGATGGCCGCTTCAGTTGCCTGTATGGCACAATCGTTGGAGAAAATGCAGTGGTTCAATGAGCCGGAGCAATGGGAAATTGAGGGCAACTCGCTTTCGATGAGTGTCACTCCCCAGACGGATTACTGGCGCATCTCCCATTATGGGTTCACCGTGGACGATGCCCCGTTCTTGTACACCCTGCGTGGTGGAGAGTTTGAAGTCAAGGTAAAGATATCCGGTGATTACCGGACGCGTTTCGACCAGTCAGGACTGATGTTGCGCATTGACCACGAGAATTACATCAAGGCGGGCATCGAGTTCGTGGACGGAAAGTATAACCTCAGCACGGTGGTGACCCATCATACCAGCGACTGGAGCATCATTCCCTTGGATAAGCCTGTGCCCTTTGTCTGGATAAAGGCGGTGCGTCGTTTGGATGCTGTGGAAATCTTCTATTCCTTTGACGACAAGGAATATACAATGATGCGCAATGCCTGGTTGCAAGACAATCATCCGGTCATGGTGGGAGTGATGGGAGCTTGTCCTGACGGTAACGGCTTTGAAGCCCGGTTCGAGAACTTCTCCATCAAGCATTTGCCGGACTTGCGCAGGGTGCAGTGGTTGGAAAAGAATAAGGCGGAAAACAAGTAATGCTAACGGTTGATTATGAGAATAGAACATATTGCCATCTGGGCGGACAATCTTGAATTGCTCCGCACCTTTTATACCCGATATTTCAATATGAAGTGTGGGGACAAATATACAAATCCGTCCAAACGTTTCACATCGTATTTCCTGTCTTTCGAGGAAGGTCAAGCCCGTATTGAATTGATGCATATCCCTGATATGGAGAGTCCGGCAAGTCGGGGGAATCTGAAAGGACTGGCACATTTTGCCATTGCCGTGGGAAGTCAAGAAACTGTGAATGTACTGACTGAACGGTTGAGGGCGGATGGTTATACGATATTGGGTGAACCGAGAATGACGGGTGACGGTTGTTATGAAAGCGTCGTAGCCGATCCGGAAGGTAATCGGGTGGAGATAACGGTATAAGTCAGGATGGGCGGGAAAGACCGAGGTCTTTGTGTGCGTATCCATCAGCAAAGAAGAACTGAAATATTTGCTTCAAATGAGCGGGCTGGCATAGTCTTTTGCCCTTGACTTATTTCTTAACCGGAAAAAATCCCGTACCTTTGCCCCCACATTTAGACAAATATTGATACGATTATGGCAGCAAAACCTTGTATTCCGAAAGGAACGCGCGACTTTTCGCCCGTGGAGATGGCGAAGCGCAACTATATATTCGACACCATCCGCAGCGTCTACCACCTCTACGGCTTCCAGCAGATAGAGACGCCCGCCATGGAGATGCTCTCCACCCTGACGGGCAAGTATGGCGAGGAGGGCGACAAGCTCTTGTTCAAGATACAGAATTCCGGCGACTACTTCTCCGGCCTGACGGACGAGGAACTCCTCAGCCGCAACGCCCCGAAGCTGGCGTGCAAGTTCTGCGAAAAGGGACTGCGTTATGACCTCACCGTTCCCTTTGCCCGCTATGTGGTGATGCACCGCGATGAGCTGACCTTCCCCTTCAAGCGTTACCAGATACAGCCTGTATGGCGTGCCGACCGCCCGCAGAAAGGACGCTATCGCGAGTTCTACCAGTGCGATGCCGACGTGGTGGGCAGCGACTCCCTGCTGAACGAAGTGGAACTGATGCAGATAGTCGACACGGTGTTCTCCCGCTTCGGCATCCGCGTCTGCATCAAGATCAACAACCGCAAGATCCTGACCGGCATGGCCGAAATCATCGGCGAGGCCGACAAGATTGTGGACATCACCGTGGCCATCGACAAGCTGGACAAGATTGGCCTGGACAACGTGAACGCCGAGCTGCGCGAGAAAGGCATTCCCGAGGAAGCCATCGCCAAGCTCCAGCCCATCATCCTGCTGAGCGGCACGAACGCCGAGAAGCTGGAAACGCTCCGCCAAGTGCTTGCTTCGAGCGAGACAGGTCTGAAAGGGGTGGAGGAAACAGCCTTCATCCTTTCCACGCTTGAAAAGCTCGGCTTGAAGAATGAATTGGAACTCGATTTGACCTTGGCTCGTGGCTTGAACTATTATACCGGTGCCATCTTCGAGGTCAAGGCGCTGGATGTACAGATAGGCAGCATCACAGGCGGCGGCCGTTATGACAACCTGACGGGTGTCTTCGGTATGCCGGGCGTGAGCGGCGTGGGCATCTCCTTTGGTGCCGACCGCATCTTCGACGTGCTCAATCAGCTCGACCTCTATCCCAAGGAAGCTGTCAAGGGCACGCAACTGCTCTTCATCAACTTCGGACAGTGCGAGGCCGCCTTCTGCCTCTCCATCCTGGCCCAGGTGCGTGCCGCAGGTATCCGTGCCGAGATTTATCCCGACAACAGCAAGATGAAGAAGCAGATGAGTTATGCCAACGCCAAGAATATCCCGTTTGTCGCTTTGGTGGGCGAGAATGAGATGAACGAGGGCAAGGTGACGCTGAAAGATATGACCACGGGCGAACAACGGCTGGTGACGCCGGAAGAGATGGTGGAAGCATTGATGCGTTAAATAGTAACTATTTTCTGAAAAATACCCGTAAAGGAGGCCATCGTGTCTCCTTTTTTTGTACATTTGTAACGGAGGTGTAAGGGAAATGTAATCCCTCGCCGCTACATTTGCAATGACAATCAAAAAGGAGGTAACTATGGTATCTGTACAATACAATCAGCATCTGCATAATGTCGTTATCGGAATCGTCATGCTTGTCATTGCCATCTTGTTCATTCTCTACATGGGCGATGCGATGGTAGACTCCACGCGTGAGTTCCGTGACGGTTATATGCAATATCTGTTCAAATGATTTTCCATTTCAGTGCGACGGGCAATTCCCGTTGGGTGGCGCGACAGTTGGCCGCCTTGACAGGGGATGAGCCTTGTGACATCATAGACTGCCTGAAGGCAAACCACCTGCCTGCCTTGCCGGATGACACAGAGCGGGTGGGCGTTGTGTTTCCCATCCATTCCTGGTATGCACCTGCTCCGGTGCTCGATTTCCTTTCCCGTTTGGCCGTCCCAGCCTCTGCCTACCGCTATGCCGTATGCACGTGTGGCGATGATGTAGGGAAGGGGATAAGTCGATTGGCCAAGCATTTCCCCTTGGATGCCGCTTGGTCCGTGCAGATGCCCAATACCTACGTGCCGATGTTCAATCTTGATGCACAGGAGTTGGCGCGGCAGAAAGTAGAGAATGCCCGTACCCGTCTGCCCCGCATTGCTGAGGCTGTCTTGGCCAAGAAGCAAGCGTGGGAGGTACACGAAGGCGGCTTCCCGCGACTGAAGACTTACATCATCCAGCCTCTCTTTATACATTATTATATAGGTACCAAATCCTTTCAGGTCGATGACACCTGTATCTCCTGCGGCCTATGCGCGAAGCATTGTCCCGTGTCTGCCATCCGCTTGGTGGACGGGCGTCCGGTGTGGAGCGATGCTTGCATTCATTGCATGGCTTGCCTGCACGGCTGTCCGGAGAATGCCATTCAGTATGGTAAGGGGACACGAAAGAAGGGACGGTATCGGCTGGAAGACTATCTTATTTGAGGTATATCAGTCTCGTTTATTGTTAATCATAACTAATAGTTGGGCGATTTATCTTCGTTCTGTTTGGTATGATAAATAAAAGTGGTTACATTTGCTCTTGTTGTAAATCATACTTAATAACGAATGGCAATGAAAGACTTGATCGCTCGCCCGAGTTATATCCAGCGCATCACTCCGTTTATCGGTAAAAACATCATAAAGGTGCTGACAGGCCAACGCCGTGTGGGGAAGAGTTGCCTGCTGAGGCAACTGTCTGACCATATTCGCCAAGTACATCCGTCAGCCAAACTTCTTTATATCAACAAAGAATTGTCAGCCTTTGCGCACATCAAGACTGGCGATGACTTGCTCTCTGAAATCTCGGTGGCTTTCAGCCATTCACCGGGAGAAGGCGGGCATTATCTTTTTATTGATGAGTTGCAAGACATTGATGGTTTTGAGCGTGCCCTTCGTTCTTTGCAGGCAGAAGAAGCTTGCGACATTTATGTGACCGGAAGTAATGCCACCATGCTTTCGGGCGAACTTGCCACTTATCTGTCCGGCAGATACGTGGAGTTTCATATTCACAGTCTCTCTTTCTCCGAATTTTTGGAGTTTCATAAGCTCACTCCCAGCAATGAGTCGTTACGCCATTACCTTACCTTTGGAGGCTTGCCTTATTTGTCGAATCTCCCCTTGGATGTTGATATTTGCTTTGAGTATCTTCGGAATGTTTATTCTACCATCCTGCTGAAAGACATTGTTAAGCGCGAGGGCATACGCAATGTTGCCTTCTTGGAATCGTTGGTGGACTATGTGGCCGACAATGTGGGCAATCTTTTCTCGGCCAACAACATCAGCCGCTACCTCAAATCACAGCGCGTCAACATTTCTCCTCTGCAAGTCATCAACTACTTGAAAGCCCTTGGGGATGCATTCCTTGTCAATCGGGTGTCTCGCATCGACATCTCCGGGCTGCGCAAGTTTGAACTGGGTGACAAGTATTATTTTGAGGATTTGGGACTGCGCAACTGCTACCTGGGATTTTCGTGGCAACGCGACATCCATAAGCTCATTGAGAATGCGGTATATCTGCACCTTCATACTTTGTATCCCAAGGTGTTTATCGGTCAGCAAGGAGAAAAAGAAGTGGATTTTGTTGCCGTGAACGGTGATTCCCGCGTCTATGTACAAGCCACTTTCCAGATGAGCGATGAGACAACCCGTACCCGTGAGTTCGGCAAACTGCTCGCCATCCCCGACAATTATCCCAAATATGTGGTTAGTCTTGATGAGTGGACTGCCGGCGGCAACTATGAAGGCATTCCCCATCTCCATCTGCTCGATTTCCTGCAACGGAAGAAGCTGTGACAGCTGGCGAATTATTTGTGAAGGCTGAATTCCGCCATCATCATTTCTTCCCGCCCATTTATCTCCACTTCTTTGAAGAAACGATATTTTCCCGGTCGATTCTCATTAACTTCAGGATAAAGATTGGCACTGAGGGTTGTTTGGCCGTTGGGGAGGAGGGATATTTTTAGCAAGTCGAAGACACGATCCGTAGGCAGATAATACCAATGCCCGGCTTTCTCGTAAGCCAAGTAATAGTCGGAGCCGTAGGAAATAGTATCCTCGCTTTGATTATACAATATGAAATGCGCTTCTTGGCTTGAAGTGGGGAAAGCATTCTGCTGAGGTACAAGACGTACATCGCCTATTTGGGCTGCACCATCCAGTTCGCACGGTTCTTGTCCGTCAGGCCCATCAAATCTCAATGCAGGGGAATCCATAATTTGTTCGCGGAAACGCTTCTGCCATTCGGGGGTATTGCGTATCAAGTCTATTCGGAGGGTATGGCCTTCCCGTCCGTTGCCGATAGCATTGATGCGCAAAGGTGTGTCTGTGGTGGCATCCAGTCTTTTCCGCAATTCTTCCAGTTGAGCACTTAGTTTTTCTTGCTCCGCTTCGTTTATGTCAATCACGGGTGCGTTGGGAGTCGGTCGGGGTTGGATGGATTGCTGTTTGTTCGTGCAACCCCAACCTATCAGACACGATAAGACTAAAAGGAGAAAAAGATGTTTCATAGCTGTGTCATTTGATTTCAAACTCTGCGTGCAACGCTATTTCCTGCCTTCCTGCATAGAAGGATTTGCATATCCTATACTTGCCTTTTGACAGGTGGTAGTAGTTGGCGATGGGGAAGCGGAAGCAATACCACACGGGGGCTCTATTGTTGTCGAAGCCATCGCTCTGCCATGCGATATCCGGCCCTTTGATTTTCGCCAAGACCCATTCCTTCCCATTCCATTGATAGAGATACCAGTCCCTTCCGTAAGTTAGTGAGGTGTGCGTGGGGTTTTCCACAAATACGTTGACAGCTTGGACATCCGTCCCATAGACCGGATGTTCTGCCCACATAACGATGGAGGTGTCCTCGCGCTCCTCGAACAAGTCTTGAACATCTACGAGGAAACATTCGGGGATATAATACCGGGTGGTATCTTTCTTGCTTTGCTTAAACTCCACGGGAATCACACATTTGACAGCCACTTCCTTGCCGTGGTGCCGTCCGGGAGTCCAGCGGGGCATTTCAGCAATCAAGCGTACGGCTTCTTTCTCCAATTCAGGGTCTGCTTGTAGGGCGGAATCATCCACGCGGACAGGGCCGATGTGTCCGTCGGACAAGACAATGAAGCGGACAATCACTTTTCCTTCGATGCCTTTCTCTGCGGCTGATTGCGGGTAACGTAGTTCCGTGGCGAGATAATTCCGCAACGCCTCATTCCCGCCGGGGAATTGCGGCATCTCTTCCACCAGGTCGTAGGCTTCCGTCCATATCCGTTCGGGGGACAAGGGATTCGTCTCGTCTTGCCCGGGCAGGTTGGAGATGGTAATCGCATCCTTGGGTGAGGGACTTGTCGTAGACCGGGCTATTACCGTGTCCGGCTTGGCTTGAGGCTGATAGGCTTGTCGTTCATTCTTGCAACTGGTGCAGACCAAGCAGGCAAATGCGGGAAGTAGGAGGACGATTCTCATGGGCGTTGTGTTATTAATTCCGCCCAAAGTTACGAAAAAAGGAGGGTGATAGGTGTTTAGGTCAGCTATTTTTTATCCCAACTTCAGCGGAAAAGAAAGATACCCGGACAATTTTCCTGCCCGGGTATCTTCCTTGAAATCAATTCTGAGGTTTAGAATTGATGGGGCGTCACTTTGTATTGGTTTAGGTCAAATTGCAAGTTGATGGCATTGAATCCTTCCAAAGGCGTCTGATTCTCGCCTTCGCCCAGCAGGACTTCGGTGGCAGTGATGTCGAAGGCTGCGTGGCCGCTTTCCACAGCATAAGCGCCCTGTGTACCGGCTTCCACCGTCACTTCTATCTGCAACGGTTGGGCCTCTTCTTCTGTGTCTGCGGACAAGTCTACAGTCAGTTTCAGGGGCTTGGGATCGAGGACGAAGTTTACGCTGTCCTTGGCTGCCGTGAGCGTGGGCTTGTAGCCGATGGGATAGTTGACTTGTCCCACGGCTGCCACAATCTGGTCGGCCAAGGTCTCGTCTTGCACCACGGCCAGGACAATATCTTTGACGGGGAAGTCCTCGAAGTAGATAGTATCATTATCCAAGGTGGCTGTAATGTCTGTGCCTTCCGGAGTCTCTTCGCCGTCCTGCGGGGCAACGCTGCTGGTAATCATCTTGCCGGAGTAGTCGCCGAACATCACATCCGTCGTCACTTCATCGGGAGCGGGCGTGACATCGTCATCATCGCTGCAAGATACGAAACAAAACGCGCTCCCCATCAGAAGCAGGGAAGCAAAAACCTGTGCGGTCACAATCAATTTTTTCATTTTACTTTTGGGTTTTAATAAGTTAATAATACCACGGCTTCTTGTCGGCCGTTTGCGCACTAAATAGGTTACTGCGCCAAATATTGCATGGGCTGAATGTTAAAATATGCTTCGCTATTGATAGCTAACTGATTATGGATGATCCTATGTGGTGAAAACCCTTTTTTGAATTCGGGTTTCCGGTGCTTTGTCCATTGGAAGGATTTGCTTTAATTAACAGGACGCCGTGCAATATCGGGCGTAATCCGGCTTTTTCTAGGAAGAACTGGGCAGAGTACGGTCGTCTTTGCCAATGAATCATTAACTATTGAAACTATATGGACGAGAATACAAGGAAAAGATTGATAGCTTTCACCTCACAATCGTTGAGGCAACAGGGTATACGTGCTGTCCGCATGGATGTGGTGGCTCGCGAGATGAACATGTCCAAACGTACATTGTATAAGGTCTATGAAAGCAAGGACAATCTGGTCAACGCTTGCCTGGATGCGTATGCTGCCCGGATAGGGAACTTGTTTCAACTTATGAAATGCAACCATCCGGAGCCTTTGTCGCTCTTGGGTGAGGTTTCCCAGGCATTCGTGCAGATGTTGTACAAGGCGGACTGTGCTTTCTGGTCGGACATTGCCGGCAGTTATCGCCACATCTATGAGGCCATCCACAATCTCTGGTGTGAGGAGTTGGAACGGAATCTCCTCTCTTGCAAGGCTGAATGTTTGGTGATACCGGGACTGGATGTGGCGAAGTTCACCGCTTCCTTCATGACCGTGCTGCGTCAAGCCCGTATCATGGAGTGCCCTCAAGCCATGTTGCACGATTCTGCTTATTTCATGTTGAGGGGGATATTGACTGCGGAAGGATTGCAGATGTTCAAGGCTGGTTAGTACATCTGTGCACTTTACTTGTAGTCCTTCTGCATCGCCACCACTTCCAGGAAGCGTCGCTGTGTAGGCGTGCCGCCAATCCTTTCTTTAGGAGGAAATTGGGCATCAAAAGCTTGTACCGCCGCTTCGTCCACGTTGTATATCTCATCCTCAAAATAACGGCCGGCCGCGTTCTTCAAGGCATTTGCATAGAGCGGGCAGACGTGCAAGGCAGCCATATACTTGTTTTCCGAAGTGCGGATGCCGAACTGCTCGGCTGCCGTGAAGCCTACTTTCGTATAATACAGCGGGTCGCCGCAGAGCAGGATGGCCCGGTAACCCATTGCCGTAGCCACATTACGTGCGTGCTCTATCAGCTTCCGTCCCACACCCTTACGCTGAAAAGCCGGGAGCACGGCTATTGGTCCCAGGCTCAATACCTCGTAGCGGTTGCCGTTATCGCCCAGAATGTACGACTTCATGAAGACCACGGAGCCGATGATTTGTCCGTCCGCCACCGCCACGAAGTCCAGTTCGGGGACGAAGTTAGGTGACCGGCGCATGATGTGCAGCAGGTAGTGCTCCGTGCATCCGGGCGAATAATGGTTCCAAAAGGCTTCCCGTACCACGTGCTCTGTCTCGCGGTAATCCGTAGGTCGTTCAAGGCGAATCTGTATGTCCATATTGCTTTCCTTTTTGCTTTTGACGGCGAAGATAACGAAAAACAAGGAGAAACGTCGTTAAAAAATAGATGAATTCCCGTCAAAAAGTTTGCGAAGCTTGGAATATTCTCCATTTCCAGGCTGGAAATGTACATTTCTAAGCTGAAAATGGAGTTTTTTAGCGGCTTCGGCAAGTTTTCCTGTGGCTTTGGCAAACTTTTATGCCGGGGATATGCACGTTCTTTAAGCTTCCTGCTGCTGTTGCGCAAGCGGGGAGAAATCGCTATCTTTGCAGGGAAATCAGTAGAACAAACAGATATGGCAAAAGAATTAGCATTGAAGTACGGCTGCAACCCCAATCAGAAGCCGGCCCGCATCTATATGCAGGAGGGGGAATTGCCCATAGAAGTGTTGAACGGCCGTCCCGGCTACATCAATTTCCTGGACGCGCTGAACGGATGGCAACTGGTGAAGGAACTGAAGGAGGCTACCGGGATGCCGGCGGCCACGTCGTTCAAGCACGTCAGCCCGGCGGGCGCCGCCATCGGCCTGCCCTTGGACGAGACGTTGAAGAAGATTTATTTCGTGGAGGGCCTGCCGCTCTCGCCCCTGGCCAATGCCTATGTCCGTGCCCGTGGCGCCGACCGCATGTCCAGCTACGGCGACTTCATTGCCCTGAGCGACGTGTGCGATGTGGAGACGGCCGCCTTCATCCACCGCGAAGTGTCCGATGGCGTCATTGCCCCGGGTTACACCCCTGAAGCCCTGGAGATACTGAAGAACAAGCGCAAGGGCACGTATAACATCATCCAGATAGACCCGGCATACACGCCCGCACCCATCGAGCACAAGGATGTCTTCGGCATCACCTTCGAGCAGGGGCGCAACGAAATCCGGCTGGACGGCGACGACCTCTTCGCCAACATCCCCACGCAGAACAAGGACTTCCCCGCCGAGGCGCGGCGCGACCTGATGATTGCACTCATCACGCTGAAGTACACGCAGTCCAACTCCGTCTGCTACGTCAAGGACGGGCAGGCCATCGGCATCGGTGCCGGACAGCAGAGCCGCATCCACTGCACCCGCCTGGCCGGCAACAAGGCAGACATCTGGTACCTGCGTCAGCACCCGAAGGTATTGAACCTGCCGTGGGTGGAGAAAATCCGCCGTGCCGACCGCGATAACACCATCGATGTCTACATCAGCGACGACCACGACGACGTGCTGGCCGACGGCGTGTGGCAGCAGTTCTTCACGGAGAAGCCGGACATCCTGCGTCGCGAGGAGAAACGCACGTGGCTGGACACGCTGAAGGGAGTGTCGCTGGGTTCGGACGCCTTCTTCCCCTTCGGCGACAACATCGAGCGGGCACACAAGAGCGGCGTGCAATACATCGCCCAGGCCGGAGGCAGCGTTCGCGACGATCATGTCATTGCCACCTGTGACAAGTACGGCATTGCCATGGCCTTCACGGGCATCCGCCTGTTCCACCATTGATAAAGGGATGTGTCAGGCGCGGATTTCACGGATGCCGCGGATCATAAAAAACTCCGCCTCTCAAGTATGTATGAGAGGGCGGAGTTTTTTTATAGGGTGGCAGGAAAGAGTCTTATTCCTGCTTCTCGTTGTTGATGCTTTCGTCCAGCACCTTGATCTTCTCTTTGGCCAGTTCGATGTCGGCTTTCAGCTTGTCCACCTTGCGGTTCAGTTCGAGGAGGAGGCTGCTGCCTTTCTTGGAAGAGGCGTTCAGGAAACCCAGGTTGTTTTCGTAGGTTTGCAGTTCGCTCTTCATGTTCTCATAGATGCGGACCAGTTTCTCGCGTTCGCGGTACAACTGTGAGCCGCCTTCCTGCATGGAGCTGACGGAAGCCTTGAAGTTGCTCAACTTGCGGTTGGAGGCGCTGATGTTGAATTGTTCGAATAGCTTGTCCACGATGTTGCGGTAACGTTTGTATATTTTGTCCTTGTCTTTGATGGGGACATGGCCGATGCTGTTCCACTGCTTCATCAGGTCGCGCACCTGTTGGGTAACTTCTTCACTGTCTGCGCTCTCATCGATGGCGTTCAGCTGGTCGATGATGGCTTTCTTCTTCTCCAAGTTTTCCTGTTCTTGGCTCCGTTGGGAGGACTGGGCCTTGTTGCGCTGTTCGAAGAAGTAATCACAGGCCGTGATGAAGCGTTTCCACACCTCGTTGGAGTGGCGTTTGTTCACCGGACCGATGGTCTTCCATTCCTTTTGCAGTTTGGTTAGGGCGTCTGCGGTGGCCTTCCAGTCGGTGCTGTCTTTCAGAGCTTCGGCTTTCTCGCAGAGGGCGCGTTTCTTCTCCAGGTTGGCGCTCATGTTCTCCTTCATGGACTTGAAGAATTCGCTCCGTTTGTGGAAGAACTCATCGCACGCCTTGTGGAAACGCTCGTAAATCTGCACGTTCATCTTCTGCGGGGCATAGCCGATGGTTTTCCATTTGGCTTGAAGGGCGATGACTTCCTGGGCTTTTTCCTCCCATTGGGACGGGGTGGTCAGTTCGTTGCAGTCGATGGCCTCCACAATCTCGCAGATGACCGTCTTCTGGTCCAGGTTGTTCCGCTCCTTCTCCTTCAGCGCCTCGAAGTGCTGTTGGTGGCGGCGGTGTATGGCCGTCGTGGCAGCCTTGAAGCGTGCCCAAATCTCGTCACGCTGTTCCTTGGCCACGGGACCCGTATCGCGGAATTCCTCGTTCAGCTTCTGCCATTGGTGGAAGGCCGATACTACATCCGGCTCTTCGGCCAGCTTCTCGGCGGCTTCGCACAGACGTTGCTTGATTTCCAGGTTCTTCTTGAAGTCGTACTCGCGGAATTCGTTGTTCAGCTTCAGCAGGTCGTAGAACTTCTCCACATAGAGCTGGTAGTTCTTCCACAGTTCGTTGACCTTGGCAGGGGGCACGAGGGTGACCTCGTTCCATTGCTGCTGCAGCTTCTTGAACTCGGCGTAGTTCTTGTTGGGATCGTCGGGCGATTCCACCAGTTCCTTCAGTTCTTCGATGATGGAGAGCTTCACTTGCAGGTTCATTTCCCGCTGCTTCTCCTGTTCGGCGGCCAGTTCGCTCCGCTTTTCTTTGATGACGGACATGACATTCTTGAATTCTTCTTCCGCGGGGTCAGGGGTGGGAATAAAGTCTTCGGCAGAGCCTCCGTTTTCAATGAATTGTTTCTTGGCCGCTTCTTGTTCGGCGTTGTGCAGCTTGTAGAAGGCTTGCTTCAGGCTGTCAATGTCGGCCTTTGGCGCCTCTTCCACGTGGGCAGCGATTTCTTTGAGTTTGGCCAGAATCTCTTCCTTGGTGAGTTTCTGCGCCGTTTCTACCGGTTGTTCAGTAGTGTTTTCCTCAGCGGAAGTTTCCGTGGCTACCGGTTCGGCAACTTCGGCTGTTTGCTGTTCTTCTTCTAATTCCACCGGCTTTTGGGGGAGATTAGTGTCTAGAGTGTCCGTCATTGTATTCTTCATTTTAGGGCGGGAAAATGCCGCCGTATTTACATTAGACTACAAATTAATGAAATAAAATTGATACCTGCCTACTCTTTCATGCACTTTTTTTCATATTCCCTGCAAATTCGTCCCAAATCCGTCAGGAAAGCAGTACGGTGATGCCCATATAGAGCATCATGCCGATGATGTCGTTGGTGATGGAGATGAACGGTCCGGTGGCGATAGCGGGGTCCACTTTCAGTTTCTCCAGCGTCATGGGCACCAGCGTGCCGAAGATGGAGGCAAACATCACCACGGCAAACAGGCTGATGGAAACCGAGTAGGTGACCGTGGCCGCCGAGCCGAAGCGCACGAAGTTGTAGATGTACACCAGCAACGAGATGATGGTGGCGTTGATGGCAGCCACGACGGCTTCCTTGCCCACCTGCTTCAGCGTGTCCTTGGCATCCAGCGAGCTGTTGGCGAGGCCTTGCACGATGATGGCGGACGACTGGGTACCTACGTTTCCGCCGGTGCCGCCGATGAGCGGGATGTAGAGTGCCATCTCCGGATGTGCGGCAAAGGTAGAGTCGAAGTTACCCAGGATCATGGAGTTGCCGATACCGCCCAGCATACCGATGAGCAGCCATGGCAGGCGGGCCGACGTCTGGCGCACCAGGTTGTCGTCCGTCTCTACGTCTTGCGACAGACCGGAGGCCAATTGGTAATCACGTTCCGACTGTTCGCGCACCTCGTCCATGACGTCGTCTACGGTGATTTGTCCCACCAGGCGTCCGATGCTGTCCACCACGGGCACGGCCACGAGGTCGTACTTCTCGATGGTCTGCACCACCTCGTCGATGGGCGTGTCCACGTGTACGGAGATGGGATCTTTCTTCATCACGTGCTTCACCTTTGATACGGAGGGCGACGTGATCATCTTCTTCAGCGGGAAGACACCTTGCAGGCGGTCCTCGTCGTCGATGACATATACATAATAGATTTCGTCCAAGTCCTCGGCTTGCAGGCGCATCTCCTTCAGACACTCCGGCATACTCCAGTTTTCGTTGACGGTCACCATCTCCGTGCCCATCAATCCGCCGGCCGTGTCCTCGTCATACTTCAACAGATCCACGATGTCGCCTGCCTGCTCGATGTCCTCGATGTGCGACAGCACTTCCTCCTGCTTGTCCTCGTCCAGTTCGCGCATCAGGTCTACGGCATCGTCCGTATCCATGTAGTCCACGAACTTCTTGGCGATGGTTTCCGAGGGCAGGGCTTCCAGCAAGTCCTTTCGGGAGTCCTCGTCCATCTCCACCAGTACGTCTGCGGCCGTCTCATTGTCCAGCAGGCGATAGATGAAGCGGGCTTCCTCCACGTCCAGGTCGTTGCACAGTTCGGCGATGTCGGCCGGATGGAGGTCGGCCAGCAGCGCCTTGACGCTTTCGGTATCTTTCTGCTCGATGAGGCTTTGCACCTTGTCGATGTATTCTTCGTTTATTTCCATAGGTCAGTCTGAGTTAAAGGTTTGCACCGTTGGTTCTGAGCACTTCTTCCACTTGGTTGGTCAGGTCAATGAACTGGGCGACGGACAGTTGTTCCGGGCGTTTGTCGAACAGGGCATCCTGTGTCAGCGGACAATCCTTTCCCAGCAGCGGCTTGATGGAGTTGCGCAAGGTCTTGCGGCGTTGGTTGAAGGTGGTTTTCACCACTTGCTTGAACAGTTTCTCGTCGCAGCCCAATGCCTGTGTGTCGTTGCGCGTCATGCGGATGACGGCGCTCTTCACCTTGGGCGGCGGGTTGAACACGTGTTCGTGCACGGTGAAGAGGTATTCCACCCGGTACCAAGCCTGAATCAGCACGCTCAGTATGCCGTAGGTCTTGCTGCCGGGAGGGGCGGCGATGCGTTCGGCCACTTCTTTCTGGATCATTCCCGTACAGCAGGGAATCAGATTCTTGTAGTCCAGCATCTTGAAGAATATCTGGCTGGAGATGTTATATGGATAGTTTCCGGTCAGCACGAAGGGCTGTCCGTCGAACAGGCGTTCGAGGTGCATCTTCAGGAAGTCGTCCTCGATGATGTCGTCCTCCAGTTCCGGATAGTTGTCGCGCAGGTAGGCCACCGACTCGTAGTCCACCTCCACCACCTTGAGCGGACGTTCCTTCCGCAACAGGAATTGCGTCAACACGCCCATGCCCGGTCCCACTTCCAGGACGGGGAGGCCGGGACAGGCGTCCACGGTGTCGGCTATGTCCTGCGCCACCTTCAGGTCTTTCAGGAAATGCTGGCCCAGGAACTTCTTTGGCTTGACTGATTTCATCTTTCTTAAGACATGGATTATGTACTGCTTTTTTCTTTTGTGTTACCTTTGCACCCCGCAAAGATAGTGCTATTTGGCTGAATGAACAAACTGTTGAAAGAAATACTGAGCGTCCTGCTCCCCATCGCCCTGGGCGTGTTTATCATGTATTGGGTCTACCGAGACTTCGACTTCGACCGCGTGGGCGATGTCCTGCTGCACGGCACGTCGTGGGGCTGGATGCTGTTGTCCCTCTTCTTCGGGGTAATGAGTCACGTGCTGAGGGGCTGGCGCTGGCGGCAGACCCTGGAACCGCTGGGCTACCGGCCACGTATGGGCAACTGTGTGGATGCCATCTTTGTGTCCTATGTCACCAACCTGGTCTTGCCCCGTATTGGGGAGGTCTCGCGGTGCGGGGTACTGGCACGCTACGACCGCGTACCCTTTGCCAAGTCCCTGGGAACGGTGGTGACCGAACGCCTGCTGGATACCCTCTGCATCCTGCTCATCACGGGGGGGACGGTCCTCCTGCAAATGCCGGTCTTTGTCCGCTTCTTCCACGAGACGGGCACCAAGATACCCTCGCTGCTACACCTGCTTACCTCTCCCTGGTTCTACGTTTCCCTGTTCTCGGTGATAGGGGTCGGGGTACTGCTATACTACCTGCTCCGGATGCTCTCACTCTATGAGAAGGTGAAAGGCGTGGTGCGCAGCCTCTACGAGGGAATCATCTCCCTCCGCCGGGTGGGACGTGTGGGCCTCTTCGTCTTCTACACCGTGGCCATCTGGGCCTGCTACTTCCTACACTTCTACCTTACCTTCTTCTGCTTCGGGTTCACCGGGTCCCTCAGCCTGTTGGCCGGCCTGGTGATGTTCGTGGGGGGCACCTTCGCGGTGATAGTACCGACGCCCAACGGAGCAGGACCCTGGCACTTTGCCGTCATCACCATGATGATGCTCTACGGAGTAAGCGATGCCGACGCCTCGATGTTCGCTCTCATCGTGCACGGCATACAGACACTGCTGGTCATCGTGCTGGGCGTATACGGGTGGCTCCACTTGCTGTGGGCCAACCGTCGGAACGTGGAAAGGGGGTAAGCATCCGGCCTCCCGGCTGCCTACCCCCTTTCGCATCTATGCTATCGGATCTGCCTTAGTGGGCCCCGCAGGACTCCACGTCCATCCCCAGGCAATGCTGCACCGGGGTGAGGGTGAAGGTGAACGTATAGTCCCCATAGGGCAGGCGATACTTCTCCAGGGGGAGGGCTCCCCAGCTGTCTATGCACCCCAGTCCCATCTGTACCTTATCTATCAGCACGTTCGTCAGGTCGGCCTGCTCCACCTCGTTGGAGTGGCGCTGGATCTTGCGCGTACCCTCATCCAGGGACTCTACCGTGTAGTGCAGGGCGGAGGCGGAGAAGGGAGCCTCGGCACGTACTTCCAGGCCATTGCCGCCCACGTTCAGCACGCGCCACCACCGGAGGTCTGTCTTATTGCCGTTCTCTTGCGGACGGACATAGGGGTAGAACTGGCTGGACACGCTCTGGCGGTAACGTCCCAGGAACGAGGCATGGTTGCGGTCGGCATAGTTCTCCACGGGTCCGCGGCCGTAGTATTCCACGGTCTCGTAGGAGCGCGGCATCTGCAGTTGCATACCGAACCGGAACATGTCGGCCACCCGGACTCCCTCTCCGGCTTTCAAGGCTTGCGTCACCCGGATGGCGCCCCGGTTGTTGATGACATAGGTCAAGGACAGTTGCCCCCGTACCGCCGGGAGGTCATACCGGGCCTCCACCACGGCCATCCCGTCCTCCAGGCGCGAGTCGAGCGAGGCCAGCTTCAGTTCGGGGTTCAGCCATACGCGGTACTTGTTCTGCAGGTCTGCCCCGAAGTCATTGTCCGTGGGGGCACGCCAGAAGTTGGGCTTCAGCACGCTGCCTTCCCGGAGGTAGGAGAGGCCGTTGGCCCGGTACAGGCAGAGGTATCCGCTTGTGCGCTCGAACTCTATCCGGAAGGCATCCCCCAGTACGATGAGGTAATTGCGGTCGTTATCGCGGATGACGGGCTCCACCACCTGCTCGTTGCTTGCGGACACGTTGGCAAAGGCCTCGGCGGACGGCTTATAGGGATTCAGTACCAACTGGTCGCGTGCCACGGTATGCCCCGCGGTCAGCAGTCCTTCGTTGGACTTCAGCTTGTAGGATACGTTGAGCAGCCATTCCGCATTCCGGCAGAACGGGCCTACGGGCAGGGTGAGGGTGGCGGACTGTTGCGGTGCCACATCCAGGTCATCCACCCGGCCGGAGCGCACGGGTCGCCCGTTCTTCAGCACCTCCCACTCCAGGTAGTAGCCGGACAGGTCGCGGAAGAAGTTCTCATTGTACACCTTTACTTCCCCGCGGGACAGGTCTACGGGCGTGGTCCAGATGTTCTGGTAGAAGTATTCCACCTCATAGGCATGGGGGTTGGGTACGCGGTCGGGGCTGACCAGGCCGTTGTTGCAGAAGTTGATATCACTTGCGTCATACCGGTTGAAGTCTCCTCCGTAGGCATAGATCAGCTTGCCGTTGGAGCCCACCTTGTGTATACCTTGGTCCACGAAGTCCCAGATGAAGCCTCCCTGGTACTTGGGATACTTGCGCACCAGGTCCCAGTATTCCTTGAAGCCACCCATGGAGTTGCCCATGGCGTGCGCATATTCACACTGTATGAGGGGCTTGGTCTTGGAGTCGTCCTCGCAGTAGGCCCGGCACTGGTCGTAGGAGTAGTACATGGGGCAGAATATGTCCGTATCCCCCTCATACCCGGCGCGCTCATACTGCACGGCGCGGCTGGGGTCCTCGGCCTTCACCCAGGCATACGCGGCCTCGAAGTTCGGGCCATACCCGGCCTCGTTCCCCAAGGACCAGAACACTATGCTCGCGTGGTTGAAGTTGCGTTGCACATTGCGTTGGTTCCGCTCCAGGTGGGCTTTCCGGAAGTCCTCCCGCTTGGCTAAGGTTTCCTCGTCATAGCCCATGCCGTGGGATTCCAGGTTGGCTTCCGCCACGACATAGAGTCCGTATTCGTCACACAGCGCATACCAGTAGGGGTCGTCGGGATAGTGGCAGGTGCGTATGGCGTTGATGTTGAGGTCCTTCATCAGGCGGATGTCCTGCAGCATGCGTTGGCGCGATACCACATATCCCCCGTCGGGGTCCATCTCATGTCTGTCCGCGCCCTTGAAGAGGACGGGCTGGCCATTCACCAGTATCTGTGCGCCCCGAAGTTCCACCTTGCGGAAGCCAACGCGCACGGGTATGACTTCTTTGGGGGACAGCTCGCCTATCTGCGCATAGAGTGTATATAAATAAGGTGTCTCGGCCGTCCACTTGTGCGGGTTCTCGACCTGCAGGGTGACGCTCTCTCCGCGGGTGGTGGCGGCGGCCACTTCCTTCCCCTGGGCATCCTCCAGGCGCAGGGTGGCCGTGGCGTTGCCCTTCAGGCGGACATCCACCTTCAACGTACCGTTACGGTAGTCGCTGTCCAGGTCGGGGGTGACACGGATGTCCTCGATGCGCCGCTTCTCGCGCGCATAGAGGTAGCAGTCGCGCCCCACTCCGGAGTAGCGGAAGAAGTCCTGGTCCTCCAGGTAGGTGCCGTCGCACCAGCGGAAGACCTGGAACGCGATAAGGTTCTCCTCCCCTGGCCGTAGGTAGCGGGTGAGGTCGAACTCTGCCTCCAGCTTACTGTCCTCACTATAACCCACATACCGGCCGTTCACCCACAGGTATATGTTGGAGGTCACGGAGCCGAAGTGGGCGATGATATCCTTGCCCTTCCACGAGGCGGGCACCACGAAGCTCTTGCGGTAGGTGCCCACGTGATTGCCCTCGGTGGGCACTTGCGGAGGGTTGTTCTTCCACTGTTCGCGCCAGGGGTAGCCGATGTTGACGTACTGCGGGTCGCCGTAGCCGTTCAGCTCCCATACGCCGGGTACGGGCATCGTGCCCCACGCCCGGTCGTTGTAGTCGGCCTGCCAGAAGCCCGTGGGGCGGGCATCCGCATCGCGGACCCAGTGGAACTTCCACTGCCCGTTGAGGGACATGTAGTAGGTGGATGACTCACGTTCGCCACGTTCGGCCAGGTCCGTGGTCTCGTAGGCGAAGTAATCGGTGTGCATGGGTGCACGGTTGACGGCATTGACGCTCGCGTCGTGCCATTCGGTAAACGTCTGCCCGGAGGCAGGCAGGCTCAGCAGCAGGGCCGCCATGCCGATAGGTACATACTTTCTCATGGTTCTTGTACTATTTTATGTTGGTTATATGTGTTCCGGTTTTGGAGAGGGCCCTCACCCTTATGCTGGGGAGGGGTCCCACCCTTATAAGGGTAGGGGTATGCACCCTTATAAGGGTAGGGGGCCGGGCTGTAGTAAGAGCCGGGGTACGGGCTGTAGTGAGGGCTCGGGTACGGGCTGTAGTGAGGGCTCGGGTACGGGCTGTAGTAAGAGCCGGGGTTTTCATTCTTTGGGGGTTATGTCCAGCTTTTCTCTCAGGAACTGTCCGGTATAGCTGGCTGCGCAGGCTGCCACCTCTTCCGGAGTGCCCGTCACCACGATGCGTCCTCCGCGGTCGCCTCCCTCGGGTCCGAGGTCGATGACGTGGTCCGCGCACTTGATGACGTCCAGGTTGTGTTCGATGATGGTGATGCTGTGCCCGCGCCGCAGCAGGGCGTCGAAGGCTTCCAGCAGCTTGCGTATGTCGTGGAAGTGGAGGCCCGTGGTGGGTTCGTCGAAGATGAACATCGTCGGGTCCGCCTTTTCCTGGCTGAGGTAGTAGGCCAGCTTGACGCGCTGGTTCTCGCCTCCGGACAGGGTGGACGAGGATTGCCCCAGCTTGATGTATCCCAGGCCTACGTCCTGCAGGGGCTGCAGTTTCCGGGCTATCTTCCGCTGTTTGTGCTGGGCGAAGAACTCTATGGCCTGGTCGACGGTCATCTCCAGTATGTCGTGGATGTTGGCCCCCTGGAAGCGTACTTCCAGCACGTCGGGCTTGAAGCGCATCCCGTGGCAGGACTCGCATTCCAGCACCAGGTCGGCCATGAACTGCATCTCCACGGTGATGGTGCCTTCGCCCTTGCACTCCTCGCACCGTCCGCCCTCGCTGTTGAAGCTGAAGGTGCCCGGCGTGTAGCCCATCTGCTTGGAGAGGGGCTGGTCGGCATACAGCTTGCGGATGTCGTCGTAGGCCTTGAGGTAGGTGACGGGGTTGCTGCGCGAGGACTTGCCGATGGGGTTCTGGTCGATGAACTCCACGTTGCGCAGGTCGCGGATGTCGCCCCCGATGGAGACGAACTCGCCCGGGCGCTCGGTGCACTCGTCCAGCTCGCGCTTGAGGGCGCGGTAGAAGATGTCGCGCACCAGGGTGGACTTGCCCGACCCGCTGACGCCGGTCACCACGGTCATCACGTTCAGGGGGAAGCGCACGTCCACGCCTTGGAGGTTGTTCTCGCGGGCGCCCTTTATCTCGATGTAGTTGTTCCAGGGGCGGCGTTGGGTGGGGACGGGGATGGTCTCCTCGCCCAGCAGGTAGCGGACGGTGTAGCTGTTTTCAGCTACGGGTGACGAGCTACGAGCTACGGGTTTGTCCTTGCACGTAGCTTTACTCGTAGCTTGTAGCTCGTAGCTCGTAGCTAATATATCTTTCATATCACCCTGGTAGACCACCTCGCCTCCCAGTCGTCCGGCCTTGGGGCCTATATCTATAATGTAGTCCGCCGCGCGGATGATCTCCTCGTCGTGCTCCACCACCACCACCGTGTTGCCCAGCTGTTGCAGCTGGCGCAGGACGCGGATCAGCTTGTCCGTGTCGCGGCTGTGCAGGCCGATGCTCGGCTCGTCCAGGATATAGAGGCTGCCCACCAGGCTGCTGCCCAGCGAGGTGGCCAGGTTGATGCGCTGGCTCTCGCCGCCGGAGAGGGAGTTGCTCAGTCGGTTCAGGGTCAGGTAGCCCAGCCCCACGTCCAGCAGGAAGCGGATGCGGCTGTTGATCTCCGCCAGGATGCGTGCGGCCACCTGGGTGTCGTGGTCGTTGAGCTTCAGCCGGTCGAAGAACTGCTTCAGCTCTGTGATGGGCAGGTCCACCAGCTCGGAGATGCTCTTGCCCCCCACGCGGACATAGTTGGCCTCGGGCTTCAGGCGGGTGCCGTGGCAGGCGGGGCAGACGGTCTTGCCCCGGTAGCGGGCCAGCATGACGCGGTATTGTATCTTGTATTGGTTCTCCTGCAGCATCTTGAAGAAGGCGTTGATGCCCTCGAAGTAGCGCGTGCCTTCCCACAGCATCCGGCGTTGCTCGTCGGTCAGTTCGTAGTAGGGGGTGAAGATGGGGAAGCCCGCCTTCTCTGCCCCGCGTATGACCATCTCGCGCCACTCGCCCATCTTTTCGCCCCGCCAGCAGACGACGGCCCCGTCATACACCGAGAGGGCGCGGTTGGGCACCACCAGGTGCTCGTCGATGCCGATGACGCGCCCGAAGCCTTCGCACACGGGGCAGGCGCCGATGGGGGAGTTGAAGGAGAACATCTGGTCCGTAGGCTCCTCGAAGGTGATGCCGTCCGCCTCGAACTTGGTGCTGAAGCGGAAGAGGCTCGTGCTGCCGTCCGCTTGCCAGAAGCGCAGGAGGCACGCCCCGTCGCCCTCGTACATGGCCGTTTCGGCGGAGTCGGTCAGGCGGCTCAGGGCGTCTTTCTCGTGCGAGGCCGTCAGGCGGTCTATCAAGAGGAAGACGGTGTCCCCTTCCTGGGGCGTGTATTCGTCGATGCGGGTCATCTGTCCGTTCACTTCCAGGCGGGTGAATCCCTCTTTCTGGCAGGTGTCCAGTTGCTGGGCGAGGGTGCGGCCTTCGCGCAGGACGATGGGGGCCAGGACGGTGTAGCGCGTGCCTTCGGGGTGCTCCAACATGCAGTTCACGATGTCCTCGGGCGTATGCTTCTTTACCTCCCGTCCGCTCACGGGGCTGAAGGTGTGCCCCACGCGGGCATAGAGCAGGCGGAGGTATTCGTAGATCTCGGTGGAGGTGCCCACGGTGGAGCGCGGGTTGCGGCTGCTCACCTTCTGCTCGATGGCGATGGCGGGCGGTATGCCCTTGATGTAGTCGCACTCCGGCTTGCTCATGCGTCCCAAGAATTGGCGTGCATAGCTGCTGAGGCTCTCCACGTAGCGGCGTTGCCCCTCGGCATAGAGGGTGTCGAAGGCCAGGGACGACTTGCCCGAGCCGCTGAGGCCGGTGATGACCACCAGCTTGTTGCGGGGTATCTCCACGTCGATGTTCTTCAGGTTGTTGACGCGGGCGCCCTTGATGAGGATGGAGTTGGATGCTGACATGTTCATAGCTTTACTTTCTTCGATACCGACTTCGACTCATTCCACATCCTGTCCAGTGCCGTCACCACGTAGCGGTACTTCGTCTGCCCGTCCTTGTAGGGCAGCTTGTAGAAGGGCGTGTTCGTGATGGCCACGATGTGGCCGGGGTCCTCCAAGTCCACGTCCTCCTTGTCCGCAAAGCGGTAGACCACGTAGCGCACGGCACGCTGCATCTCGTGGCGGTACTTCGGCTCTGTCCAGCAGAGGATGTAGCCGTCCTCCATCCATACGGGCTTCAGCTTGCGCACCTTCTTGGGCGCCTCGCTGTCCATGAAGTCGAAGACGGGGATGAGGGAGGGGTACTTGTGGTATTCCTTCACCAGGGCATCGCGGTAGTTCCCCTTGTTCTTCACCACCGCCCCGGCATACCATTGGCAACTGCCCTGGATGGATTGGAACATGCGTTGCAGGGCCATCTTGCGGGGCAGTTGGTTGATGTTCGGGTCTTCGGGGTCGGCATGGGTGACGGTGTTGTCCACCGACTGGCCGATGAAGAGCGGGCGGTTCTCCGAGTGCAGGGCCCACCAGCGCACCAGCGTCTCATAGTCGGCACGCGGATGCCCGATTTCCCAGTATATCTGCGGGATGCTGTAGTCAATCCACTCCTGACGTGCCCAGTGGAGGACGTCGGCGTAGAGGTCGTCGTAGTTCTGCAGGCCGTTGGTGCGGCTGCCCAGCGGGTCGCTGCTCTGGTTGCGGTAGATGCCGAAGGGCGACACGCCGAACTTCACCCAGGGCTTGACCTCGCGGATGGTGGCGTGTAGCTCGTGGATGAGTTGGTTCACATTCTCGCGCCGCCAGTCGGCCTTGTTGGCAAAGCCCTGTCCGTAGCGTGCGAAGGAGGCATCATCGTTGAACTCCACGCCCGCCTGGGGGTAGGGGTAGAAATAGTCGTCGATGTGGATGCCGTCCACGTCATAGCGCGTCACGATGTCGGCCACCACCAGGCAGATGTGCTTGCGGCTCTCCGGCAGGGCGGGGTCGAAGAAGAGCTGGTTGCCGTAGGTGACGAACCACTCCGGGTGTATATTATAAATATGTGTAGGCGCCAGTGTGTTGGCAAGCGATGTCTTGGCGCGGTAGGGGTTGATCCAGGCGTGCAGCTCCATGCCGCGCTTGTGGCACTCGTCGATCATGAATTGCAGGGGATCCCAATAGGGCGTGGGTGCCTGGCCTTGCACACCCGTCAGGTAGCGGCTCCACGGCTCCAGGCGCGAGGCGTAGAGGGCATCGGCCTCCGGGCGCACCTGGAAGAGGATGGCGTTGATGCCCGCCCCTTGCAGGGAGTTGAGCTGGTCGATGAGCATCTGTTGCATTTGCCGGGTCGGCATGCCCTTGAACTGGCCGTTGACGGCCTGTATCCAGGCGCCACGGAATTCGCGTTTGGGATGACGGCCGGAGGCATCGGGCGATTGTGCCCCCAAAGCCAGGGGCAAGATGGCCCACAGGCAGAGTAATAAGAGTCTTCTGATATTCATAAGTCAATCTGTTACAGGGTAAAACGGCCACAGGGCCGTGCTTGAGGGACAAAGATAAAGATTTTGTGTGAATATGCCATCGCGGACGGGCTTTCTTTTTAATTTCCGGAGCATTGCACGTCGGTATCGCCGCTCGCATTCGTCGGTATCGCCGCTCGTGCTCGCCGGTATCGCTGCTTGTGCTCGGCAATGTACTGCCTTGTGCCCGTCAATGTACTGCCTTGTGCCCGTCAATGTACTGCCTTGCGCCCGTCAATGTACTGCCTTGCGCATGGAAATGCAACGGTTTAATTTAATTAACGTTTCCACCCCCTAAAATAAGTATTCATGAGTGGTATAACCGATTGGGATAATGGTTAATTTTGCAGCAGAAAAAAATCCAAAATTACCTCATCTTTATGTTAACACAAATTATTAACGCCCGCATTCTTACCCCCCAGGGCTGGTTGAAAGACGGCTCAGTACTTATCAGGGACAATAAGATTCTGGAAGTGACCAATTGCGACCTGCCCGTTATCGGCGCGACGCTCATCGATGCCCAAGGCACCTACATCGTGCCCGGTGGCGTGGAGATTCACGTTCACGGTGGCGGAGGGCGCGATTTCATGGAGGGAAGCGAGGATGCTTTCCGCACGGCTGTCAAGGCTCACATGCAGCACGGTACGACCAGTATTTTCCCCACCCTCTCGTCTTCTACCATCCCGATGATACGGGCCGCGGCGGCTACCACGGAGAAGCTGATGGCCGAACCCGATTCGCCCGTCTTGGGCCTTCACCTCGAAGGACATTATTTCAATATGGCCATGGCCGGCGGACAGATGCCCGAGAATATCAAGGATCCCGACCCGCAGGAGTACATCCCCTTGCTGGAGGAAACCCATTGTATCAAGCGTTGGGATGCCGCACCCGAGCTTCCGGGCGCCATGCAGTTTGGCAAATATATCACTTCGAAAGGTGTCCTGGCATGTGTGGGACATACGCAGGCCGAATATGAAGACATCGAAACGGCCTATAGTGTGGGCTACCGCCACGCCACCCACTTCTACAATGCCATGCCCGGCTTCCACAAGCGGAAAGGCTACAAATACGAAGGCACCGTGGAGAGCATCTACCTGATGGACGACATGACCGTGGAGGTAGTGGCCGACGGTATCCATGTGCCGCCCACGATTCTCCGCCTGGTATATAAGATTAAAGGCGTGGAGAAGACCGCCCTCATCACCGATGCCCTGGCCTGCGCCGCCAGCGACAGCCAGGAGGCATTCGACCCGCGTGTCATCATCGAGGATGGCGTCTGCAAGCTGGCCGACCGTTCGGCCTTGGCCGGAAGTATCGCCACGATGGACCGCCTGATCCGTACGATGGTGCAGAAAGCCGAGATTCCCCTGGAGGATGCCATACGCATGGCTTCGGAGACGCCGGCGCGCATCATGGGCGTCCTCGACCGGAAGGGTACGCTCGAACGGGGCAAGGATGCCGATATTCTCGCCTTGGGCGATGACCTCAATGTCCGGGCCGTATGGGCCATGGGCAAGATTGTCGAAGGCACCAACACGTTATTCTAACATCTCTAAAACCAAGAATTTATGCTGACACAACTCATAAACGGCCATATCCTGACCCCGCAAGGTTGGCTGAAAGACGGCTCGGTCCTCATCAACGACGGGAAAATACTGGAAGTAACCAATAGCGACCTGGCCGTCATCGGTGCCAAGGTCATCGACGCCAAGGGCATGTACATCGTCCCCGGCTTCATCTCCATGCACAGCCACGGAGGTGCGGGACACGACTTCACCGAAGCTACGCCCGAAGCCTTCCAAGCCATCGTGCAGGCACACCTGAAGCATGGAGCCACCTCCATCTTCCCCACATTGTCCTCTGTTCCTTTCGAGGTTATCCGCCAGGCTACGGGTATCTGTGAGGAGATGATGGCTCAACCGGACAGCCCCGTCCTCGGTCTCCACATCGAAGGCCCGTACCTCAGCCAGCGCATGGCAGGCAAGCAGTGGGGTGACTCCTTGAAAGAACCCAATCCCGAAGAATACATCCCCTTGCTGGAGAGCACGCAGTGCATCAAGCGGTGGGACATCAGCCCCGAACTGCCGGGTGCACACGATTTCGCACGTTATACTTCCGGTCGGGGCATCCTGACCGCCATCACGCACACCGAGGCCGAGTATCCCGAAATCAAGGCAGCTTTCGAAGCCGGATTTACCCATGCCGCCCACTTCTACAACGCCATGCCAGGCTTCCACAAGCGTCGTGAATACAAGTACGAAGGCACCGTGGAGAGTGTCTACCTGATAGACGGAATGACTGTCGAGGTCATTGCCGATGGCGTCCACCTGCCCGCCACCATCTTGAAGCTGGTGTACAAGCTGAAAGGCGTGGAGAACACTTGCCTGGTGACGGACGCCTTGAAGTATGCCGCCTACGACGGGCCGATGGACGACCCGCGCTATGTGATAGAGGACGGCGTCTGCAAGCTGGCCGACCATCAGACCATCGCCGGAAGCATCGCTTCGGTGGATCGTCTGGTGCAGGTGATGGTGCACAAGGCCGGCATTCCCTTGGCCGATGCCGTGCGTATGGCTTCCGAGACGCCTGCCCGTGTCATTGGCGTGGCCGACCGCAAGGGCACGCTTCAGAAGGGCAAGGATGCGGACATCGTCATCCTGGACAAGGATGTGAACGTCCGTTGCGTCTTCTCCTACGGCAACATTGTGGAAGGCACGAACACGATGATACACTAAGGAAGCGGTGAACTGACATCGCAACGGATTGGTTAGGCGCGGATTGCGCGGATTTCACGGATATTTTTCACGAATTTGCCCGTGTAATCCGTGTAATCCGTGCCTAATCTCGTTTTTTTATAGTACCTTTGTCCCCCGAGCAATGCCACCTCTGTTTGGCACGCATATACATATTATAATATATAACCGTATAGATATGATTCTCTTTTTCAGAACCCCCTCGCAGAGCGTGATTGCCGCCGAGTGCGACCACACGCCCGATGCTGCGGACATCCGCAAACTTTGCTGGCTTTTTGGGGAGGCTACCCCCGAG
>DXBX01000031.1 GCA_019116285.1 Candidatus Bacteroides merdigallinarum
TAACTTTGCTTTCGGTGATCATAGCGACTATTGTTTGTAAATCTTTGTAATTCAGCACTATAAAGATACAACAATTTTCGCTAATCACCAATTTTACAAGTACTTATAATTCATCGAACTCACGTTATTTAGTATTTTGGAATTGTTTCTTTCTGATTTTATTCTTTGTACAATATATTCAAATGAAACAGCATTCGGAAATGCAATTAAATATTTTAAGAATAATAAAAATGTTGTACATAAGAATAGCCTAGAAATAGAGAGAAGTATGCACAATTTCTTTTTTCAAGGGGTCGTGTATCATCGATTTGAAGATGTTAAGGAAATGCTCAATGCTATTGCAAAAATGGATATTCCTGATTATATAGATTTAAACAGATTCCTGCATAAGCGCAATAATGTTGTGCATAGATTTTCGTATTCCAATCAGGATAGAATGCTTTTGACAATTATAAATAGTGAGGTTGTGTCTGAATTAATAAAAGCTTCGAATAAATTTGTAAGCCAATTAATCGAAAATTGGAAAGAGAAGCAGGGAGAATTTTTATTATAACGTGACAGTAGAGAATGTAGGGAATGAGGATGCGAAATATTGAATTGACCATCTGAGGAATTTAGAGGAATAAGTGTTATTTTGTTCTGCGAACCGCTTTTGGAAGATTTGGGAACATTACTTGAGTCATATTGATAGGGTGATTGTAGGAGGAGAAAGTGGAAATGCTGCACGCTGATGAAAGAAGAGTGGGTACTGAACATAAAAGAATATAGGTGGAACGTCATAATGCTTGTTTCTTCAAACAATGGGGTACTGGGGCAACGGTGGTGTAAAGCGAAATGAACATGTCAGCGACAATTACTTGGAGGACAAATTGTTCAGACAATGCAGATTTGACGGAATAAACTTTCACCCACAACTTGTGGGTAAATAATAAGTATTACGATATGAGTCAACTAGTAAAAACAGATAAGGACTATGCTTCTTGGATTGAGGAACTTAGTCTGTGGTATAAGAAAGACCAGATTAAGGCGGCTACGCATGTCAACAGTGAGATGCTGCAATTTTATTGGTCGTTGGGGAAAGATATCGCCAAACCTCATTGGGTGGAGGATATCTCAGTTCGATGAGGAGGCGAGCAAGGTGTTGATGATGTAATAAAAAGATTTAGATATGGAGGAAAGGAAAAAGATATATGTGAATGGAGGGATTGTTATAAAAACTCCTTTTTTCTGCCATGGGAATGTGGAATGTCCATGTATTACGCCACCGGAAAGGTCAGAAAAGATGGAATGCGATGACGAAGTAGAAGGTCAGCCTAGCATTGTTGTTACTGAAGAGAAGGCACCTTCTATATTTAATGAATACTATGCCAAAACGTTTTTCTCTACTCGTTATTGTTGGGCAGATTTCTTGCGTAATGACTTTGAGCACGATTATAAAGATTACCAAAGCAGGATCGAGGATATAAAGGAAATGCTCGAACTGTTAGAATTTGCTTCAGAAAGGCAAAAGAAGATCCTGTTACGCTTGGCTTACGGAAATGTCTTGACAGCATTTGATTCTTATGTTGGAGATACTATTTTATCCAAGATTACGCATAGTAAGAAAAGTTTTAAGGCTTATGAAAAGGAGTGTGTTAAGAATAAGGACTTATATGTTCGATTACAAAAGATGTGGAATGAAAATGCTATGGATAGTGCAGAACAAGAAGTGATTGATAAAGTGCTGACAACGTCATATTGCAATATGAAAAATGTAAGTAAAGCTTATGGTGCAGTCTTTGAGATTACTATTGAAGACGAAGGCAATAAAATGGCAGGCTATTTTCAAAAAAGGCATCTTGTATTCCATAGAAACGGGAAAAAGAAAGACGGAACTTATATTCTCACATCTTCTGAAGAAGAAATCAATGAATTAATAGAAACAGTGAATGCTTTTGTAAAGCAGATAAATGATAAGATTAGTGCTGCTTTATGATAATACTCTAAAAGTTGCTTTCCTGCCTCCCTTTCCTATTTAAGGTGGGGGCACCAAACACCCTCTTTAGCTCCCTAAACACCCCCTTCAGCCGCGCAAAGTGCTTCTTTGGAGGGGACAATGTTTTGCGGAGGCAAAGGCAAAGTTTTGCGGTGTGAATGGAAGGGTATGCAGCATGTCCGTCTGCCTTTTTGTCACCTATGTCCTGCCAAATGGTGCGCTTGCCTGTTTGGCACGGTTTTCGTAGAGAGTTTTGCGCTTGCAAGAATGCAAGCAGGATATGAATCGGATGAGCATTCATAGACAACAAATAAAATGTATAACATATAAAACTTAAAAGATTATGAACATTAAACCATTGGCAGACAGAGTGCTGATACTCCCTGCACCTGCAGAAGAAAAGACAATCGGTGGCATCATCATCCCGGATACCGCCAAGGAAAAACCCTTGAAAGGTGAAGTTGTGGCTGCCGGCAACGGCACGAAGGATGAGGAAATGGTACTGAAGGTCGGCGATCAAGTGCTGTATGGCAAGTATGCCGGTACGGAGCTGGAGCTGGACGGCACGAAGTACCTCATCATGCGTCAGAGCGATGTACTCGCCGTTTTGGGATAATCAATCAATTTATTAATCGAACGAATTTAAAACTGAACAATCATGGCAAAAGAGATTTTGTTTAACATAGATGCCCGCGACCAACTGAAGAAGGGTATCGACACGTTGGCTAACGCCGTAAAAGTAACGTTGGGTCCGAAAGGCCGCAATGTCATCATCGAGAAGAAGTTTGGCGCACCCCACATCACGAAAGACGGTGTGACGGTGGCCAAGGAAGTGGAACTGGCTGATGCTTACCAGAACACGGGCGCACAACTCGTGAAGGAAGTGGCCAGCAAGACGGGTGATGATGCCGGTGACGGTACGACTACGGCTACTGTGCTGGCTCAGGCCATTGTCAACGAAGGCTTGAAGAACGTGGCTGCCGGTGCGGCTCCCATGGACATCAAGCGCGGTATCGACAAGGCTGTGGCCAAGGTGGTTGAATCCATCAAGAGCCAGGCCGAGATGGTGGGCGACAACTATGACAAGATCGAGCAGGTAGGTACGGTCTCCGCCAACAACGATCCGCTGATTGGTAAGCTGATTGCCGACGCTATGCGCAAGGTTTCCAAGGATGGTGTCATCACTATTGAGGAGGCTAAGGGTACGGACACGACCATCGGTGTGGTAGAAGGCATGCAGTTCGACCGCGGTTATCTGTCTGCTTACTTCGTGACGAACACGGAGAAGATGGAGTGCGTGATGGAGAATCCGTACATCCTGATCTACGATAAGAAGATCTCCAACCTGAAGGATTTCCTGCCTATCCTGGAGCCTGCCGTACAGACGGGTCGTCCTCTGCTGGTCATTGCCGAGGATGTGGATAGCGAGGCTCTGACGACGTTGGTTGTCAACCGTCTGCGCAGCCAGCTGAAGATCTGCGCCGTGAAGGCTCCGGGCTTCGGCGACCGTCGCAAGGAAATGCTGGAAGATATCGCCGTGCTGACCGGTGGCGTAGTCATCAGCGAGGAGAAAGGTCTGAAATTGGAACAGGCTACTATCGAAATGCTGGGTAGCGCCGAGAAGGTGACCATCACGAAGGACAATACCACCATCGTGAACGGCAACGGCGACAAGGAGAACATCCACGAGCGTTGCGAGCAAATCAAGGCTCAGATTGCTGCCACGAAGAGCGACTATGACCGTGAGAAGCTGCAAGAGCGTCTGGCCAAGTTGTCCGGCGGTGTGGCTGTGCTCTATGTAGGTGCTGCTTCCGAGGTAGAGATGAAGGAGAAGAAGGACCGTGTAGATGATGCCCTGCGTGCTACGCGTGCCGCTATCGAAGAAGGTATCGTGCCGGGCGGTGGCGTGGCTTACATCCGTGCCTTGGAGTCTCTCGAAGGCTTGAAGGGTGACAACGCTGATGAGACGACGGGTATCGAGATCATCAAGCGTGCCATTGAGGAGCCCCTCCGTCAGATTGTGGCCAATGCAGGTAAGGAAGGTGCCGTGGTTGTACAGAAGGTTCGCGAAGGCAAGGGTGACTTCGGTTACAATGCCCGCACGGATGTCTACGAGAACCTGCACGCTGCCGGTGTGGTTGACCCCGCCAAGGTAACGCGTGTGGCTCTGGAGAACGCCGCTTCTATCGCCGGTATGTTCTTGACTACGGAGTGCGTCATCGTTGAGAAGAAGGAAGATAAGCCCGAAATGCCGATGAACCCCGGCATGGGTGGCATGGGCGGAATGATGTAATGACGGATTTCCCCTGATTCCCAGATAATATAATAAAGACCGCGGTGCTCTGAGTGCTGCGGTTTTTTTTGTACTTTTGCGTAGGAATAAATAGGAATTTAATTCTTTAGACGCGGATTAAGCGGATTGAGCGGATTTTATTATTTCTTTCAAATGCGGATGGTAAATATCAGGGCGAAGCCCCATTAAAGAATCCGCCAAATCCGCTAAATCCGCGTCTAAAAAATCAACCCAATAAATTATCATTTAACGAATGACGAAATAACGATGAGAAGTTTTGCATCAGACAATAATTCGGGCGTGCATCCGTTGGTGATGGAGGCCTTGGCGAAAGCTAATGTGGATCATGCCGTGGGCTATGGCGATGACCCTTGGACAAAGGAGGCTGTGCAGAAAATCCGGGAAGCATTCACACCGGATTGTGAACCTCTGTTCGTATTCAATGGCACGGGTAGCAATGTGGTGGCTTTGCAACTGTGTACGTCCCCCTTCAACTCCATCCTCTGTGCGGAGACTGCCCATATCTATGTGGATGAGTGCGGTGCACCTGCCAGACTGACAGGATGTCAGATTCGTCCGATAATGACAACGGGCGGTAAGTTGACGCCCGAGTTGCTACGTCCCTATCTCTGCAACTTCGGTGAGCAGCATCACTCTCAGCCGGGAGCGGTGTACATCTCCGAATGTACGGAGTTGGGTACGATATACACGCCGGAGGAAGTGCGTGCCTTGGCCGATACGATTCACCCCTACGGGATGTATCTGCACATGGATGGGGCACGATTGGCCAATGCCTGTGCAGCGTTGGGCAAGTCCTTCCGGGAGCTGACGGTGGATTGCGGCGTGGATGTGCTGAGCTTTGGCGGCACAAAGAACGGCCTGATGATGGGGGAGAGCGTGGTGATATTCAATCCCGCGTTGAAGGCTAAGGCACCTTTTGTGCGCAAGCAGTCGGCTCAGTTGGCATCCAAATTGCGCTACCTGTCCTGCCAGTTCACGGCTTATCTGACGGATAATCTTTGGCTGAAGAATGCGCAGCATGCCAACCGCATGGCGCGGAAACTGTATGAAGGGTTGAAGGACTTGCCAGGCATACGCTTCACGCAGGCGTTGGAGAGCAACCAGCTCTTCTTGGTGATGCCAAGGGAGGCCATTGACAAGTTGCAGCAGGATTACTTCTTCTACTTTTGGAATGAGGCGGCCAATGAGATAAGGTTCGTGACCTCCTTCGATACAACCGAACAGGACATCGATGATTTCCTGGCGGCTGTGAAGAAGAGTCTGGGTATTTAATTAAATTAACGGTTTAATAAGGGAATTGGCGTGCTATTTGCGCGCCTTTTCTGTAAAATAGAAGGGAGGAATTATGGCATTTATAGATTATTACAAAGTGCTTGGAGTGGACAAGTCGGCATCGCAGGATGATATTAAGAAAGCGTTTCGTAAGTTGGCGCGCCAGTATCATCCGGACTTGAATCCGAACGATCCTACTGCCAAGGATAAGTTTCAGGCCATCAATGAGGCCAATGAGGTGTTGAGTGACCCGGAGAAGCGTAAGAAATACGATGAATATGGCGAGCATTGGAAGCACGCCGATGAGTTTGAGGCGCAGAAGCGGGCACAACAGGCCGGAGGCTTTGGTGGTTTTGGAGGTTTTGGCGGTAATAGCCAAGGCTTTCATACGGATGGCAACGGTACGTATTGGTATTCTTCGGATGGGCAGGAGTTCACGGGGCATGGTGCGGATGGGTTCTCGGACTTCTTCGAGGAGCTGTTCGGTCATCGGGGCGGTGGACGTAGTGCCGGTTCGCGGGGAGGTTTCCGCGGGCAGGATTATCAGTCGGAGTTGCACCTGTCGCTGCGTGAGGCGGCGAAGACACACAAGGAGGTGCTGAACGTCAATGGCAAGCAAGTGCGTATCACCATCCCCGCAGGTGTGGCCGACGGCCAGGTCATCAAGCTGAAAGGCTATGGTGCGGAAGGAATGAACGGCGGTCCTGCCGGCGACTTGTACATAACTTTCGTCATAGAGAAAGACCCTGTATTCAAACGCCTGGGTGATGACCTGTACGAAGAGGTGATCATTGACCTGTACACGGCCTTGTTGGGCGGTGAGCAGTTGGTCAACACGTTGGACGGTCAGGTGAAGCTGAAGGTAAAGCCCGGCACGCAGCCCGATAGCAAGGTGCGTCTGAAAGGCAAAGGTTTTCCTGTGTACAAGCAGGAAGGACAGGCCGGCGATCTGATAGTTACCTATCGGGTGCATTTGCCTGAGAATCTGACGGAGCGTCAGCGTGACTTATTGCAACAAATGAAGAACTTGAACTGATAGGAGGAGACACTATGCAGAATGATTTGATTATCATCACGGATTATTGTGACAAATGCCACATTGACCCTTCATTCATCGACATCTTGGAGGATTGGGATCTGATAGATACGCAGGTGTCGGACGGCAGGCGGTGTCTGCCTTTCTCTCAGTTGCCGGATGTAGAGCGGTACAGCCGTATGTATTATGACCTGGACATCAATATGGAAGGTATCGACGCCATCCATCATCTGCTGCAACGGGTGGATGAGATGCAACGGGAAATAGATCGGTTGCGGGGACGGTTGCGATTCTTTGGAGAGGAGTACTAAGGTTGATATACAGTACGTTAAGTGATCAGTTGAACATAGGTGTAGCTTTCAGTTGATCACTACCCCTAGTGTTCAGTTGAAGGCTCTGGCTCTGTTCAGTTAATCGCTTCCCCAGCTTTGTATTGGGCAGAAAAAAAGCCCGGAAATCCGGATTTGCATCCAGGAGTTCCGGGCTTGATTTTTATGCTTTCCCGGTGTGATTACCAGCCGGGATTCTGTTCCCAAGCGCCGTAGGTCAAGTCACCCGGGTTGACCATCTCTTCCTTGATGGGTTGGAGGTAGTCACGGCCCAAGTCAAACTGCCAGCCATTGGGATAGCCTTCGTTGTTGAAAGGCACAATATAACGGAGTGCATCGCCCGGGTTGCCGGTCAGGTACAGGTTGTTACCTTCTGCTTGGTCATATACCAACAGACCGTCCTTTGCATAGAATCCGTCCGCTTGGTTCTGTTCTTCCAGGTCACTGCCTACGAACAAGGCACCGACGGGAGTCTTGCCATGGATCAATACATCGGCAGCAGCCCAACGCAAGATGTCATTCAGACGGCAGCCTTCCAAAGCTTTCTCCACATGACGTTCACGGCGGACAGCCTGGATATACATGTCAAGGTTGTTGAACGGATATTCAGGATCGGTGTTGTATTCGCGGGCGAAGTCCACACCCGGCATGCCTACACGGTCACGCAGGGGTTTCAATGCACTCTGGATGCGTGCGGCATTGCCGGCACCGTCCAGTTCGGCCAAGGCTTCCGCGTAGTTCAGCAGCACATCGGCAAAACGTACCTGGATGGCAGGTGCCTGGCTGGAGAACTCACCCTCGACAGTGGGCTGGTAAGTGGTGTTGAACTCCACATATTTCAGCACCGAATAACCGGAGGTGTTCTGGTGGTAGCTGTTACCGTTCAAGGGCGGATACTGGAATACATATTCGTTGTTCGGGCGCAGGGGCTGTCCGGGAAGGCAGACGGTCTGGGACAAACGCGGGTCTCTGACATCCGGTTGCAGTTCGTCGCCGTAGTGACGTTTGGCAGCCAGCTTTTCAGCTCCTACGAACGGGCGTCCGTCGATGGTCAAGTAGTCGTCTACCAAGCCGGCCGAAGGACCACACTGGCCGCCGCCCTTGTTCAGGAAGCGGGTTACGGCATGGCCGATACCGGCGGCGGCGTCATACTTCTTCCACCACAGCACTTCCTGGTTGTCCGTCAGGTCCAGGTCGATGAACATGTCGCGGTAGTCCGTCAATGGGTTGCCAGTATTGTGGATGCGCCATGGGCCATTCATTACTTCTTCTGCAGCTTGGTAAGCCTGCGTCAGGTAGCTTTGAATTTTGGCTTGTGCATCGCCGTCGCTCAGTGTTTTGTCGTAGAACGGCGTGTTTTTCTGACGGTGATACTTTTCCCACGTACCGGCAAACAGGGCCACTTCGCTCTTCAGGGCGCGGGCCACGTCTTTGTGGACACGCATCGTAGCATTGCTGCTCTGAGAATTCAGATTCTCAATGGCCAAGTCCAAGTCTGCCAGAATATGGTCGGCGATTTCCGTGCGTGTGTTACGCGGAAGTTCCATCAGACTCTTGTCCGGTTCCAGCAGGTCTTCCATCCACGTCACGCCACCGTATTTAATCAGCAGTTGGTAGTAGCAGGCAGCGCGGAAATAGTATGCCTCGCCCAAGCATTGCTTGAAAGCGTCAGTTCCTTGTTCCTCACAATTGTTGATGTTCTTCAGCAGGAAGTTGACGTTGCGGATGATGTAATACTCTGTTAAGTCTCCGGCATTACTCAAAGCTGTCTCACCGGCCAGGCGGGTATTAATGACGGCACCAATCAGGTCGTCGCTGTTCAAGTCTGTAAAGGCGATACCTGACGCATTACCCACATTGGTGGATTGACCTTTGACAACTGTGTTTGAAACGCTTCCACCTCCCGAAATCTGTACCGAACCTTGGTAGAATTGATTCAGATACATCGTTATTTCTCCCGTGGTCCTGAATGCGTTCGTCGAAGAAAGCTCACCTTGCGGCTGTTGGTCCAAGTCGTAGCATCCGGACAAGGACATACCCAGCAAAGCCGCTGCTATAAATAAGTATTTCTTTTTCATAATGATGATCGAATTTAGAGATTAACTACTACGCCAATTGAATAAACCTTGTTCATCGGGTAGTTCTTACCACTTTCAGAGGTATAGCTGTTGCTCGTGAAGATACCTTCCGGGTCGAACATGTCGGCCAGTTTCGTGAAGGTCAGCAGGTTCTCACCCGAGAAGAACACCTGTACCTTGTTCAGACCCACTTTGTTGACCCATGCTTTTGGCAGGTCGTAGCTGATGGTCAGGTTCTTCAGGCGGCAGTAGGCTGCATTCTGCAAGTAGCGGTCGCAGGTCTGCGAGGTCTTGTTGCGGAACCGACCGATGGCACCGGCGGCAGCCGTGTACGGGTTGGGATAGTAGGCACCCGGATTGTCCTCTGTCCAATAGTCTAAGTGTTGCTTGAACACTGTCACCTGTGCAAACGAGCTGGAACCCCAGAAGTAAACGGAGCCGCTGCCCGGATTCCAATCGCGCTTGCCCACACCTTGGAACATCATGCTCAGCGAAAGTCCCTTCCAGCTGATAGAACCGTTGAAGGTGTATTGGTAGCGCGGGGTCGTGTTACCGATGATGGTCTGGTCGCCCATATCCGGTTGACCGTTCTCGCCGTCCAGACGATTGCCGCCTCTGTTGATGGCACCGTCACCGTTCAGGTCCACGTATTTCACGTCACCCGGCTTCCACGGCTGTCCGCTCAGGTAGCTCAGATCCAATTTGTTATATTCCTCGGCTTCTTCTGGCGTCTGGATGAGGCCGGAAGCGCGGTAACCCCAGATTTCGCCGACTTTACGTCCTTTATACCATCTGCCGGCCGGGTCTACTCGGCCATCGTTGAAGTATTCGGTTACTTCGGCTGTTGCGTCGGACAACGAACCGCCTACCGTGTACTGGATGTCTTCGCCAATCTTACCGCGATACCCCAAGGTCAATTCCCAACCACGGTTGCGCATGCAGGCATTGTTGGTTTGCGGAACGGCAGCACCGAAGAAGTCGGCCAAGTCTGCCGTGGGACCTAACATGTCTTTCGTGTCGCGCTGGAAGAAATCGATGGTACCATACAGCGTATTGTTGAAGAAGCTGAAGTCCAAACCGATATTTTTGCTTTCCACCTTTTCCCAAGTCACGTTCGGGTCAACCACGCTGGGGGCATAGATAACGCCGTCACGTCCTTCTTGGAAGAACCAGTTACCCAATGTGGTGGAACCCATGGTCGAAGCGAATGTATAATAAGCGGCACCGCTTTGGTTACCCAGCAGACCCCATGACAGGCGCAGCTTCAAGTTGGATAACCAGTCGGCGGTCTTCTCCATGAAAGCTTCTTGCGTGATGTTCCAACCCAACGATACGGAGGGGAAGAAACCCCAGCGATGGTCTTTGGCGAAGCGGGAAGAACCGTCGTAACGTCCGTTCACCTCCAGCAGGTAACGGCTCTTGTAGTCATAGTTGATACGTCCGAAGAAACCGCGGGTAGCCCAAGCGTAGCGGGAGTCGCCTACCACGTTGTCACCGGTGGTCAGGCTCAGGTTGGGGTTGCTCGGAGAAATCAGGTCATCTGCCGAATAAGACAGGTACTTATAGTCGTACTTTTCCTCTTGATAACCGGCCATCACCGTGAAGTTGTGGGCTTCGTTCAAGGAGAACGTGTAGTTGGTGTAGAGGTTCACGGACTGGTATTGGTTGGAGGTGTTGTAGCGCGTGTACGAACCGCCGGGAATAACGCCCAGTTCGCTACGGGAACCTACGTCGTAGGTCACACCGTCGGCACGGGGGATATTCGGAGCAATCAGCGTGGCATCGTAGTCCGTGGTTCTGTAACGGTACGTATAATCGTAGAAAATGTGCCAGTCTTTCAACGGCGTGATTTCCAGGCCTCCCGTGAGGGTCAGGGCGTTACGTTCCGTATTGGCTTCCGTACCGCTCTGCAGGTACGGGATCATACTCAGTTCGGTGAAGTTGCCGTTGGGGTCTACCACGCTCAGTGTGGGACGGAAACGGGCCAGGTTGTGGAAGAAGCCGTAACCCAAGGCGCCGCTACCGAACGGAGAAGTATTGTCGGAGTTCAGGAACTTGGTGTTCACCTTCAGTTTCAGCCACTTGGTCAGTTGGGAAGTAATACTTGCATTGAAGTTGAAACGCTTGAAGTTCATGTCGGCGTAACGCAGGATGCCGTCTTCCGAATAGAAACCGCCCGAAATGTAGTATTGGGCTGCTTTGCCGCCACCACTCAAGCTCAGGTTGTGGTTCTGCTTGAAAGCTGCATCTTTGTAGTGCAGATCGAAATAGTCGGTATTACCAACGCCTTTGGCTGTATTTTCAAAGGCAGCCACCAGGCTCTGTCCCGGTGTCAGGTCAGCCCACGGATCTACGCTACTTGGGTCGCGCATATACTGCTCCAGCAAAGCAATCTTTTCCGGGCTGTACTGTTCGGTCACGCCGGCGTTGCGGCAGGCTGCATTGAAGTAGTTGGCAAATTCCACGGCGTTGGCCATTTCAGGCAACTTCGTGGGAGAAGTCCAACCCACGGTGCCTTGGTAGCTGACGCGCATCTTGCCTTCCTCGCCTTTCTTGGTCGTCACCAGGATGACACCATAAGCGGCGCGGGCACCGTAGATGGAGGCTGCGGAGGCGTCCTTCAGCACGGAGATGCTTTCGATGTCGTTCGGGTTGACGTCGGACAGGTTCATTTCCACACCGTCCACCAATACATACGGGGTACCCGAACCGGACAGGTTACCTTGACCACGCAACTGCAAGGTGGCGCTGCTGCCCGGCAGACCACCGCTGTTGTTGGATACTAACAGACCCGGTACCAGACCCTGCAGACTCTGGGTGGCATCGGCTACCGGACGGAACTCCAGGTCTTCGCCTTGAACGGTGGATACCGAACCCGTCAGGTTCACTTTCTTCTGGACAGCGTAGCCCACAACAACCACTTCGTCCAGCATCTCATTGTCTTCGCGCAAGGTGATGTTCAGGATCTTTCCCGGCGTCACTTGCACTTCTTCGGTTACATACCCGATGTAGCTGATGACCAACGTGGCTCCTTCCGGCACCTTCAGTGTGAAGTTACCGTCAATGTCCGTGATCGTTCCGTTGCTCGGATTACCTTTTTCAATAACCGATGCACCGATAACGGTCAATCCTGTAGCGTCGGACACTACACCTTTTGCCTCAATTGTTGTCTGTTGGACAACGTTCACGATGCCGCTCTCTCCGGTCGTGCTTTCTGCGCTAACCACTTGTGGATAAGCTAACAGAGCAGCCGTTCCCAAGAGCGACATTTGCTTGATAAAGCTTTTGCTAAATAAATGCAGATTCATAAATTTTGGATTTTAAGTACTAAATTTAAGCTCTGATTGAACAATTCTCGCACAAATGTACGAAAAAAACCTAATGGTACAAGGGAAAGTGAAAAAAAATATTTAGTTTTGCACAAAATAACATTCCAAACAACTAAAATTTTAATTGCTATGACAAAAAATCAACTCAAAACATGGGTCGCCTGCTTGCTCTCTGCAGGTGTCTTGACCGCATGTGGACCGCGTGACATCCAGTCCGGCGATCTGAACGTAATCCCTTTACCGCAGGAGGTCACTACCACCGCTTCGGCTGAGCCGTTTGTGGTACGTTCTTCCACGTCTGTCTGCTATCCGGCCGGTAACGAGAAGTTGGAGCGCACGGCTCACTTCCTGGCTTCTTATATAAAAGAGGTGACGGGCACGGAGGTGAAACTCAGTACAGAGGCCGGCGACAAAAACTGCATCGTATTGGGCCTGGATCCCTCCATCCCGCAAAAGGAAGGGTATGTGCTGGAGATTACGTCCGACCGTGTGACGCTGAACGGTCAGACGGAGGCAGGTGTGTTCTATGGCGTGCAGACCATCCACAAAGCACTTCCCATTACAAAGGGCGAGGCTTTGGGCTCTTTACCCGCCGGCATTGTAAAGGATTTCCCGCAGTATGGATATCGCGGCTTCATGATTGATGTAGGCCGTCATTTCTTCTCGGTGGATTACCTGAAGGAGCTGATTGATGTGATGGCGTTGCATAATGTCAATGTCTTCCACTGGCACTTGACGGAAGACCAGGGCTGGCGCATCGAAATCAAGAAGTATCCCAAGCTGACGGAAATCGGTTCCGTGCGCAAGGAGACCATCACGGCTCCCGGCTCCGGCAAGTTTGACGGTAAGCCTGTCAGCGGTTTCTATACCCAGGAGGAGGCCAAGGAGATTGTAGCCTATGCAGCCGAGCGCTTCATCACGGTCATTCCGGAAATCGACATGCCGGGTCACATGCTGGCAGCGTTGGCTTCCTATCCCGAGCTGGGATGTACGGGCGGCCCGTATGAGGTGGCTACCAAATTCGGCGTGTTCAGGGAGGTGCTTTGCGGCGGCAATGAGAAGACGCTGCAATTCGCCAAGGATGTGGTCAACGAGTTGATGGATATCTTCCCCGACGCACCTTATATACATATAGGTGGAGACGAATGTCCGAAAGCTGAATGGAAGAAGTGTCCGAAGTGTCAGGCCAAGATTCGCGAGCTGGGCTTGCGCGATACGAAGGAACACAGCAAGGAGAACCAGTTGCAGGTGTACTTCATGGGCGAGGTGGAGAAGGAAATCGCCAAGCGCGGCAAGAAGATGCTGGCTTGGGATGAAATCCTGGAAGGCGATCCCGATCCCAAGACCACGACTGTGGCCGCTTGGACGGGTGTTCCCGCAGCTGTCAAGGCTGCCAAACTGGGCCATCAGACCATTGTCTGCCCCATCAGCCACCTGTATTTCAGCAATCCGGGCTACAACCGCCTGAAGGGCGTGAGCAGCATCGAGCGTGTGTATAACTTCGAGCCGGCTATCCCTGAACTGACCGACGAGGAGAAGCAGAACATCATCGGTGTGCAGGGTTGCATCTGGACAGAATGGACGAAGGACAGTGTGAAGATGGAGTGGCAGATGATGCCGCGCATCGCCGCCTTGAGTGAATTGCAGTGGAGCAATCCGGCTCAGAAGAATCTGGATAACTTCCTGGGACGCCTGCGCCACCAGCTCGACTTGTACAGTCTCTATGGATTCCATTATAAAGAGGATATTGAAGACGTAGTGATTGAAACCACACCCATCGGAGAAGGCGGTAAGGCAAACGTCGCTTTGCGGACCTTCGACAATGCGCCTGTCTACTATACGCTGGACGGTTCCGACCCCACGGCTCAGTCTACGCTCTATACGGAGCCTTTCACCGTGGATGCTACGACTACCATCAAGGCAAAAGCTATCCGCAACGGTCGTGAGACGGGCATTGTGGAATCGACTCTGGAGTATAATCTGGCTACGATGCGCCCCATCACGTTGAATTCTGAATCGGCCAAGAGCTATACTTATAAAGGAGCTCCCGTATTGGTGGATGGCCTGACGGGTGATGACAACTACCGTTCAGGACGTTATGTCGGTTTCTATGGCAAGGACTTTGATGCGGTGATCGATCTGCAGGAAGAGAAAGAAATTTCGTCCGTATCCGTAGGTACCTACCTGGTTCCCGGCGACTATATCTTCGGTCTGACGGGATTGGAAGTATATGGCTCTGCTGACGGCAAGAAGTTCCAGAAGATTGCCTCCAAGTCCATCCCGACACTGGAGAAGGGCAGCAAGAACAATGTCTTGACCCGCGACGAAATCACCTTCGACAAGACCAAGACGCGCTATGTCCGCATCGTCGGCAAGTGTACGCCGGTGTTGCCCAAGTGGCATCCGGGGGCAGGTAGCAAGACATTCCTGTTCATTGACGAGGTAGCTGTGAAGTAAAGATTCTTCTGTAGGTATACCCTAAAAAGGCGCGGATGACGCGGATTTCACGGAGTTTTTCCGTGGGTTTCCCGTCTTCCGCGCTTTTCGTTTGTTTCTGTACTAAGAGTGTTATGGGCGGAGGGATTCGTTAATAGGATGAGTGAGCATCAGCGTCTTTTTCCGCTTCCCATTCTATTTCTACTTCTTCTGCCAAATATTCGTCACTTAGGCAGTGCATGTCGGCTATCCCTTCACTCATGAGTCGATAGGTGTCAGAGTCATAAAAGAATCCCAATGCGTCTTCGTAAGTTAACCCCGTCTTGTCTGCAAACAAACGGACAATGCGGGCGTATTTCATCTGTAATATGGTCTTATCGGCTTGCATACTATTTTCCTTTCTGTACTACGGTTATCTTTTCAACGTCAGAGAAATGCAAATGCCGGTTGATTACGTTTTGATTCAAAATGCACAATTGGTGGTTGGGATATTCAAAAGCCAAGCGTCCCAAGGCCTCTTCTTTGGCAATCAATCCGGCAAAGTACAAATCGATAGTGTTGAACACGCGGTCATTGGCTATGCCACCCTCCACTATGTCATACTTTGTGAGAGCAATCCCCTTACGACATTTGCTCACATAGTCCAACCATTCTTCATCGTATTGCTCAAATTTCTTCACGTTGAATTCAGACAGCTCATCATCCAATACATAGTGGTTGATATATGCAGTCTTTCCTCTCAAAAGGAAACGCTGAGCATATTGACAGGCTTGTTCACGCAAGATTGTAAGATAGAATCCTTTGCCAAAATCTAAATGCTCACGCGAATGATATATATCCGGTTGGGTGATAATAAACGGGGATGCGTGGTAGAGTTTCATGCCAAGACTCCTTTCTCTTTCATGTATTGTATCAAATCTTCCACGATATATTCTTTACTGAACGTATGCAGAATGTCATAGCCCGGTAAAAGGTATCCGGTCAGAATGCCGGAAGAGCGTAATAACTCATACACTTTGGCAGCACTCATCTTCAAGGCATCAGCCAAGTTGCCTACGCAGAAAGTAATAAAGTTCAGTTGGTCAAAATTCATACCAGGCTCTCCTTATGGGATTTATTCAGTTACACATTGGCAAAGTTAGGTATTTATTTCTGATAAGCAAATTGTCGCCCGAAGTTTTTCGTACCTTTGCGCCATGAAACAATCCGACAAACCAACCGAAATCTCCAGCCCCGCGCTGCACCTGCAACGCCAGCAGCTGTTGCTGCGGATGGAGTATGAATACGAGAAGGCAGAGTTCCAACGGCAGACGGAGACCATGGGCGTGGAGCGCAAGGTGAAGCGCGGCCTATGCTGGTGGCCCGTCACTGTGGGACGCAATTACTACAACTCGCTGAACCAACTGGTATTGGAGGTGACCCGCACCGAAGACACGGACATTGAACACGCATTTGAGTTCGGACGGCCCGTGGCTTTCTTCCGCCGCTCGGCGGATGGGAAGATCACCTATTTCCCCTTCCAAGGCACCGTGAGCTATGCCGACGAGACGCGGATGGTGGTCGTCATGCCCGGTATGAACGCCATCCTCGACGTGCAGGGAGCCGAGGCCGTGGGCGTGCAGCTCTACTTTGACGAGACCTCCTACCGCACGATGTTCGAGGCCCTGGCCGATGTGCTTCGCGCCAAGGGCAACCGACTGGCCGAGCTGCGCGATATTCTCCTAAGCACACAGAAGGCCGGGCAACGGGAATTATACCCCGTCCGCTTTCCCTGGCTGAACCCGACGCAGGAATCGGCGGTCAACAAGGTCTTGTGTGCCCGCGATGTCGCCATCGTTCACGGCCCTCCCGGCACGGGCAAAACCACCACGCTGGTCGAGGCCATCTATGAGATGCTGCACCGCGAGCCGCAGGTTCTGGTGTGTGCCCAGAGCAACACCGCCGTGGATTGGATTTCGGAGAAACTGGTGGACCGGGGCGTATCCGTGCTCCGCATCGGCAACCCCTCGCGCGTCAACGACAAGATGCTTAGCTTTACCTATGAACGCCGCTTCGAGTCGCATCCCGCCTATACCGAATTGTGGGCATTGCGCAAGGAGCTCCGGGCTCTACAAGGACGTGCCCGCAAAGGAAGCTTTGAAGAGCGGGAAGGAGTGCGCAGCCGCATCTCCCGTCTGCGCGAACGTGCCACGGCCCTGGAAATACAAATCAATGCCGACCTCTTTGACTCGGCACACGTGATAGCCTCCACCCTTGTCAGCAGCAACCACCGCCTGATGCACGGGCGGCACTTCGGCACGCTCTTCATCGACGAGGCGGCGCAAGCCCTGGAGGCCGCGTGCTGGATTGCCATCCGCCGGGCGGACCGCGTTGTCCTGGCGGGCGACCACTGCCAGTTGCCGCCTACCATCAAGTGCGTGGATGCCGCCCGTGGCGGATTGGAGCAGACACTGATGGAGCGGGTGGCAAAGGGCAAGCCCGAAGCGGTCAGCCTCCTGCGCATCCAATATCGCATGCACGAGGACATCATGCGTTTTCCTTCCCGCTGGTTCTACCACGGACTCCTGGAGGCGGCTCCCGAGGTGCGTCACCGGGGCATCCTCGACCTGGACACGCCCATCGACTGGATAGACACCACAGGGCGGGACTTCAAGGAGCAGTTCGTGGGCGAGACCTTCGGCCGCATCAACCGCGACGAGGCCGACCTGCTGCTACAGGAGTTGGAGGCATACATCCGGCGCATCGGCGGACAGCGCATATTGGACGAACGCATCGACTTCGGCATCATCTCGCCCTACAAGGCCCAGGTGCAATATCTCCGTGCCCGCATCCGTGGCAACGCCGCCCTCCGTCCCTACCGCGACCTGATGACGGTCAACACCGTGGACGGCTTCCAAGGTCAGGAGCGCGACGTCATCTTCATCTCCCTGGTGCGTGCCAACGAGGACGGGCAGATCGGTTTCCTGGGAGACTTGCGCCGCATGAACGTGGCCATCACCCGCGCCCGGATGAAGCTCGTCATCCTGGGCGAAGCGGAAACCTTGGGACGGCATCCGTTCTACCGCGAATTGCTGACGTACATCCGGACACTGCACGAAGGATGAAAAACAATGGATAAGCATCGGCTAAGACCCTATGTATCTGTCCACGGACGTATCGTCCGTACTATGGCGATGTAACAGCCGTACTGTGACGATGTAACACACGTACTGTGAAGGCTTCACACTAATACTGTGACAAGATGTGAATGCTGGATAGGGTGATGGTGGATGCGTATGAAAACAAATTCCCCCGGCCTGCGGATTTTCCGTTCAGGTCGGGGGAAATGATTTTACCGGATTTGAATTTGTCCGTAGCTTCCGGCTATGCCATGCTTAGTTGTTCTCCGGACGGAGCTTGCGCACGGTCACGGCCGTCTGCCACATCTCGCTCTCGCGCAGGGCTTTCAGTTCGGCATTGAGCTTCTCGCGGTAGTCGGGCTGCGAGTTGCTGTCGATGGAGATTTGTGCCTCATTGCCCGTCTCCACGCTGTGGTAGAGCTTCTCCATGACGGGCTTGATGGCATCGTGGAAGGGTCCCATCCAATCCAACGCTCCACGCTGGGCGGTGGTGGAGCAGTTGGCGTACATCCAGTCCATGCCATTCTTGGCGAAGAGCGGCATCAGCGACTGGGTCAGTTCCTCGACCGTCTCGTTGAAGGCTTCGGAGGGCGTGTGTCCGTGCTCACGCAATACTTCGTACTGGGCCAGCAGCAAGCCCTGGATGGCGCCCATCAAGGAGCCGCGTTCGCCTGTCAGGTCGGAGTAAACCTCGCGCTTGAAGGTTGTTTCGAACAGATAGCCCGAACCGATGCCGATGCCGAAGGCCAGCGTGCGGTCCGTGGCACGGCCCGTAGCGTCCTGATACACGGCATACGAACTGTTCAGGCCACGGCCTTCGAGGAACATCGTGCGGAGCGACGTGCCCGACCCCTTGGGAGCCACCATGATGACATCGATGTCTGCGGGCGGGATGATGTGGGTGCGCTCCTTGTAGGTGATGCCGAATCCGTGGCTGAAGTACAGGGCCTTGCCGGCCGTGAGGTATTGCTTGATCTTGGGCCATACGGCTATCTGTGCGGCATCGGAGAGCAGCATGCAGACGATGGTGCCCCGCTCTGCGGCCTCTTCGAGGGAGAAGAGCGTTTCGCCGGGTACCCATCCGTCGGCCACGGCTTTGTCATACGTCTTGCCCTCGCGCTGGCCGACGATGACGTTGAAGCCATTGTCGCGCAGGTTGCAGGCTTGTCCGGGACCTTGTACGCCATAACCCAGTACGGCGATGGTTTCGTCTTTCAGAATCTCGCGTGCTTTCTCCAAGGGAAATTCCTCGCGGGTGATGACATTCTCCATCACGCCGCCAAAATTCATTTGTGCCATTGTTTTCTTGTTTTTTAGTTGATTGTTATAGATGTATTTGGTTATTGTCGAAAATAATCTTCGCGCGGCACACCGTCTCTCCGCCGTTCTTGCGGATAGCGGCCTCGTAGATGTCGCTCTCCCCCTCACGGTCCACGTAGAAGGACAGCAGGTCGTCGTAGTAGCTTTCCGCCACGTAGGCCATCTCGAAGCGGTGCACGCGCTTCTCGCGGTAAAGCTCCAGGGGGAAGAGGTCGAGGATATGCTCGATGTAGCGGATGCTGTTGACGTGTCCGTTGACATCAATGTCGCTATACTTCGCCCGCAGAGAGGCCACCTCGTCTTCGGCAGTCACCTTGATGCGCGAGGGGGTGTCGATGGGACAGGGCGCATCGCAGATGAACTCGCGGATGCTGCCGTCATTGACACTCAGCAGGTCGATGGGCTTGCGAGTCTGCATACTGATCATCGCCCATACCGAACGGGCGTAACCGATGGGGCGTCCGTCCTTGTTGCGGATGGCATAGTTGCGGTTGGTGAAGAGGCGGTAGACATCCTCCACCCACGTGTCGATGGAGAAGGACTCGTACTGGCGGGGCATCTCCTCCATCTCGATGGCCAGGCGCGAGAGCACCCAGGTGTAGTTTTCCTCATTCACCGAGGCCATGCCGAAACCGCGTTCGCTGGCGTGGAAGCCGGCGCAATTCAGCAGGTGATTGCCCAGCACGCCCAGGGTGAGCTTCCCCGTGAAATCCACGTGGAAGGGCTCTGCCACGAATGAATAGGTGCCTATTTTTTGTTCACTCATACTTCTGCTGCTTGTTTTTGTTTATTCAGATAGTTGGCTTCACGCTCGGCCAAGTATTCGTTCACCCGCTCGAAGCAACTGGTGGTGATGGCCACACGCCCCGAACGCACGAACTGGAGCACGCACCCCAAGGCCTGCAACTCTTCGTACAGACGGGTGATTTCCTCGCTCATGCCGTTCATCTCGACGATGGAGAACACGGGGTTCACCTCGACAATCCGTGCGTGATACTTGCGGATGACTTTGGAGACATCGGGCTTGTCCTCCAGCACGGGAGTGGTCAGCTTGTAGAGGGCTATCTCGTGCTGGTAGATTTCGTTGTCCGTGAAGTAGTGTGCCTGGAGCACGTCCATCTTCTTCTCGATCTGCTTCACCACCTTTTCGATGGTGTCCTTGTCCGTCCAGGCGGTGATGGTGTACTTGTGCACGCCCTTGATGGAGGAGGCGGACACGTTCAGGCTCTCGATGTTGATCTGTCGTCGGGTGAATACGGCAGTCACCTGATTCAGCAGGCCGGCGATGTTCTCCGAATGGACGATGATGGTATATAATGTCTTGTTCATAACTGGTTCGATTGATTTAGCATTCCAACAACATCTGGTTGACCGATCCTCCCGGCGGTGTCATGGGCAGGACATTGCCTTCCTCCACCACGCAGGCTTCCAACAGGAAAGGACCGTCCGTGGCCAGCATCTCGCGGATGGCGTCGGCCAATTCCTCGCGTGCCATGACCCTTCTGGCAGGGATGCCGTAGGCGGCGGCTATCTGCAAGTAGTCGGGATTGAGCATCGGAGTGAACGAGTAGCGCCCGCCGAAGAACATGGCCTGCCATTGGCGCACGTTGCCCAGGAAGTTATTATTCAGCATGATCATCTTCACGGGTGCCTTCTGCTCCATGATGGTGCCCAACTCCTGCAGGTTCATCTGGAAACCGCCGTCACCCATGAAGACACAGACCGTGCGGTCGGGACGTCCGAAGGTGGCACCGATGGCCGCGGGCATCCCGAAGCCCATCGTCCCCAAGCCGCCGGAGGTGACGATGCTGCGCTCCTTCCGGTAGCGGAAATACCGCGCGGACATCATCTGATTCTGCCCCACATCGGTCACCAGGATGGCTTCGTCCCGGGTGGCATCGCTCACGGCACGTACCACCTCGCCCATGCTCAGCAACTCTTGGTTGGGATGCAGTTCGGGACGGATGACTTTCTCTTCTTCCACCTCTTCATAAGGACGGAAACTCTCCAGCCACTCCTCGTGCGTGGCGGGATGCAGCAGGGCGGTCACCAGCGGAAGGGTCACCTTGCAATCGCCCAGTACCGCCACGTCCGTCTTGACGTTCTTGTCTATCTCCGCCGGGTCTATGTCGAAGTGGATAATCTTGGCCTGGCGGGCATAGGTGGCGACATTACCCGTCACGCGGTCATCGAAGCGCATGCCGACAGCTATCAGCACATCGCATTTGTTGGTGTTGATGTTCGGGCCCAGATTGCCGTGCATGCCCAGCATCCCTTTGTTGAGCGGATGATCCGTAGGAAGGGCGGAAAGCCCCAGCAAGGTGCGTGCGGCGGGCATCCCTGCCTTCTCTATGAAGGCTCGGAGTTCCGCCTGCGCGTTGCCCAGCTCCACCCCTTGGCCAACCAGCACCAGGGGACGTTCGGCGTGGTTAATCAACTCTGCTGCCTGACGGATGGCCTCCTCATCGGGGTTGGGCACCGGCTGATAACTGCGGATATAGTCCAACTTGGTGGGACGATACTCCGCCTTGTCCGTCTGGGCATTTTTGGCGAAATCCAGCACCACGGGGCCGGGCCTGCCGCTGCGGGCGATGTAGAAGGCACGCGCCACGGCCCAAGGCACATCCTCCGCCCGGCGTATCTGATAACTCCACTTGGTGATGGGTTGCGTGATGCCCACCAAGTCCACTTCCTGGAAGGCATCCGTGCCGAGGAAACCCGTACCCACCTGTCCGGCAATGACCACGATGGGCGTACTGTCTATCATGGCATCCGCAATGCCTGTGATGGTATTGGTGGCTCCCGGGCCGCTGGTCACCAGGCATACACCTATACGGCCAGATACCCGTGCATAGCCCTGCGCGGCATGGGTAGCCCCCTGCTCATGGCGCACGAGGATGTGGTTCAAGGTCTTCCGATGGTCGTAGAGTGCATCAAACACAGGCATGATGCTGCCACCCGGGTAGCCGAAAAGGGTGTCTACTCCTTGGTACTCCAGCGAGCGCATCAGCGCTTCCGCACCGGTGATGAAGCCTTCGGAGGGGGCTTCGTGCCGACCGAGTTCGATTGGTTTATGGGATGGATTGTTCATAGTCGTATCTGTTTAAATGATTCTCACTCCCCCTTTGTCTGCCGAGCTGACCAAGGAAGCGTAGGCACGGAGCGCCTTCGACACCTCACGTTGGCGGGTGACGGGTCGCTGGGGGCGGGCGGCCAGTTCCTCGTCCGTCAGTCGGACGTTGATGGTGCGTGCGGGGATATCTATCTCGATGAGGTCACCGTCCAGGATTTTGCCGATGTTGCCTCCTGCGGCTGCCTCCGGCGAAACGTGCCCGATGCTGAGCCCTGAAGTGCCTCCGCTGAACCGTCCGTCTGTGATGAGGGCACACTCCTTGCCCAGGTGGCGCGACTTGAGGTACGAGGTAGGATAAAGCATCTCCTGCATGCCCGGTCCTCCCTTGGGGCCTTCGTGGGTGATGACCACCACGTCCCCGCTCTGCACCTGTCCGGCCAGGATGCCTTCGCAGGCAGCTTCCTGCGAGTCGAATACCCGGGCAGGGCCGGTGAAGCGCAGGATGCTCTCGTCCACGCCGGCGGTCTTTACCACACAGCCGTCTTGGGCGATGTTGCCCTTCAGCACGGCCAGGCCTCCATCCTTGCTGTAGGCATGCGTCAGGTCGCGGATGCAGCCGTGGATACGGTCGGTATCCAGTTCCTCATAGTAATTATCCTGCGAGCCCAGTGTCAGGTTGAACTTGCCACCGGGGGCCGAGGCGTATTTCTTCAACGCCTTCTTGCAGACATGCGGGCTGGTGATGCTATATTTGTCTATCGCCTCGGCCAAGGTCAGTCCGTCTACGCGCTTCACCGTGGTATCTATCAATCCACCCTTGGCCAACTCATGCAGGATGGCCACGATGCCTCCGGCACGGTTGACGTCCTGCACATGATACACCGGCGTATTGGGTGCCACCTTGCACAGGCAGGGGATGCGGCGGGACAGCAGGTCGATGTCCTCCATGCGGAAATCCACCTCCGCCTCGTGGGCAATGGCCAGCAGATGGAGCACGGTGTTGGTGGAGCCTCCCATGGCGATGTCCAGTGCCATGGCGTTCAGAAAGGCATTGCGCGTGGCAATGTTTCGCGGAAGGACGCTCTCGTCACCGTCTTCATAATAACGGCGCGCGTTCTCCACAATGAGGTGGGCGGCGTCGCGGAAGAGCTTCTTGCGATTCTCGTGCGTGGCGACGATGGTGCCGTTGCCCGGCAGTGCCAAGCCGATGGCTTCATTGAGGCAATTCATGGAGTTGGCGGTGAACATCCCCGAACAACATCCGCACGTAGGACAGGCATGCTGCTCCACCTTGGCCACATCGGCATCGCTCACACTCTCGTCGGCCGATTGCACCATGGCGTCTATGAGGTCCAAGTGCCGTCCTTTCCATTCGCCGGCCTCCATGGGACCTCCGGAAACGAACACGGTGGGGATATTGAGGCGCATGGCGGCCATGAGCATGCCTGGCGTAATCTTGTCGCAATTGCTGATGCACACCATGGCATCGGCCTTGTGCGCATTGACCATATACTCCACGCTGTCTGCTATCAGGTCGCGCGAGGGCAGGGAGTAGAGCATACCGTCGTGCCCCATGGCGATGCCATCGTCAATGGCGATGGTGTTGAACTCGGCTGCAAAGCAACCCTGCTCTTCGATTTCCTTCTTCACCAGCTGTCCTATCTCGTGCAGATGCACGTGTCCCGGCACGAACTGGGTGAACGAGTTGACTATGGCGATGATGGGCTGTCCCATCTGCTCCCGTTTCATGCCGTTGGCCACCCAGAGGGCGCGTGCTCCTGCCATGCGTCGGCCTTGCGTGCTGCTGGCGCTTCGTAGTGGATGTTTCATATCTTCTGTCTCCTTTTCATCAAAAAAGCCTTCCCCACATCGGTGAGAAAGGCTCTGTCTGTTTTTATCTGTCAACTATGAACATACATACACACGTCCTTTCTCACGCTCTTGATGCCACGACCACGACGCGAATAATGTGCAGGACTGCCACGTTAATGGAAATGTGTAGGTTCGTCATATTTTTCTCTTTTTGTTCTTACATGCCGCAAAGGTAAGTGCTTTTTGGGAATAAACAAACAATTTGAAGAGAAAAATGACAAAAAAGTTATCAATCGTAAGGAAAAGGAGAAGGTGAATGTGATTTTATCATCCTCTCGCCTCGATTATGCAATCTGCCGGTGCCAGTATGTTCTCGTCCAGCGTGACGGATCCGATGCTGTCCGCCACGATGCGACCCGACGTGGGGTTCTTGATGTTGGTGATGGCTCCACGGATGTCGGCCTGCAGGGTGCTGTATTCGAAAGCACGATCGCACGCAGGGTCGAAGGTGCAATTCTCTAGCACCAGGTCGTGTGCATAGCACAAGGGCTGTTCGCCGGAGATGTGGCAATTCACCAGACGCAAGTTCTTTGAGTGCCAGCCCAAGTACTCGCCATTCAGTTCGGAGTCATAGATGGTGACGTTCTCCACTTCCCAGAAGGCATCCTTGGTCGTAATCTTGGCGTGGTGTATCTCCACGTCCTTCACGTACTGGAAGACATACTTGCTGTCGCTCACCAGCCCGTCCACATAGATATTCCGACTGAACATGAAGGGATAGGTGCCGTCGTGCAGGGTGAGGTTGCGGATGTTCAACCGGTCACAACGCCAGAATACCTCGTCGGCATCGTTCATCTGCACGTTCTCTATCTCGATGTCGTTCATCTCGCGAAACATCTTGGGCGCGTCAATGACGGTATTCTTCATCACCAGGTGATCCGAATACCACAGGGCCGAGCGTCCGCCCACGGCAAAGTAGCAATCCTGAATGGTGAAGCCGTGTACGTGCCAGAAGGGGTAGTTGCCCTCGAAGCGGCAATTTGTGGCCACGATGTTGCTACACTCCTTGATGGCCGACTCGCCGGCGGTGATGGTGACATTGTCCAGATGGACATCATGCGAGGCGAACAAGGGGCGTTCGCCTCCGAAGCTTTGGTCTTTAATCAGTTTCATATCGGTTGTTGTTCAGTTTCAATTGTCAATAGTGAGGGCTCGCCCCGCTAAATTCTTATTTCTTGTTCGCAAAGATACGCGTTTTTTGGGAAAAACGGATGTAGACGGATTACGGATGATACAACCTTTATTACTGAAAAAATTGAGCCTGCTCCGACTCACGTCGTAACAGGCTCGGTCTTGTCAATTTAGATTTTAAAGTATTGCAAAGGTTTTTCTTTTATGCGATAATGCCCAGTTGGCGGAAACACTTGGTCAGCTTCTCTACGGCATAATCCACTTGCTCCTTGGTGTGGGTAGCCATGAGGGCGACGCGCACCAGCGTGTCTTGCGGGGCACAGGCAGGCGGGATAACGGGGTTGATAAAGATGCCCTCGTCGAAAGCCAACTTGGTGACCATGAAAGTCTTGTCAGCATCACGCACGTAGAGGGGGATGATAGGCGACTGAGTCTCTCCGATCTCAAAGCCTGCCTCGCGGAAGCGCTTCAAGGCATAGTTGGTAACATCCCACAGCTGCTGGATGCGCTCAGGCTCTGTACGAATGATGTGCAGGGCCTCGCGGGCGGCCGCAGTGGCTGCCGGCGTGTTGCTGGCCTGGAAGATATAAGAGCGGGCGTTGTGGCGCAGGAAGTTGATGACCGTCTTGTCGCCGGCCACGAATCCGCCGATACTTGCCAGGGACTTGCTGAAAGTGCCCATGATAAGATCCACATCCTCCGTCACGCCGAAGTGGTCGCACACGCCGCGGCCTTCGCGTCCGAAGACGCCGATACCGTGGGCCTCGTCCACGTAAATGCTGGCATTATATTTTTTCTTGAGGCGGACAATCTCTGGCAGATTGGCCAGGTCGCCCTCCATGGAGAATACGCTGTCAACGATGATGAGCTTCACTGCATCCGGTTCGCACCGCTGGAGTTCGCGCTCCAAGGCCTCCATGTCGTTATGCTTGTATTTCAGTTGGGTGGCGAAAGACAGGCGGCGTCCGTCCACGATGGAGGCATGGTCGCGGTCGTCGCAGATGATGTAGTCGCCGCGTCCGGCCAGTTGGGGGATGACACCCTCGTTTACGGTGAAGCCGGTGGAGAAGCACAGTGCTTCGTCCTTGCCGACAAATTCGGCCAGTTCTTTCTCCAGTTCTACATGGATGTCCAACGTGCCGTTCAGCAGGCGCGAGCCTGCGCAGCCGGTGCCGTACTTGTCTGTAGCAGCTTTGGCGGCATCGATGATTCGCTTGTCATACGTCAGCCCCATGTAGGCGTTTGAGCCGAACATCAGGACTTTCCGTCCGTCCATCATGACCTCCGTGTCCTGATGGCTGTCAATCGTCCGGAAATAAGGATATACGCCTTTGGCCATAAATTGTTGTGGCACATCGTATTTTGCAAACTTGTCTTGTAATAAGCCCATGAAATATAATTAGTTGTATGTATTTCTTCAACATTCAGCGCGCAAAGATAGCAATTAAACTTGTTATGTTTTTCATTTTGCCCCGAAAAATGTGCAGTACGAGACATAAAAGGCGGGAAAATTTCCAGTTTCGGGGAATTGTAGTACATTTGCAATGCAAAATTCATACAAACGTATCCCCGTATGGACGAAAAGAAACGGATAACCTTCATCGTGAACCCTATTTCGGGCGTTTTGGACAACCGCCAGATTATGGAGGGGGTGGGCCGGAGGCTGGACAAGGAGGCCTACGAGGCTCGTGTCATATATACCGAACGTGCGGGCCATGCCGTGGAGCTTGCCGCCCGCGAAGCGGCCCAAGGCACCTATGCCGTGGTGGCCGTAGGCGGGGATGGTACCATTAACGAGATTGCCCGTTCGCTGGTTCACACGTCCACGGCCTTGGGCATTATCCCCTGTGGTTCGGGTAACGGCTTGGCGCGTCATCTGCAAATTCCGCTGGATCCTCGTCGGGCCATCGGTATCCTCAACGAGGGACATGTGGAGACTATAGATTATGGTACCCTGAACGGGACGCCTTTTTTCTGCACGTGTGGTGTGGGATTCGATGCTTTTGTCAGCCTCCAGTTCTCCAAGGCGGGACGTCGAGGGCCGTTGACCTATCTGGAGAAGACTCTTTTCGATAGTCTGAAGTATCGCCCGCAGACCTATGAGCTGGAGATGGACGGATATACTGCCCGGCAGAAAGCTTTTCTCATCGCCTGCGGCAATGCCTCGCAATATGGCAATAATGCCTATATCACACCTCAGGCCACCGTGGACGATGGCCTGTTGGACGTGACCATTCTCGAGCCTTTCACAGCCTTGGATGTTCCCCAACTGGCTTACCAACTTTTCCATAAGACTATCGACCAAAACAGTCGCATCAAGACTTTCCGTTGCCAGCATCTGAAGATACACCGGAAACGTCCCGGCGTGGCCCACTATGACGGCGATCCCGTGATGATGGGTGAGGATCTGGACGTGCGCATCGTCCAGCACGGGCTGCGCGTGCTTACACCTCGTGATGCGGAGAAGGACTCTCCCAATGTCTTCCAGCGTGCACAGGATTATATCAACGGTCTTAAGCAACTGAACCGCGCCTATTTCCAGCGTCTCGCCGAGGACCTGAAGGAACTGAAAAGATAGACAGACTCTCAAAAAATCGGGTGTTTCGTGTGGCGGTGTCGGGAGGTTTGTGTATTTTTGCCGGGAAATACCGCAACAGGATCAATTTAAGAAATTATATATGTATAGAACCCACACCTGCGGAGAACTCCGCATAGAAAATGTAAATCAACAGGTCACGCTGGCCGGATGGGTGCAGCGCACCCGCAAGATGGGTGGCATGACCTTTGTCGATCTGCGTGACCGCTATGGTATCACTCAGCTCGTGTTCAACGAGGAAGTGGACGCCGAACTCTGCGACCGCGCCAATCACCTGGGACGCGAGTACGTCATTCAGGTCACCGGCACCGTGAATGAACGTTTCAGCAAGAACGCCAATTTGCCTACGGGCGATATTGAGATTATTGTCTCTGTGTTGAACGTGCTTAATACGTCACTTACTCCGCCTTTTACTATCGAGGACAATACGGACGGGGGCGACGATATCCGCATGAAGTACCGCTACCTTGATCTGCGCCGCACGGCCGTGCGCAAGAATCTGGAGTTGCGCCACAAGATGACTATTGAAGTGCGCAAGTACCTGGACGAACAGGGATTCATCGAGGTGGAGACACCTGTCCTGGTAGGTTCTACGCCCGAAGGTGCCCGCGACTTTGTGGTACCTTCGCGCATGAACCCCGGCCAGTTCTACGCACTGCCTCAAAGCCCGCAGACGCTGAAACAGTTGCTGATGGTGTCCGGATTCGACCGTTACTTCCAGATTGCCAAGTGCTTCCGCGATGAGGATCTGCGCGCCGATCGTCAGCCGGAGTTCACGCAGATCGACTGTGAGATGTCTTTCGTCGAGCAGGACGATGTTATCAACCTCTTCGAAGGCATGGCGAAATACCTCTTCAAGACCATCCGCGGCGTGGAACTGACGGAGCCTTTCCTGCGTATGCCGTGGGCCGAGGCCATGAAGTACTATGGCAGCGACAAGCCCGACCTGCGCTTCGGTATGAAGTTCGTGGAGCTGATGGACATTATGAAAGGTCACGGCTTCTCTGTTTTCGACAATGCCGCCTACATCGGAGGTATCTGTGCCGAGGGAGCCGCCCACTATACGCGCAAGCAGATTGATGCCCTGACCGAGTTTGTCAAGAAGCCCCAGATCGGTGCTAAGGGTTTGGTATATGCCCGTGTGGAGGCTGACGGACATGTCAAGTCCAGTGTGGACAAGTTCTACTCGCAGGAGGTGTTGCAGCAGATGAAGGATGCTTTCGGAGCCAAGCCCGGCGACCTCATTCTCATCCTGAGCGGCGACGATGCAATGAAGACTCGCAAGCAACTCTGCGAGCTTCGCCTGGAGATGGGCAACCAGCTGGGTCTGCGTGACAAGAATAAGTTCGCTCTCCTTTGGGTGGTGGACTTCCCGATGTTCGAGTGGAGCGATGAGGAGAACCGCCTGATGGCCATGCACCATCCCTTCACACACCCCAAGGACGAGGATATTCCTTTGCTGGACACGAATCCCGAGGCTGTGCGTGCCGATGCCTACGATATGGTGTGTAATGGTGTCGAGTTGGGCGGCGGTTCCATCCGTATTCACGACTCGCAGCTCCAGGCCAAGATGTTCGAAATCCTGGGCTTCACTCCCGAGCGGGCACAAGAGCAGTTTGGCTTCCTGATGAACGCCTTCAAGTATGGCGCACCCCCTCACGGAGGTTTGGCCTACGGTCTCGATCGTTGGGTGAGCATCTTTGCCGGCTTGGATAGCATCCGCGATTGCATCGCCTTCCCCAAGAACAACAGCGGACGCGATGTGATGCTGGATGCCCCCTCGGCTCTTGAACCCAAGCAGCTGGAGGAGTTGAAGCTGACGGTGACAAATGACAAATGACAATTGATAATTAGCAATTGACGGTTACTGGATGAAGGAGACTACCCGGATATTTCGTTTTGCGGTGATTGGTATACTTAATGCGCTGATCACCGCATTTGTTGTTTGGGCAATGATGGATGTAGTGGATGTCAATTATCGCCTTTCCAACATCACGGCTTATGTCGTAGCCCAGGCGCACAACTTCATTTGGTCGAAATATTGGATATTCCCTACACAAAAGAAGAGCAACGCCTGGCGTCAGGTGCTGCTCTTCACATTAGCTTTCGGATTGGCCTATGTGGCACAATTCCTATTCCTTATTTTATTAGTGGAAGGGCTGGGTTGTAATGAATACCTCGCCCAGTTCCTCGGACTTTTCGTCTATGGCGGGGTGCAGTTCGTGCTGAATCGCCGGGTGACGTTCAATCCCTGAACCGTTTTGTCAAATCTTCATACGCGTCTATCCGACGGTCGCGTAGGAAGGGCCACCAACGGCGCACGTTTTCCGAGCGCTCCATGTCTACTGTAACCACCAGATTCTCCGGTCGGTTATTCTCGGCTTGTGCCAGGATTTCTCCTTGCGGACCGGCCACGAAACTGTTTCCCCAGAAGAGGATACCGTTTGTCTGTCCCGACGGGTCGGGCTCATGTCCCACGCGATTGACACTGACCACGGGCAAGCCGTTGGATACGGCATGGGCACGCTGAGCGATGACCCACGCACCTAGTTGGCGGGCTTTCTCATCGTCCGTGTCTGTGCTCTCCCAGCCGATGGCGGTGGGGTAAATCAGAATTTCCGCACCACGGAGTGCCATTAGACGTGCGGCTTCGGGATACCATTGGTCCCAGCACACCAGTACGCCTAGTTTTCCTACCGAGGTTTGTATCGGTTCGAAGCCCAGGTCGCCGGGGGTGAAGTAGAATTTCTCGTAATAGGCAGGGTCATCGGGGATGTGCATCTTGCGGTACTTCCCGGCGATGCTTCCGTCCTTCTCAAACACCACCGCGGTGTTGTGATACAGTCCCGGCGCGCGTTTCTCGAACAGCGAGGTCACCAGGACGATGCCCAGCGACGCCGCCAGCTCGGAGAAGAAACCGGTGGAGGGGCCGGGGATCGGCTCCGCCAAGTCGAAGAGGCGCGTGTCCTCCGTCTGACAGAAGTAGAGGGTGTTGTGCAACTCTTGGAGCACGACTAGCTCCGCACCGTGCGCGGCGCAGGCTTGGATGCTGTGTGCCAGGTTCATCAGGTTCTCGTGCATGTCGGCCGTATTGGCCTGTTGGATGATTCCGATTTTCAGGGTTCTTGGCATATGCTGTGGTTGTTAAATGATAATTTATTCTATTACCCCCGCCGGATACTGCATCGTCACGCAATGTAGCGATCCATGCTGTTTGATGAGCGGGCGGCAATCGATCCCTATAATTTCCCGTCCGGGGAACGCCTGGCGGAGCATGTAGCCTGCCCGGGCATCTTTCTCCGGCTGGGCGTAGGTGGGGTAGAGGATGGCATCATTCAGGATGAGGAAGTTGGCATAGGTGGCGGGTAACCGTTCACCTTCGAAGACGATGGGGTCGGGCAGGGGAAGCGGCAGCAGGCGATAGGGGTTGCCTTCGGCGGTGCGCAGAGTCTGTAGTTCCTCTTCCATTTGGGTCAGTGCCTCGTAGTGTTCATCCGTGTTGTCCTCGCACCGGACATAGGCAATAGTTTCCGGATCGCAGAAGCGGGCCAGTGTGTCCACGTGACTGTCCGTGTCATCTCCCCGCAGGTAGCCGTGATCCAACCAAAGCACCCGTTGCAGGTGGAAGGTGCGGCGCAAGTATTCTTCTATTTCCGCTCGGTTCATCTCTCCGTTGCGATTGGGCGAGAGCAGACATTCGCTGGTGGTGAGCAGGGTGCCCAGTCCGTCGCTTTCGATGGAGCCTCCTTCCAGGACGAAACCCAGGCGATTGACGTAGGTGCCCTTCAGTTGGTCGGCTTCCACGAGTCGACGGGTGATGAGATTGTCCTTGTCAGCGGCAAATTTCAGTCCCCAGCCGTTGAAGGTGAAGTCCAGCAGGGAGGGGCCGTCCGTGTCCAGCAGGGTGATGGCACCGTGGTCGCGTGCCCAGGTGTCGTTGGTCTCGCACGCTTGGAAGCGGATATTGGCCAAGGATATGTTCGCGTGTTTCAGCTTCTCCCGCACTTCTTCGGGGCGGGGATGTACAATTAGTAAACGTTCGCGGCGGGCCACTTCGCGGGCGATGTCCGTGAAGCATCGTTCGACCTCCTCCAGCATCGGTGCCCAGTCTGTGTCTTCGTGTGGCCAAGTCAATTGCACGCCACTTTGCAAGGCCCACTCTGCAGGCAGGAAAGGGGCACGTACCTCCTCCTGCCATGTCATGTTCTTGCCGAAACGCACTTGGTAATCTTTCTCCGTGGCCGCCCCTTCAAGCGGCAGTCCTACCACATATCCCATAGTGAAATTCTTATTATATAAATAATGTGTCTGATGCACCCATCGTTTGGAGGCGCGCTGCAAAGATACACTGTCTTGTCCGTATCGCCAAGCAATGAGCTGTATTGGACAGAAATTTTATTCGCTTATTTCAGGTATTCCGTAATCTTCCCGCTGATTTGTAGAAGCGAGATCTCACAGATTTTCGTGTCGTACTCGGCAGAGAGGATGCGTTCTTCGGCGTCCAGTAGATTCTTTTGTGCCTCGCGCATCTCAATGCCGGCCAGGTCACCCAGCAGGTAGCGGTCACGGGAGATGTCGTAGTTGTCCTTGGCCACGATGAGGTTCTGTCGCTCCAGCTTCAGCAGCTCCAGATTGTTGCGGTAGGCCTGCCATAGGTTCGTGAGGTCGGCACGCAAGGTCTGCTCCAGCTGTTCACGCTCTAATCTTGCATTCTCCACGGCCAGGCTGGCATTGCGACGTTCGCGGCGCCGGTTGCCATCAAAGAGGTTGAAGCCGATGGTGACGCCGAAATTCAAGCCCAGGTTGCTGCGGCGCGAATTGGCGGCCATCTCGTATTTGTTCAAGGTATAGCCGTAGCCTCCGTTCAGGCGGACGTAGGGATAATCCCTGGCGCATACCTTCTTGTAATCCAGGCGTGCCAAGGTTTGATTTTGTGCGGCGCGGAGCAGGTTGGCGTTGATGGCCAGCGTGCCTTCCCACAATTCGTCGAAGCGGAGGATGTGGTTGATGTCTATCAGGCTGTCGCGGATGAGGAAGAACTCATCTACGTCTTCGTTGGACATTAGTTCGTTCAGTTCGATGCGCGAGGTGTGCAGGGCTTCCTGTTGCTTGATGTACTGTGCACTGTCTGCGTTGAAGTCCACACGGGCTTGCAGGTAATCCAGCCGCGAGGCATTGCCCACGTGAACCCGGGCCTCGGCGATGCGCACCCGTTCGCGGGAGAGGGTCATGGCGTAGTGGAAGTTCTTGAGGCGGATCTTCTGCTGTACAAAGTTGTAGTACTCTGCGGCGATGTTGGCGATGAGGTCCTCCAAGGCGATGCGCGTATCGGTCTTACCCTGCCGCTCCAGTTCCTTGAGCTGCTGGTAGGTGGCCGTGATGTTGAATCCGTCGAACACCGTCCACTCCAGGTTGATGCCTGCGTCCAATGTTTGGTCGAAGGTACCGCTTTCTTTGGAGGTGACGCCCGTGGCGCGAAGCTTTGTCTCCGTGTCGTTCAGGGTGCCACTATAGCCCGCCGATAAGTCCAGCGTAGGCAGGGCACCGGCGTTGGCCAGAGTGGCGTTGTTCTCGCTCACCCGCTCTTGGTTGCGGGTGATGCGGAGAGAATAGTTGTTCAACAGGCCTTGCTCCAGGCAATCCTTCAGGGTGTAGACAGGCGGTTGGGCGGTCATGGGCAGGACTGTGCACAAGGCTATCAGGAAAGTAAGAAATTGTCTTGTCATTGCTTCTTCAATTTACTGCGGTTGGTGGAAATGTAACTATACATGGCCGGTACGATGTACATCGTGAGCAGGGTGGAGACAATCATGCCGCCTACCACGGCCGTACCCATGGCGATGCGCTGGTTGGCTCCCTCGCCCGAGGCAAAAGCCAGGGGGATGAGTCCCAGCACTGTGGCCGCGCTGGTCATCAGGATGGGGCGGAGGCGTTGCAGAGCCGCATCCTTGACGGCCTGCATCTTCTCCTCGCCGTGTGCCTGCTTCTGGTTGGCGAACTCTACGATGAGGATGCCGTTCTTGGCCACGAGTCCGATGAGCATGATGATGCCTATCTGGCTGAAGATGTTCATCGTGATGTCTCCGAAGTACATGAACACCAGGGCTCCGGCGATGGCCAGCGGCACGGTGAGCATGATGACCAGCGGATCCTTGAAGCTCTCGAACTGGGCGGCCAGGATGAGGTAAATCAGGCCGATGGCCAGAATGAAGGCGAACATCAGGCTGGAGGCACTTTCGCTATAGTCCTTCGAGTCGCCGGAAAGTGCCGTGCGGAAGCTGTCGTCCAATACCTCCTTGGCTATCTTGTCCATCTCCTCGATGCCTTGTCCGATGGTCTTGCCTTCGGCCAAGCCCGTGGAAACGGTGGCGGACACGAAGCGGTTGTAGCGGTAGAGCTTGGGGGGCGCCGTGCCGTAGACAATCTCCACGAGGTTGTCCAGCTGCACCATCTCGCCGTTGTCGCTGCGGATGTACAGGCCCACGAGGTCCGAGGGCTTGTTGCGCTGCTGGCGGTTGATCTCGCCCAATATCTCGTATTGCTTGCCGTTCATATAGAAGTAGCCCATGCGTTGTCCGCTCAGGCCGTATTGCAGGGTCTGGGCGATGTTGCGCGTGCTGATGCCCATCGTGCCCGCCTTGTCGCGGTTGATGGTGATGCGTGCTTCGGGGTCGCTGAACTTCAGGTCGACGTCCGCCATCTGGAAGGTGGGGTTCTCGTAGACACGCTCCATGAACTTGGGCAGCACCTCTTGCAGTTTCTCGATGTTGGTGGCCTGCAGGACATACTGCACCGGCATGCTGCTTCTCCGTCCGCCAAACGAGGATTGTTGCTGTACGAAGGCACGTGCCTGGGTCTCCTGCTGCACAGCACGGGAAAGGCGTTCGGCCACCTCCATCTGGGTATAGTCACGTTCACGCAAATCCTTCAGCGTGATGCGGATGTTACCGCTACCGCTGGATACACGCGCCGTCACGGCTTCGGCATCGGGGATGATGGAGTCCACTACGTCGTTGATGCGTTCGGTGTAGTCGCGGATGTATTCATAGCTGATGCCTTCCGCGCCGCGGGTGTTGACCGTGATCTGTGAACGGTCCTCCAGCGGAGCCATCTCGGCGGGGATGTGCGTCCATAGGAAGAAGATGAGCCCGAAGGTCAGCAGGGTAATGACCAAGGCCAGCCACCGCTTGTGCAGGAAGGTAGCCAGCGAGCGGCTGTACATCCGGTTCATACCCTCGAAGAAAGGCTCCGTCACCCGGTAGAACCAGTTCTTCTGTTTCTCCTGCTTCAGCAGCTTGGTGGCCAGCATCGGCGTGAAGGTTAGTGCGGCGAAGGCCGAGATGAGGATGGAGCCGGAAATGACGAAGCTGAACTCGCGGAAAAGTCGTCCCGTGGTGCCCTCCATGAAGACGATGGGGAAGAACACGGCCACCAGCGTGATGGTGGTGGAGATGACTGCGAAGAAGATTTCCTTGGCTCCTTCGATGCCCGCCTGGAAGGGCGCCATGCCCTGCTCGATGCGCACGTAGATATTTTCTGTCATTACGATGGCGTCGTCCACCACCAAGCCTACGGCCAGCACCACGGCCAGCATGGTGAGCACGTTGATGGAGAAGCCCGCCACGTACATCACGAAGAAGGCACCGATGAGCGACACCGGTATCACGATGCACGGCACCAGCGTCACGCGCCAGTCGCGCAGGAAGAGGAAGATGATGATGATCACCAGGATGAAAGCCTCGTACACCGTATGCTCCACCTCGCTGATGGAGGAGCGGATGAACTTCGTATTGTCGAATCCATAGGTATAGGTGACATCCTCCGGCAGGTCCTTCTTCATGCGCTCCATGCGTTCGTAGACGGCATCGGCAATCTCGATGTGGTTGGCTCCGGGTTGGGGGATGACCACCACGCCCACCATGGGCACGCCGTTCATCTTCATGTAGCTCTTGAGGTCGGCGGCGCCCAGTTCGGCCCGTCCGATGTCGCTGAAGCGGATGATGCGGTTCCCATCTGTCTTGAGGATGAGGTTGTTGAACTCCTCGGGCGTGTGCATCAGGCCCAGGGTGCGGATGGTCAGCTCGGTGGTGTTGCCCTCGATGCTACCCGATGGCAGCTCCACGTTCTCCTGGTCGATGGCGTTCTTCACGTCGATGGGCGTGATGCCGTAGCCCGACATTTTGGTGGGATCCAGCCAGAGTCGCATGGAGTATTTCTTCTCGCCCCAGATGCTGACGCTGCTCACGTCGGAGATGGTCTGCAGCTGTTCCTTCACGGTGAGGTCGGCGATTTCGCTCAACTCCAGCAAGGAGCGCTTGTTGCTCTGCAGGGCTACCATCAGGATGGGCGTGGCGTCGGCGTCGGCCTTGGATACGGTGGGCGGGTCGCAGTCGCGGGGCAGGTAGCGTTGGGCACGTGACACCTTGTCGCGCACGTCGTTGGCGGCGGTTTCCAAGTCTACGGAGAGCTCAAACTCTACCGTGATGCGGCTTTGTCCCTGTTGGCTGACGCTGGTCAGTGAGCGGATGCCCGGGATGCCGTTGATGTTTTGCTCCAGGGGTTCGGTGATCTGGTTCTCGATGACGTCGGCGTTGGCTCCGGTGTACGAGCATTGTACGGAGATGATGGGATTGTCCACCGACGGATATTCACGCACGCCCAGATAGTTGTACCCGATGAAACCGAAGAGCAGGATGATGATGGTCAGCACCGTGGAGAGCACGGGGCGGCGTATGCTTAATTCGGATATGTTCATGGCGGCCGGCGGTTAATGGATATTGTCGATGGTTACCGCCATGCCCGTGCGGAGCTGTTGCGTGCCCGATATGATGACCGTATCTCCTTCCTCCAGCCCGGCCACGGCTTGCACCAGCGCCTCGGTACGGATACCCGTCACGATGTCCACGGGCTGTGCCTTGCCGTTCTTGTAGAGGAATACCTTATCCTTGCCCATTTCCGGCACGATGGCTTCCGAGGGAATGGCCAGGGCATTCTCGAACTCCTGTTTGCGTAGTGTGATGGAGGCATAGCGTCCCGGCATGATGCCCGACGGATTGGGGTAGAGAGCGCGGATGGTGAGCGAGCGGGTCTCCGGGTCGAGGCTGGATTCGCGGGCATAGACCTGCGCCTCGTACTTGTTGAGCGAGCCGGTCAGGGTGAAGTGGAGCGAAGAGCCCACCTTCACGTCCTTGGCATAGCTTTCCGGCACGGAGAACTCCAGTTTGAGGGGAGTGATATTGGTCAGCTTGGCCACGATGGTCGAGGGTGAGGCATACGTACCCACACTCACCTGCCGCAGGCCGATGATGCCGTCGAAGGGGGCGCGTAGTTCCGTCTGCTCTATCTGGGCACGCACCAGTTCGATGTCGGCGTTCAGGGTGGCCAGCTCGGTCTTCACCTGTTCGTAGGCTTCCTTGCTGACGGCGTCGCGCTTCAGCAGGGCGTCCTGCCGGAAGACGCGATCCTCGGCCAGCTTCAGTTGGGCCACCAATCTCTGTAGTTGGGCCTGAAGGGGGCGGTCGTTGACCTTGGCCAGCAGTTGTCCCTTCGTCACATGGGTGCCTTCCTCGAAGTTGATGTCGGTGATCTTGCCCGATGTCTCGAAGGAGAGGTTGACCTCCTCGTCGGGCAGCAGACTGCCGATGATGGGGATTTCGTCCACCAGCACCTGGGGGCGTACGATGGCGGCGTTGACATTCAGTATCTTTTGGCCTCGGCTCCGGTTGGTCATGATTTTGTCGGCCTCGGCCAGTTCTTCATTGGGCTTGGGCATTTGCGAGTAGATTCCCCATCCGACGAGCCCGGCGCCGATGGCGATGATAAGTCCTGTTTTGAGTTTCCTGTTCATGGAGCGTGTGCGATGCTGTTTGTGTTTTTTTGTGGGGTGGTTATTTTCAGTAGGCTTCCCGGTATTTGCTCTCTTCCTTGTCCTCCAGCATACTGAGGTAGGAGGCGTAGCGCGACTGGCTGATGCGGTGCTCCTCTACGGCTTTCAGTACGGCACAGCCCGGTTCGTGTCGGTGCGTACAGTTGCCAAACTTGCAATCGGCCGAGGCTTCGAATATCTCAGGGAAGTAGTGCCCGATTTCCTCCACCTCCATGTCGAAGGTACCGAATCCCTTGATGCCCGGCGTGTCGATGATGTAGCCGCCTGCGTCGTCCACGGGATACATCTCGGAGAAGGTGGTGGTGTGCATACCCTTGTTGTGTGCCTGCGAGATTTCTCCCGTCCGTGCCTCCGTGCCGGGCAGAAGGGCGTTGATGAGGGTCGATTTGCCCACGCCCGAGTTGCCCGAGAAGAGGGTGATGGCTCCGCGAAGCTTTGCCTTCACCTCGTCGAGGCCTTGGCCATCCTTTGCCGAGACTTTCAGGCAGGGATAGCCGATGGTGGTGTAGAGGTGGATGAGTCCGTCCAGATAGCGCAAGTCATCCTCGTCATACAAGTCCGTCTTGTTGAAGAGGAGCAGGACGGGGATGCGGTAGGCTTCGGCCGTGGCCAGGAAGCGGTCGATGAAGGTGGTGGACGTCTCCGGATGGTTCACGGTGACTATCAGCATACACTGGTCAAGGTTGGCCGCAATGATGTGCGACTGCTTCGAGAGGTTGGAGGCGCGGCGGATGATGTAGTTCTTCCGGTCCTCTATCTCGGTGATGAAGGCCGTGCCCTCGCGGTTCTCGACGATGTGCACGCGGTCGCCCACGGCCACGGGGTTGGTGCTGCGGATGCCCTTCAGGCGGAAGTTGCCTTTCACCTTGCACTCCACGTCGCGCCCCTCGTCCGTGCGGACCAGGTACCAGCTTCCGGTGTTCTTGATTACGAGACCATTCATAAATTGAGAATTGGGAATGGAGAATGGAGAAATAGGGGGCATCTTTCCCTGATGTAAATCCTTTATTTCTCCATTCTCCATTCTCAATTTTTAATTTAAACCGTCATAATCTCCTTGTCCTTCGCCGCCAACATGTCCTCAATCTGTTTGATGTACTTGTCGTGCGTCTTCTGGAGTTTCTCTTCGCCGCCTTTCTGCGCATCCTCGGGCAGGCCTTCCTTGACTGCCTTCTTCAGCGCGTCGATGGCATCGCGGCGGGCGTTGCGCACGCTCACCTTGGCTGTTTCGCCCTCGGCCTTGCACTGCTTGGCCAGCTGCTTGCGGCGTTCCTCGGTGAGGGGCGGGATGCCGATGCGGATGATTTCGCCGTTGTTCTCCGGCATGATGCCCAGTGAGGAGTCGATGATGGCCTTCTCGATGATGCGGAACATGCTCTTGTCCCAGGGCTTGATGGCGATACTCCTTGCGTCGGGGGTGGTGACTGCGGCCACGTTGTTGATGGGTACCATGCTGCCGTAGGAATCCACGCGGATGCCGTCCAGCAGGCGTACGTCAGCCTTGCCGGCGCGGATGTGTGCCAAGGTCTCTTCCAGGTACATGACGGCCATGTCCATTTTCTCTTGGGCCTCGCCCAGGATGTCTTTTACGTCTTTCATATCAGTAAGTAGTGTTTATTGTTTTGGAATTCGCTTCTTTTATGGCTAGCAAAAGTAAGGTATTTTTTTGAAACGACCGTATTTGCGGGGGCTTTTTTTAGGGAGAATGAGAAAAGAGTGGAAAGGCGAGAGGAAAAGCTGCCAATCTCACAGGAAAAGTTTGCGAAGACTTTTATGAATTATTATACATGTAACAGAGTTGAAACACGGTTGTAACAATCGGGAAACGGGAAAGCCTTTCCTTTGCACCCGATAACCAGATACCTATATAAATAAGGATGAAAGAAAAGGAGCAATTAATCGAATTATATGAGCGTTTGAAACACTTGAAGGACGAGGGTGTCAAGATGAAAGACATAGCGGCCAAGACCGGCTGGGCACCCAGTGTGCTGTCCGCCCTGAATGCCACGGTGCTTCCGGCTTTTTGTGCCGAGCTGAAGAAGGGAGCCGACTTTGACAAGGCCCTGACCGAGGCACTCGCCAATGTGAATAACTTGTCGCGCAAGAAACTGTTGGGTGAGCTGGATGCCTTGCACCGCGATGTGATGGCCTTCCATCCTTCGCACGAGACGGCTTTCGTGGTGCATCCCTTTCTCCATGCCTTGAAGGCGGGGACGGAAGCATCATCTGCCCGGGAGAACAATTTGGCGGGGATGTATATGTCCTACAGCTGCTCGTCGTCCATGAAAGCGTTGAAGGCCGAGCCGTTCTATTTCACCGACTCCGAAGCCTACGGATGCTTTGCCGTGGGGCGCAAGAGTGTGCATAATTCCTTCCGCGAGGGTATCGGAGTGGTGCGCAAGCAGCAGATGCTCTATTTGGTTTTCAATGCCTTCCAGGACCCGAACTTCTCCTTGGTGACGGTCTATCTCCAGTTGCCTTTTCTGGAGAACATCCGTTTCTTGAAAGGACTTTATCTGGTGCCCGATTATAATATGAATCCCATCGCCCGCCGCATTGTCCTGATGAAGCAGAGTGACGTGTACGACCCCGAAGAGTTTGCCCGCATGGAGGCGCGGCTCATCATGCCCGGCGAGTTTACGGAAGAAGAGACTTTGATTTACAACTACACCTGCGGCAAGACTGACTATATAAAGATGTGTACCCTGCCTTCGCCCAAACTGGACTTGCGCGACTTGCAGGCGGAGAAGAAATTGCTGGAGAAGGAGGAGGAGTTTGAGGAGTGAGAAAATGTATGCGCGCTTTGCGCGCAAATGATTAATGGTTAATGATAAATGGTTAATAGGGTGCGCACGAGTACAGGTTGCTACGTATTAACCATTTATCATTAACCATTAATTATGCACCACCGTCCCAATCATTTCTCCGGCGATGACCTTGCGCAGATTTCCCGGCGTGTCCATGTCGAAGACGATGATTGGCAGGTTGTTTTATCTATATAAGCAGTTAGTTATTCACCTTTTAGAGATTTGTTTAAAATCTTATCATTACAGAAGACAATCATAAATCTATCTTCGGTACCTTGAAATATGATAAAATTTTGTCCGTCATTATAGTAGTGGATATTGTTATTGTCAATGTTATCTGGCTGTCCATATCTATCCTTAAAAAAATTTACATATGACTTTATTTCTGTTTTTTGTTTAGGAGTTATATGAAATTCACATGTATGTAATTCATCAAGATAAAAACTAAAAACGACATAATCAAAATAATGTCCACAAAAATCAACATTATTTACAAGGATTTTTTCTCCAATAGTAGGTGACTGCTTAAATCCTAATTTATCTATAGCCTTTTTTACTGTTGCTTTACTACATCCCATTTCGCATCCCCATATACTTTTCTGTAGATTCTGACTATATATTTGTGCTGAAACGAGTAGTAGCGTTAGATATAAAAATAAAGTTTTCATAAGTGAAGTGTTTATTTTATTTGTATGGGTTACATTCAGTTATGCACCACCGTCCCGATTTTCTCTCCGGCGATGACCTTGCGCAGATTGCCTGGCGTGTCCATGTCGAAGACGATGATGGGCAGGTTGTTCTCCTTGCACATGCAGGTGGCGGTGAGGTCCATCACCTTCAGGCCGCGGGCCAGGACTTCGTCGTAGGTGATGTCGTCGAACTTCGTGGCCGTGGGGTCCTTCTCCGGGTCGGCGGTGTAGATGCCGTCCACGCGGGTGCCCTTCAGCATGATGTCGGCCTCAATCTCGATGCCGCGCAGCGAGGAGCCCGTGTCGGTGGTGAAGAAAGGGTTGCCCGTCCCGGCGGACATGATGACCACTTCGCCCGCCTCCAGGCACTCGATGGCGCGCCACTTGTTGTAGAACTCGCCGATGGGCTCCATGCGCACGGCGGTCAGCACGCGGGCCTTGACGCCTTGTGCCGTGAGTGCCGAGCTGAGGGCCAGGCTGTTGATGACCGTGGCCAGCATGCCCATCTGGTCGCCCTTGATGCGGTCGAAGCCTTTCATGGCGCCCTTCAGTCCGCGGAAGATGTTGCCCCCGCCGATGACGATGCCCACTTGCACGCCCATGTCGCGCAGTTCCTTGATTTGTTCGGCGTATTGCACCAGCCGCTGGTCGTCGAAGATGCCCGGCTGGTCACCCTTCAGGCTCTCGCCGCTGAGCTTGAGGAGGATGCGTTTGTAAGGTGTTGCCATATTTGTTCGTTTTTATGGGTTGATGTCGCAAAGGTAAGTCTTTCCCGTGGATAAACCAAGCTCACAGCCGACTCTTGTACAGCCGTGCCATCGCCTTCTGGTACTGGTTCTCCAGTTGCAGCAGGTTACCCTTGCTCTGGTAGACCACGGACACTTCCACGAAGTACTCAATCATACTGATTTCTCCGCCGTCCAACGCCTTGCGGAGCAGGGTGAGGTCGCGCTGCCGGGCAAAAGTCTCGCGGTATTCCTCGATGGAGCGGCTGAGCTGCTGCGCTTCCTCATAGAGTTGCCACAGGGCGGAGGAGGCGGCCAGTGCGGCGTTCTCCTGCTGGTAGTCCGCGGAGAGGGCCTGGTTCTTGGCGGCCTTCACCTTGTGGCGGTTCTCGAAGAGGGGGAAGGAGAAGCCCACCACCAGGCCGTTGAGCGGATGGCGCGTCTCCGTGTTGCGGCGATAGCCCACTTCCAGCTTGGGCAGCCAGCCTTGTCGGGAGACGGACACTTGCTTGCGGGCGGCATCGCTTTCGCCGCGGAGGGCTTGCAGGGCGGGGTCGGCGGCTACCAGTCCGTCAATCTCTTGGCCAAAGTTTGCAGGCAGGGCAATGGGCGTGTAGTCCGTCAGTCCCAAGGCTTCGGGGCCGGGTGTCTGAGGTTCGGGTTGCGGACGGCCCGGCGTCAGGGGGCGGTTGCCGTTGAGCACCATCAGTTCCTTCAGCTTGCTTTGCAGGGCGGTCTGGTTGAGGCGGCTCTCGGTGCGGACGTTGAGCAGTTCCAGGTTGATCTTGTTGGTCTCCAAGGCATTGGCATCGCCCGTGCGGAGACGTTCTTCATAGAGCTTGGCCAGGTCTTCGGCATTGCGGAGACGCTGGTCGAGGAGTTGTTGCTGCTGGTGGAGCAGGATGATGTCCAGGCACACCTCCTTGGCCTGCAAGAGGATGTCCTGCCGGAGGGAGGCCGCCCGGGCGTCGAGGGCCTGGTTGCGCATCCGCGTCAGTTTGCCGCGGGTGGCATAGAGGGTGGGGAAGTCGAATCCCTGCGAGACGACCAGCTCGCCCACGGTGATGTTCTTGTCGTCCGAGTCCCACAGGTGGGCGTAGGTCAGCGACGGGTTGGGCAGGTTGTTTTCCGCCTTGTTCTCCAGCTTCTGGGCGGAGACGAGGCCGGTGTTGGCCCGGAGTTGTCGGTTGTTGGCCTCTATCTGTTGCAGGATGGCGTCGATGCCGGTGTCCTGCGCGTGCATCCCGGCGGCCAGGGCCAGGGAGACGAGGAGTAGTATGGTTCGTTTCATATTTATATAATGTATAAAATAAAGGTTGTTCATCTTGGGGGGCTCCCCCCGTTCACCCCGGACGCTTCCGTCCGTTCACCCCGGACGCTTCCGTCCGTTCATCCCGGACGCTTCCGTCCGTTCATCCCACACGCTTCCGTGTGTTCATCCCACACGCCCCCGTGTGTTCATCCCACACGCCCCCGTGTGGTCATCCTTCACGCCCCCGTGTGCGGTGTATCCACATATATACTATAGGTATAATGAACCCGTTGAGCGCGGTGGATGTCAGCAGGCCGCCGAGGATGACCTTCGCCATGGGGCTCTGGATCTCGTTGCCGGACAGGTCGCTGCCCAACGCCAGCGGGATGAGCGCCAAGGCCGAGCAGAGCGCCGTCATCAGGATGGGGTTCAGACGGTCCAGCGAACCGCGGATGACGCTCTCGCGCAGCGGGTAGCCCTCGACCTGCTGCAGGTGGTTGTAGTGGCTGATGAGCAACATGCCGTTGCGCGTGGCGATGCCGAAGAGCGAGATGAATCCGATGACCGCCGGGATGCTGACCTCGCCCGTGGTCAGGAGCAGGGCGAACACGCCGCCTATCAGCGCCAGGGGCAGGTTGATGAGGATGATGAGGCTCTCCCG
>DXBX01000032.1 GCA_019116285.1 Candidatus Bacteroides merdigallinarum
ACAAAAGGGACGCTGCTCACGCAGTGTCCCTTTTTATGTTAGTTTTTTCATAAGATTTTGAGAGAATTGAAACTTCACAGCCTCAATAGTCCTAATAAAGCACACTAACTATATTTTTAAAAGCAAATGAAAATGTTATATGAAACGCAAATGAAAAAGAATCAATGCCGGATGAAAGGTTCCACCGGTTGTTCGACGCCTTTCAAGCTGTCCAGTTTCTGCTTCTCGGCCGTCACATCCGGAACCTCGCCCGACAAGGCCACCGACGGAGCGGAAATCTGACGGCCAATGGTATCGCCCACAGCCACTTCCGCCACATCAGCAAAGAACGAACGCTGCACCACGCCACCCAAGCCAACCACTACAGCCACCACAGCCACAGCCTTGAACAAGGGCAAGAAACGGGAAGTCAGCGTGACGCGCTTGGCCTTCACCACCGGAGCATCCAGCCGGGACAATATCCGGGCGTCAAAATCTTCGCCCAAACTTTCTCCCTGACATTCGCCCGTGTAGGCAAACCACGCCTTGTAGCGACACAAGCGGTCAGGAACATCCGCACTGCCGAAGAAAGCACGCAACCGCACCTCTTCTTCCACGGATGTCTCGCACCGCCAATAACGCTGCAAGAGTTCTTCTATTTGCTTGTCAGAGTCCATAATTCTCTATATTCATAAACTGTTGTTTCACTTTCTGCCGCGCCCGGAACAAATTCACCTTGACTTGTTCTTCGGTGATGCCCAAGACTTCGGCAATTTCCTTGTAACTTTTCTCCTCCACGTCCCGCAACTGCAAGATGGTACGCTGCTTCTCGGGAAGGGCGGCAACCAGACGATGCAACCATTGCATCCGCTCTTTGTCCACCAGCCTTTCGTGGGGACCCGTAACATCGGGTGTCAACTCTGCCTCCGGGGTCAACTCCACCGTCCGTGCATCCATCCGCTCACTACGGTCAATGGCCAGGTTTCGCGCCACCGTCAGACAATAAGCCTCCACGGAAGAGAACGCAGACCATTCGTCACGCTTGCTCCACACCCGAATCATCGTCTCCTGCACGATATCCTCTGCCTCTGCCCGGTCGAACGTTATCCGTAAGGCCAGCCGGAAGAGTTTGTCTTTCAGCGGAAGGATGTCACGACGGAAATCGAGTGTTTGCATTTCTATTAAGAATGACGGTTGAACAAGGGTAAAGTTACAAGCATTCTTTGCTTTTTTACATTTATTAGGACTATTACAAGGCGCTTCCCAGGATGCGCGTCCCGCCTTCCCGGCCGATAGTTGCCGCCGAAGTGATGATCACCTCGCCGACTCCCGCCTGCAGTGCTTCGAACGCATTCTCCAGCTTGGGTATCATTCCGCCCTGGATGGTGCCATCAGCCACGTATCGTTGGAAATCGGCGGGGGTAATGAGAGGGATGACGCTGTCATCATCGTTCTCATCGCGCAAGACGCCTTTCTTCTCGAAGCAGAAGACCAGTGTCACGTCAAAACGCTCCGCCAATCCCTTAGCCGTCTCGCCGGCGATGGTATCAGCATTGGTATTCAGGATATGCCCCTCGCCGTCGTGCGTCAGCGGTGCCATCACCGGTACGATGCCACGCCCGATGAGATCACCCAGCAGGCTGCCGTCCACTTGCTTCACATCGCCCACGAAACCATAATCCACGCCGTCTTTCACAGGGCGCTTGGCGGAGCGCATGACGTTCATGTCGGCACCTGTCAGCCCCAGCGCATTGACGCCGCGAGCTTGCAGGCCAGCCACGATATTCTTGTTCACCAAGCCGCCATACACCATGGTGACCACTTGCAGCATGTCGGCATCGGTGATGCGCCTGCCGTTCACCATGCGGCTCTCGATGCCCAGGCGGGTAGCCAGCTTGGTGGCTGAACGTCCGCCACCATGCACCAATACTTTATATCCGGGGATGGCGGCAAAGTCGTCCAACAACTTGCACAGCGTGGCTTCTTCCTCCACAATCTTGCCGCCTACCTTGATGACTGTCAGTTTTTCCATCTCTTCAATCTTATTCCAAATATGTATAACCATACAATCCCGACCGATAGTTGGTCAGGAATTCCTTGCCTTCCTCCAGCGTGATGCGGCCCTCCTTGACGGACTGGCTCACCCACGTCTCCAGCTTGCTCACCAGCCGCTTGGCATTATACTGCACATAATCCAACACCTCGGCCACCGTCTCGCCGTCTATCTGCTGGTCGATGGTGTAGCCCTTGCTGTTGACGGAGATGTGCACGGCATTGGTATCGCCGAAAAGATTGTGCATGTCGCCCAGGATCTCCTGGTAAGCACCCACGAGGAAGACGGCGAGATAATACGGCTCCTTGTCGCGCAACGAATGCAAAGGCAAGGTGCTGACATCCGGCCGCGAAGTGACAAAATTGGCTATCTTGCCGTCCGAGTCGCACGTCATATCCTGGAGGGTAGCCTCGCGGTCGGGCTTCTCGTCCAGGCGCTGGATGGGCATGATGGGGAACAGCTGGTCGATGGCCCAAGAGTCGGGCAGCGACTGGAAGAGGGAGAAGTTGCAGAAATACTTGTCAGCCAACAGCTTGCTGAGCTTGCGGAATTCCTCCGGACAATGCTTCATATTGCTGGCGATGGAGTTAATCTCCCGGCAAATGCTCCAATAGAGCTTCTCTATCTGTGCCCGCGTATTGAGATCCACGATGCCGTGACTGAAGAGGTCGAGCGCCTCCTCGCGAATCTGCTGCGCGTCGTGCCAAGGCTCCAGCATGCTGCGCTGATTCAGGTTGTCCCATATCTGGTAAAGCTCCTTCACCAGCTCGTGGGCATTCTCGTCGGGCTCCCAGTTGTCGTCCATCTCGGGCAGGGAAGCCGTCTCCAGCACCTCGATGATGAGCACAGAGTGATGGGCTGTCAGGCTGCGGCCCGTCTCCGTGATGATGTTGGGGTGCGGGAAGCCATGCTTGTCCGCCGCATCCACAAAGGTAGACACCACGTCGTTGACATACTCCTGGATGGAGTAGTTCACGGAGCTTTCGCTGCTGCTGGAGCGCGTGCCGTCATAATCCACGCCCATGCCGCCGCCCGTGTCCACGAACTCCAGGTTGAAGCCCATCTTATTGAGCTGTACATAGAATTGCGAAGCCTCGCGCAGGGCGTTCTTGATGCGGCGTATCTTGGTGATCTGGCTGCCGATATGGAAGTGGATCAGCTTCAGGCAATCCTTCATGTTCTTCTTCTCCAGGAAGGCAAGTGCCTCCAGCAACTCACTGGAAGTCAATCCGAACTTGCTGGCGTCGCCTCCGCTCTCCTCCCACTTGCCGCTGCCGCTGGAAGCCAGCTTGATGCGGATGCCAATGTTGGGCCGCACGTTCAGCTGCTTGGCGATGCGTGCGATGAGATTCAGCTCGTTCAGCTTCTCCACCACGAGGAAGATGCGCTTGCCCATCTTCTGCGTCAGCAGGGCCAGTTCGATGAAGTCCTCGTCCTTGTAGCCGTTGCACACCACCAGCGAATCCGGGTCGGTGTTCAGACCGATCACTGCATGAAGCTCAGGCTTCGAACCGGCCTCCAGCCCCAGGTTGAACTTCTTGCCGTGGGTGATCATCTCCTCCACCACGGGGCGCATTTGGTTGGCCTTGATGGGATAGATGATGAAATTTTCGCCTTTGTAGCCATATTCCTCGGCCGCCTTCTGAAAACAACAAGAGATTTTCTCGATGCGGTTGTCCAGGATGTCGGGGAATCGCAGCAACATGGGTGCCGTCACGTCGCGCAACTGGAGGTCGTCCACCAGCTCCTTCAAATCGACGGCCACGCCATCCTTGCGCGGAGTCACGATTGCATGTCCTTTCTCATTAATGCCAAAGTAGGAAGTGCCCCAACCGGTGATGTTGTACAGCTCTTCCGAGTCTTCAATGCGCCATTTTCTCATTTCCTAATACTTTGTCTATTGCTATGTTATACAGTTCGTCGGCAAAGGTACGCATTTGCAGGAAGATAGGAAAGAGGTCGGGGTTATTTTATTGACGGATTTTTGTATGGAGGGAAACTGACAACAACCGTGATGCCTTCACAATATGATGAGTAAGTGTAGGTGTAGGCGTTGAGTAACAGATTGCCACAGCCTTTCCGCCCACAAGCCCATACCTTGGCAAGGAAATGGCGACAAGCGACAGTTACAGTTTATAATCACGCCCCCAGCGTCTCTCTCAACCTCCGCACCGACCCGGCAATCTGTTCGCGGCTCTCCAGCCGGCTGCCGTCGAAGCGATAACGCGCCCGGGCATAATAGGGAGTGCGGCCGGCCAAGGCCTCTTCGATGAAGGTGCGCAGTTCTTCTTCCGACTTGCCCCGCAGGATGGGACGTTGCTGCGTGGCCACGCGCAGGCGGCGGAACAGGGTCTCCACGTCCACATCCAGAAAGACGGTCTGCCCCTGGGCATTCATGTAGTCCATGTTGTCGAAGAAGCAGGGCGTCCCGCCACCGGTGGAGACCACCACGTCTTCAAATTCGCCCACCTCGTGCAGCATGTTCCGCTCCAGTTGGCGGAAACCGTCCTCGCCCCGCTCGGCAAACAACTGGGCAATCGTCTTGTGAAACCTCGACTCGATGTACCAGTCCAAGTCGATGAACGACAGCCCCATCTCGCGGGCGAAGGCTTTTCCTAAAGTCGTTTTGCCGGCTCCCATGTAGCCAGTCAGAAAGATGCGTACCATACTCTGTTTTTGCGTTTGGAGACAAAGGTAGGCATTTGCAGGAAGATAGGAAAGGGATTAAGGCTTTTTCTCTTGCCCACTTGAAAAAAATGAAAGGCGGACATAAAAAAAAGGCGCGGATAGCCGGAACTTCTGCCCGAACTGCCCGCGCCTTGCCTGCACCGATGGTTAAAATCAAGCCTTTTCGTCTTCTTCCAAATCTTTCATGAGTTTTTCCCATTCCTCTTCTGAAGGTTCGGGCAACGACTTGCCTGCCTCCTTCGAAGCCAGCAGTTCTTCCTGCACTTCGGCTGCCGGCTTGCAGATGATCTCGCAATCCTCATAGGCCGACAGATCGGCATTGGCATCCAAGGGGAAGCCTTCGTCGTTGAAGGTTTTCTGATAATCCTCTATTGCTTTCAAATATCCCCTGCGCAATTTCATCTGCTTCTTGATTTCCTTGATATCGCCCGCCGAAGCCAGCAATCCGGCAGCTGCCCCGATGCCTGCTCCCAGCCAGGCTTTCTTCTTGGAGCCGCCGGCCGCCTTGGCGGTCAAGGCGCCTGCCGCAGCACCTACGCCCATCTTCAGCAAGATGGCGCCACCCGACTTCAAGGCAGAGGCCAGATGTTTCTTGGCCGTGTTCGCATCGCACGCTTTGTTGTTTTGGTCATACACCAGATACTTGTACCGGATGGTACCGTCCTCGTTGCGGAGCGTATCCCCGTTCTCGCCGGTTTCTATCATCTGCACCACGCGATAACTGGGCAAGTTGGCCAGGAATTCCTTCGTGGAAATACTGTCTTCCGGAGCCGTCGCAGCGGTGTCTGCCGCTGCTTCCGTCGTACCCGTCACCGTCTCTGCTGCTTTCTTCAGCTTCTTCAAGAATCCTTGCGCCGAAGCACCCGTTACACAAAACGCCATCAATGCCAAGGCGCATACACTTTTCAAAATCAGTCTCTTCATACGTCTTAAATTTAATAGTTACTATATGGTTTTCTAAAATCGTCCGTTTTTTCCACAAGCAGAATCATTTATTTGGTGTACATTTTTACCCTAAACTGTTTCTTCTTATAGGTACCGCGCGCCTGGCGCATCAGTTCCTCCAGGGGCATATAGACAATCTTCTGCCCGGAATCCTCTTTGGGGCGGAACAAGATTCCCGTGGGCAGACTCTTACGATCCAACTCAATCTCGGCAATGCCGTCCGCACCGGATTGTCCGACCTGCTGGAAATTGTAGCCTTCGTTCTTGAGCATACGGCGGAATTTCTTGTCAGACGAAAAGGTGCTGGACGAGATTTGGCCGAACCCGCGATAGGTCCATATCTCCACACCCGGTATGGGATTGCCCTCGGAGAGGGTGAGCCACTCCACAAAGGTGAACTTCACCTGCAACTTCATGTCATCAAGCAGATTTTTCAACGATTCTATCCGCTTCAGGTAATAATCGTCCGGATTGAACTGATACAGTTGTTGCAGGTACGCAATACCATACGAGGCATAGTTGGATACCTCAGCCTGCGTAGCCTTTCCCTGCTTCTTCAGCGCGGCAATCTTCTGGAAACTGCGGAAAGCCAGCAGGTCATACAAGGCGCATGAGTCGCACAGGTTGATGGCCGACTGGATGACAGGTTGCATCTCGCTCACCACGCTCTCTCCGGTGTTCAGAGCTTTGTCATACGCCTCGCGGGCAGCCTTATACTTGCGCATCCCGAAGAGGCGTCCTCCCTCGTCCATCAAGGCGCTGCATTGGGTGGTGAAGACTTCCTTTTCCACCACAATAGGCAACACGATGTAGGTGCGCTTGGCGCGAGGCGACAAATCCGAGATGTCCACGGACAAATAGTTGGTACCATCGCCATAAAGCAGCACGCTGGACAGATTGGCCAGTTTCCGGTCCGCTTCCTCCCACTGCGATTTGATGGCATCCATCTCGTCCCACTCCGGGGCATCCTCGGCCAACGTTCCTTCATCTACCATCGCGTCCAGTTCCGCCTTGCGCTTGTCCAGCCGCTCAAAAGCGTCACGAGCCTCATCAAGCTTGGCCAGCGGAATCACTACAGTGACCACCCACAACGATTTGTCCGACTTGCTGACTCCGCTGGTGACCTGCGCCTGCAACTCGGGCGGACACTTCACCTGCAAGCCTTTGAGAGTCGTGGTAAACTCCAACGCAGCCTCCGTAGCATTGAAATGGACATCGTTGGCCTCCGTCTGATCTTCCAGACGGATAGGATTGGCCACTTCCTTCAAGCGAAAAGCCTGCAAGAAGTCCGGATTCTTCAGCTTTACCAGTTGGGTTGCCTTGTAAGGAACCCCCATCCGGCTCACCTCCAGCTTGGGCTGCTTGGTGTCCTTCACGTCAATAATGACATAATAGCGGTAATAGCCGTCCATGCCGCGACCGTTCAGACGTACGGAAACCGGATACTTGGCATTCGTCACCGAAATGACCAAATCCTTGTGCTCCGACAAGATGAGCACGCCGCGGTTGCCGTCCAGCATCTCAAAGCAATCGGCCTCCGGCGCAGGATTCAATTCATTGATGCCCGTCTGCGCACTTATTGTCAAAGCCAGACAAAGGAGACAGCTTAGAAAAAGAAATCGTTTCATAATCTTTCGCGTTAAGGATTACAAATCAAAGGCTCCCAGCGTGGAGATATCATCATCCGGCTGCTGGCGCACGCCACCCACCCACTCAGGTTGCCAGGTGCGCACATGGATGATAGGGCTGCCGCCGTCTTCGGGGAACTCCCACAGCAGGAAGAGGTAGCCCTCGTCGCTATAACTGCTGGATTTCCACTCCTGACGCAGGCGCACGCCGTACATGGTAGGATTCACCACGGAGCGGGTGATGCCGGCGCAGCCGCCTTCTTCTCCGTTCTCGCCAATCTCGCTGAACTTGACTTCAATCCACTTGTTGCGCAGGAATGCTTTCTTCAGATTGCGGATATACTCTTCCTTGCTCTGCTTGTTGTAGCGCACCTTCTGTGTCATCACCCCGCGGTCGTCATTGGAGCGGACGGTAACCACCGTGCCTGTGATAATCAACGCATCATCACTGAAAATCTGGTTGATAAAATCAATATCCTTTTGGTTATAAGCCGTGCGGAAGCGCTCGATATACTGCATGATGACCATCTGCTTCTCTTTCTCCACCACACTGCCACAATGCTCCAGGCTCTCCGAAAGCTGGGCATCCAGCGCCAGACGGAAATCGGTCAGACGCCCCCGCGCATCAAACTCCACGATGGCTTCCTGATAAGTTCCCACGCCGAAATCTTCTTCTTGCGGCGTGATGATCAAGGGGATATGACTCACCATCATCGTGCCGTCTTCGAACACCCAACAACGCTCCACCACTTCCTCGTCGTCGCAATAGAACGGTGTGACCGCCCACAGGCGCAACAGCGAACGGAGCGAAAACTCGTCCATGGGCAGGCCGTTGGTCGTCAGGATGCTCTTGGCCTGCTGTGCGCGGTTGATCTCGGTCAACACACGCCCCAGATTGCGTGCGGCATTCTCCAGCGCAGCCGGACGGTCTACCCCTTCGTCGATGGTCAGGGTCACTTCCACAGCCTTGCCCTCGTTCACTCCCCACCAAAAACAGGCAGCCAGGATGAACATTATTCGTGTCAATCTCATCTTCATTTTGTCTGTATTCTATATAATTAATGCGTGTAATTTTTTTACATTCTTCCCTTAATCCACCTTGATGCCGATGGCGCCACAGCCTCGGTAATTCGCGATGCCATCCGGCTTGCCTGTCTTCACATTCAGGCGCTCAGGTCCCGGTGTCAACACGGCCACCACTTGGGCTTCTTTGTTGTATATGACCAGGTAACATTCATCCGGGTCGTCCAGCGAAGCATAGCGTGCATACTCCTCTATCTTACCTTCTTCCTTCAGCTGCTTCACCTTTTCAGCCATTTTGTAATAGTCTGTATAATCCGCTACCACTTGGATGGCCTCCGGCAGAGTCGGCTGCAGTTTCTCTTCCACAGCCGGCAGATTCTCATTGGCAATGACTACTGCATTCTCCGTAGGCAGGATATCACTTTTCTTGACATAAACAAAGTAGCGGAACATATTGCTTCCCCGAGGCATGGACAGCGTTGTCCACAACTCCTTACGGTTGTTCACCACCAGGTTGGCACTGCCTTTCAGCTTCTTTTGCGTGGCCACCCATTTGTTGACCTCGTCATACAGCCGCTCCTCGGCATAAGCACGTGCATCTGCCTCCGTGGGGGCTGTAGACTCCGCATAAATGTATTGCGAACTCTTCTTGATTTGGTTAATCTGTTTCTTCACATCATCCACAGGGCCGGCGAACAGGGTCATCGGCACAAGACAACAAAGAACAAACATCCACCACATTATTCTATTCATGATTTCGGGTCTATAGAGTTAGTTATGAAGAATTTTTCTGTAATGTTCTGCAAGGGAGTAAAGGCATAGAGTGTACCCACGAGGGTAGCCTCGCCTTGTATCCACCCGTCCGAAACGGACAAACTGAGTGTATGGCAGTAAGCCAATCCGAGATGGACAGCAAAAAGGGTCACTTCCTGCCCGCTCTCCTTCGATTCCTTCACTCCCACGTAAAGCCGGCAACCTTCGTTCTCGCAATAGCGTACCCACTGTTGCAAGGTCAGATCCATTACCTCCTTGGCATGGCCATACTTGTCCAATGTCAGTTTGAGAGGCACAGGCCAAGGTGCGCAACCCGTCAGCAAGAGATTGTTGAGCGTCTGCCGGGGCCATGCCTCATCCCACAGAAGCCGCCACATCCCTTGTCCGTCTTTGCGCAAGAATACGCGTGAACGTATCATCTCACTCAGGAAAGTCCCCGCATCTGCCACGGCCATTGTATCCGCCTGCGACACCGGACATCCATGCCAGGCCGCGGGGAGGGAATCTCCCATCAGATCGGCCGACGTACGCAACAGGTCGCGCTCCAATATTGCCTCCTGCTCCAACAGATTGACTCCCCAAATGGTCTGGCAATCAGCTTGAACCACCAGGCAGACTTTACCATCTCCCTCACCCCAGGTCAACTGATACGCACGTCGTTCCTGCGCTTGTATCTGAACAGGTGTTTCGGGAGTCAACGACTTTAACATTGTAGCGTTGCCTTGCAGGAAGGAGACTGCCTTACGGCTGGTGAACTCCGCCTTGTCCTCGGGAGGCAAGACATCCTCTTCGAGGGCATAACGCTCCACGAAGTCCAGCACCGGACGCTCCGCGGAAGTAGCTGCCCAACGGGTATCGAACAACTTATAACCTATGTGAGACACATCGCCAAAGCTATTCGTGCGTATCCGCAAGGTCCTACCCCGGAAACTCCACGTGGAGTCATTGTCCACACCGGGGCTCAGCGTATCCGGCAAGGCCAACCCGATGGCACGGGCCAACCTTTCCAGACACGAAGTATGGTATGCGGGGGTAGCCATCGCTCCGCAAGCGAAAGCTACCACCACTCCTACCAACAGGCAACGCCGCAGGTTCATGGCTTCACGGCTGTTTGATTGCCATCATGTTTCCAATAACCCAAGCCGCTGATCCGGCCATCCCGGAACTCACCTTCAAAGGTATCGCCGGGACTTGCCACGAAATCTTTCGACGATACAATCTTATGGGACTTCTTGTAAGTGATGGTTCCATAGCCGTGGGGCTTTCCGTTCTTCAGGTCACCGGTATAAGTGCCGTAACCCAGATCCACCGTACCCCGTCCGTTCAGCACTTGGGGTGCAGGAGCTTCCTTCTCGGGTGTTTTTTCTGCCGAAGTTTCAGGCTCCTCGGCCACTACGGGAGCAGCTGTCGTATCGGCAGGCTCTTCCGTCACAGTCACCGGAGGTTCATTCACTACCTCGGGCTGTTCTTTCGTATCTCCCGACGAGAAGAAATACCATCCACCGCCGGCCAGTGCCACCACTGCTACTCCAATGAGCACAAATTTAAGCCAATTGGTAGGGGGAGGAGGGGGCGGACACTCACGCAGCGGTTTGCCGCACTCCTCGCACACAAATTCTTTACGCGCGGAAATCTCCTGGACTTCCTTCGCTTTCGCCTTAGAGCACTGATCGTTCAGGCACATTCCATATCGGGCACGTATATGTCCCGGTTGATTCGGTCTTGTCATAGTTTGAAATTATTAATTAACGGATTGATTCATGATGGGCGGAGGTACCACGCCGCCTGTCGGGGGCATCGGAGGCATCTGCGGGGTAACAGGAGGCGCGAACAGCGGTTGCAGCACAGGCACCGTCGAAGCGGGTGCCCATGCCGGCATACCCTCCATCCACACCATGGTCTGCGGAGTCAATTGCCCGGCAGCGACCATCTGCTTGCAGGAATCGTAATTATACGGGCCGTATTGCTGGGTACCCATGCCTATGTACAACGAAATGACCGGCGTCTGCATGGGCGGAGGCACAGGTGCCCCACCACCCAACGGAGGAGGAACCGGAGCGCCCCCGCCAACGGGCGGCATCGTAGCTCCCGGCATCTGCATGCCACTTCCCGCCATGGGCTGCGGCTGGGCGGCTGCTGCCTGTCTGGCTAACTCCTGTGCCGCGATTTCCTCCGCATTGTCCACGGCAAACAACGGCGGGAACTGGCTGCCGTCTCCCTCGCTGTGCAACAGGATGGCATTGCCTGCATCCGTAGCCGGATTGCCCGTATGCAGGAATTGATCATAACGCTGCTTGTAGGGCGCCATCCAGTCAATGGCACGCATGGGGAAGCAATAAGCCACCGTGATAATGGACAACTCGTCTTTGCGCAAACTCTTGCGGTTTACGGTAATGGAGGTACGCGCCGTGCTTTGATTGAACGAATTCTTGAAGGCGGTTTCCAACTTATCGGCAAACTTCTTCAGCCCCTCATTCTCGTCCGGCGAAGGGATGGACACCAAGATGGCTTTCTTACAAGTGCTGGCCGGATTGGTCGGACTCAGGTTGCCTTCATTGTTGCGCAAGTGCAACTGAATCTGGTCGTTGTTCAGCTTCAGGTACACGCCACTTTGACTGACAATCTTCGAGGCAAACGCCTTGATGTCGTCATCCGTCTTCAGTTTCTGCTGCAACTGGGTCAGAATGTTCAATCCCAATACCTTCTCGTCGCTATCTGCCTTTTCATCGTGCTTGGCCTTGACAATGGCGGCCAGTTTCACGTCAAACGCATCCTTGATGTCGTCGATGCTGATGTTGTTGGACAAGATACCGAAGTTGATAAACTCTTCCTTCGGCAAGATGGCATCGCGCAACTGGCGGGCAATGTTAGGCATATCCACCTTGTCCACCTTGATGTCTACCTCGAATTCCTGCATCTTCTCGTCTTCGCTCACCTCGATGATAGCCCCCTTCATATCCTCCAAGCCTTTGTTCACCTTGCGCTGGGCAACAATCAGCTTCTCGGTTTCCTCGATGGCATCGTTGATTTTCTGGCTGAACATCAGGATATCCGCATCCATCTTGCCCAACTCGGCAAAGACTTTGGCAGCCAGTTTCTTGGCAAATTCCCAAGCCACCAGCATCGTTTTCGCCGTATAGTAGTCCGTCAGGATGTTCTGATGGTCGCCATACAGACGGGCGCCCTTACCTACCATGCGTTGCAGGACTCCCAGGCGGCTCCACTCGTACACATTCGCATTGCGGTCCTGGTCGCAGGCTTCGTAATTGTTCTTCTCTTCGTTAGCCTTTGCCTCTATCTCTCCACGGATTTCGCTCATGCGCTCCAGCAACAGTTTGGATACCTTCTGAAGCTCCACGATGGACACATCGCCCAACTTCCATTTATCAAATAGTTCGCTCTCTATCCGATGGCGGATTTCGCGGGCCATTTCGGGGATGGCGCGCTCCTTGCCGGCAAAGAAAGTTTCCACTCCTTCCTCACGGAAATGCTGCACGTAGAACTCGCCCATGATGTTATCCAGCTCGTTCAGCGGGCAATCCGCCTTCTTGGCCTCTTCAGCATAGGCGATGGCCTTGTCGTGCCAATAGTCGTTGAACGTGGGATAATCAGCATCCGACTCCAGCACCTTCACGTTCAGCGTCAGGTGGGAGTCATCCAGCATCCAATGGGTCAGGTTATCTTTGTTCAGATATTCCTTGCGATAGTCCTTGTTCTTCTCCTCGTTGACAAATCCCTGGTTTTCACGCCAGTTGTTATACTTGAACTGATAGAGGATACTTTCGCCCACCGTATAAGTGATATGCTTCAGGATACGCAGTTCCGGATACATCACGCGCTTGATGCCGAAAGAATTCAGCTTCTTGGTACGTGCCACCCGGATGCGCCCGTCCGCACCCGGATTGGCCGTTTCGTCAAACTCCAGCGCAAACTCGTCCATGTTCTCAAACTGGTAGGCGCGGATAATGTCGCCGTTGATCTGATCTTCACTGTTCACGAAGAAGATGCGGGCAAAGACATAATCGCTGACAATCTTGGGCAGTTCCTGCAAGGAATTGATGGTCAAACCATTGTCATTCACGTTGCTGTAAACGGTCAGCCCGTCGGCCACGCCTTTGATACGGTCGTTATACAACTTGATTTCTCCACGCCCTGTCACATCCTGCGGATTCCAACGTCCGGCCTGCAAAGCGTTCAGCTCCACCATGGCCGCATATCCGTTTTGGTAATAACGGCCCTGATCCATATCGCTCTTGGGCAGGTTCATCTCGGGAATCATGACGTACGCCAGGACCCTGGCATCGGGGAAGGTCTTGCGCGTCTGCGTAACCACGTCGACAATGGAACCCGAACCGGTGCCGCCACACAAGCCGGCAAAGATATGGATGGTCTTCACATCGGAATTGCCGGATACCAACTCGCAACGGGCATAGGCATCGCGCAGGCTGTTGACATAGCCGATGGCGTTCGCCGCGAAGAGCAAACGGCCCGCACGGCGTTTCTGTCCGGCAGCCTGCCCCAGCGAACCGATGGCCGACTTGACGGCAGACACATTATCCACAATGCCCTTCACCGAAGGATAGTTATTGATATGATCCAGGATATGCTCCACATCCACGGCCTTGATATTCAAGAATTCATTGTTGGTGAACGATGCGTCCTGCCCCATCACGCGGAAATCCGGGCGTGCCCGTCCGTCCTTGGGCATCATCTCGTCCGTAGAATCCACGTACAACAGGGCTATGGGCAACTTGGCCCGCTCTTCCTGCGTGGGAAACTCCTCGAACATACGCATTTTGAAGGCGCGCAGGATTTTACCGCCTGTACCTCCCAACCCAACCAAGATATGGTTGCCGTGGCAAAAATTTGTCTTTGTCATGATGTTGTGATTTGATTTATGTTTCTATGAAATATTATCTTCTCCGGCTAACTCGGATTCTGTTTTGGCGTTGTGTTGTCCCGCGCGGCCGGTTCATCGGGGCACGCTCCGTCATGCGGCCCGAACTCAGGCGCTGGCGGTTGTGACTGCGGGTGATGGTCTTGATGACGATGATGGCACCTATCACCACAAAGACCAGCGACCAGCAGACACGGCGCAGGATGAAACGGTTCATGTAGCTACGCAGCTCATCGGCCATGGCAGCACCTATCGTAGCGGAAGTATGTCCCTGAAAATCGGCCATGTTGACGTAATAGCCCACCAGCGGCCATTCTTCGCTGATGCGATCCAAGATTTGCTGACTGTCCTCCGTAGAGAACGGTATATCGTCGGGAACAGCGGCCACCATCCCATTGATGGCCGTCTCCACATCGTCGCAATAAGACTTGATGGTGACCGCCCCGCAAAGCAGGACTGCCTGGAAGGCCAGAAAGAAGAACAGGATGCCGCCCACCACGAAACTCATAGGCGTGAACGTGCTGTCGCGCCACCAGGAACGTATCAGCACGAACATCAGCACGATGCCCACGATTGTCAAGAACACGCCGAGCAGCAAACTGCCCACGGAATACATTAGGATATTGACCAATGCTCCCATATCTTTTATAAATAGCGCCTATAGAAATCCCCAGATTCGGCATTTTCATTAAAGTATCCAAAGGTGTGAGATTCTTTACTCCGCCTGCTTACCATCGCAGATGTCCGTACCACCTTCGCTTTGCTATTGAACTCATCCCTTTCCAGGGACATAGCACAGGGCAAAGGTAGGAATACTTTCTTTAAAAAACAATACCTACCTATAATTATTGTTACTATAAAAGTTATTAATCAAGAATTGACCAAGGTAACCCACACAAAAAAAGGGAGGATACCCACCGGGGGCATCCTCCATAAACAAAACAAACATATATAAGGAGGAACCCTTTCCTCCTTATCAAATCGCGCCTCACGGCGGGAATTTTTTCTTAGTTCATCAGCAACCACGCTTCCAAGTCTGTGGACGACGGGTCTTTCAGTAAGATGGTCTTGTCCGTGTCCAGCTGGTAGAGGATGGGCATGGCGGGCAGGTCATACAGATGTCGTTCTACGATGCCCTCTGTGTCCATCGCCACTGTCCACTCCGCAGGCATGTCGCCTCTGGTCCGCTTCCACAGTTCTCGGTCGCCCTCGGTATAGACAGCCAACACGCTCAGCTTCTTCTCAACCACCAGCCCGTGTAGCACAGGGCTGTCTTGCAGCGTCCGCAGTATTTCCGCGCAATGCCCGCACGCCGGGTCATAGAACAGCAACAACAGCCGGCTGCCTGCCGCCGTGTCGTGCAACCGCCCACGCCTGCCCTCCCGGGTAAGATAACCGAAATCCGTTGCCATGCTCCCCGGACGATTCTTCCGAGCAGTTTCCAATTGGTAGGCCGGACGTAGCCGCTCTTCTTCCGGCAAACCACGCAAGCGTAATAGCCCTTCCAAGTAGAGGATATAATACGTCTCATTGCGCATCGGCGAATTGGGATCATTGAGATAACGCTCCACCACACTGGTAAACAACCGAAAAGCCTCCTTGTCCTTCACGATACGCCCCAAGGCACTGTCCACACAACGGGGCAAGACCGCCTCGTCCGCATGGGGAAACAGAGACAGCCAGTTGACAATGCTCTGCTCCATGAATCCATTGTTATGACTGCGTAGGGTGTCACGTAAGTCCAACCCCTCCCAGTAGTGCGCCAAGATATAGGCCGCCCGCTCCGAGGGAAGGGTCAAGGAAGACGGGACTTGCGGCAAGGCCAGTTCCTTTCGTACAGACAATGAGTCTATCGGTGGCTTATTACCCGTCTTTTCCGAAGGAAGCCTATTCGATTGACAGGAACCCATATAGGCAATAACGGCCAACGTACATATAATATAGTTCCCCCTCATATTCATTTATGATCTCGTACACATCTGATTGGACCTGCCATTGATTTCACATAATACATAGGGAATGAAGTTTCAAAAATGTGGAACAGTCCTGCACTGTTATGAATATGCAAGATGTTTACCCGGAAATTGTCATCGGTGGTAGCGTTATGATAATTACCACATCTTCCTACACGCATGACCCCACCATCAGCAACCCTCGTTCCTTGTGCCGGGAAAAAAGAAACAGGACCTTGTTTCCAATCCGTCATAAACATATACATGCCTTCCTCGCCAAAAATATTCTTCTGGCTATCCGTGTTTATTTCCTCATATGTTCTAGGATTCTCACCGGTAGACGTAAATCCCAACCAGATATCCCCAGGAGGTACACGCCATCCTGAAGGACAAGGATCAAATATCGTCTTTTGCTCGCCATAATTGTCATAAATATGCACACGATTATTAGTAGTATAATATTTCATATTTTCAGGATCAGGCTTCAAGCCTCCCCAAAGTCCTTCATCATGCCTCCAGGTCCAGTCTCCATTATTTTGGTAATTAGATAAGTTCTCTACCGCAGACTCCCCCATTTGGGCATTTTTAGTTCCACACATGAAAACTGTCGGGTTTTTCACTGTAAATCCGATAGGATCCGGCAATGTCTCTTTCGTTATTTCCATTCCTTGCCGTGAATGAAAGAGCTTGCTCTCGTCCGTCCCAATGGTTTTCTCAACTGCTGTTTGATTGTCATTTCCATAGTGTATGCCTGTTCTTGCATCTGTATAATCTGTCCCAGCATCGCCACTATAAGCAGGCGGAAACGGATCCTTTCTTCCCCATTGATACAACATGCCGTAAGTACCAGTCACATCTTTCCCGTCGGGTTCGTATCGCAATGCTCCCAGATTACAAGGCATAACGTCATAGCCGGGTACCCGGATGTTCGTTTTGATGCCGTCCTCATTCCAAGCATAAGTGGTATATAAGATGGCACTGCTGACATTGCCGGGTTCATTCTCCGTCACCCAGATATGCCATGACCAGAGGATTTCTCCTTGGTTGTTGAACGCGGCAATCAAGGCATTGCCCCGTTGCCCGGCGCGCACATAGATTTTCCGATGGAATTCCTGTTGCCCTTTTTCTTCTGGTGTCAAATCACTGCCTGCCGGAGCCGGATCTATCCATACAAGGTTACCATCACTATTATCACCAATGGCATCTTTTGTTTGCCAGATGATGGCCACGTTTTCAGTCATAATAGTACTTGCATTGATTTTCTTGTCATCATCTGTTCCATAAGCATTGAGATAATCCGTGAAATCATAACCGCTTCCCGTTTCCACCCGGTAATAAGGCAAAAACGACAAAAGTTGCCCCGGCTTGACCACAAAACAGTTGGACGAGGGGGTATCCTGCTCATACGTATCTGTATATATGTTCAATTGCACCTGATAGATATAATTGCGGCGTATATTGTAGTCATTGTAATTATTGCCACCCGGATACCAACTGTAGGTCCGTCTGCTTCCCTCATCGTGATCTCCGGTGAAGATATCCACATAAAAGGCCGTGAGCTGAATACCGAATGCGTGATCTCCTTTCTTGGTTTTCTGCTCGGGATTAGCTTCATTATTATCACTGCATCCTTGCAGGTTTTCCGGGATGTATATCACGATTTGACCCGCATACTGATCATTTTCATTTTTATTCCCGGGCTTGAAGGCGCGTGAATTCCAATACTCCCTTCCTGTAGGATAAACGGCTGCATCATTCAGATTTTCGTCCTCCAAGGTGCTGACACGACAATAATACGGGATATCCATGGCATTCACGTCCGTCAGTTCTATTGTTTCCGGGATAGCCCCCACGGTGATTATCACTTTGGCATACATCCTTGTCAACTGGATGTTTACAGTTCCATCCGTAAAAGTAACATTCGAGGCATTGCCTTCCATTGGGATGTCCAAATTCATAGATTCTCCCGTTGTTTGTGTTTCAGTCCCTTCTTCTTTTACACCCAAGGCATCTTCGCCGACAATGATTCTAGGGTCTGGCAATGTAAGGTTCCGTAATTGTTCCAAAGTACCAGCATTTTCCACGGTAGCCCAATCATCACGGCCGATATTGGCAACCACATAGACAGTTGTATTAGCCACATCAGTTCTCAACAGCACTTCCACTTCAGCCCCGCCCTCTCCCGGATCTACATCATCAATGTCATAATAACGCGGAGTTATGAGCAAATTGCCGTCTTGCCCATATTGGAATACCCAAATATCATTAATCATCCGCTCCGCCGGAGTATCTTCCGTCTCACTACGTGTCTGCAAGGTTGTTTGCATTTCCGTGACGCCCAGCGAGAGCGACACATCCACTAACTTGGAATCATCCACGATAGAAGTTGATTCCCGACTCTTTGGCCATTGGTCGGCACAAGACGCAAAGCATGCCAACAACAGCATTCCATATAAATACGAAATCACATTGTCTTTCATAATCTCCCTAATGAGTGGTTTCTGGCAATTCTCTAATTATCAAATTCACATCGTAGATATGATTCCGTTTGATATTAAAATCATTGGCGGCATCAAGACCTGGATATACGGTATAAGTATGTTTTAGATTCTCACCGTAAGATACTTTCAAGTGAATGGTTAGCGCATTTGTAGGAATTTCTCCCGCTATCTCCTGCTTTGATGTCATGCCTTCCACTTTACCTTGCAAATTCTCCGGGACATAGAGTATGGCTTCGCTGACATTTCCGCAATCGAATGTTTTCCACTCTATGTCTGTCGGATAATCGCCCTGCTGACTTTCATCTTGCGAAGCCACTGTTCCTACCCGGCAGTAGGCCGGAATATTTGAATAACTGAGGTTTTCTATATACATACCCTCAGGAATGTAAGACATATCCACCCCAACGTCTACTCTCGCAAACATTCTGTAGAGCGGAACACTGACATAACATTTGGAAGAGATGGTCATGTCTTTGGAAATGCCAAACATCGGAATGGTTCTGCCATTCTCCGCACTGCTACCTATATCGGCAGACAAGAAAGGTTGGGCAGCTTTGTCCGGAATGGCTTGCTCTAAAAAACCGGCATAGGTAGTAAAACCAGTCGCAACAGTTCCTTCGGTACCCTCATAAACCCAGTTCTCATCACCAGTATTGGCCACAATGCAAATGCGTGACTGCTCTCCTTCGCCATTCTGTGCCAAGTTCACCAATATATCATTGGCATTCAAATTATTGTCTCTATCAATGTATACAGGTTCATGCAGGCTTTCGCCTGTAATAGCATTAAACTGAAATACCCAGATATCATTGATCAGGTTTTCGTCATCGGCTCCTGCCACCACCTTTGTTTGTGGACTCATTGCAGCAGAAAAGCCCCCGACTTCCAGCAAAAGAGTTGCGGGACAAGAATTGCCCTCATCCGAATGTCCCGGAGCCAAGCAATCATCATCCGCACATGAAGACATCATATACAGGCTAATGAAAAAGAAAAGCATCTTAAGGCTTTTCCCACAGCTCATTCCAATGCACAATAGCTTCTTCTGCATAAACTGTCAGAATTCATAATCGTTATTTATTTCATCATCCCAAGGAGCCACTGGCGAAACAACTTGTCCGTCACCGTATTCGAAGATGTTTTCGTAGGTACCAAACCAATTCTGTACGGCCAAGGTCAAGGTATAATCATAGCCCGTACATTTCACGCGGAAACGATACAGATTGTTTCGCTCAATGTTCAGCCTGTTTTCATTGTTATTATCAGGCTTGCCTCCCGTATATTGGGAGAAATATATCTTATGTGGCACATCGTTGCCCACCTGAATATTAAACTTTGCCTCTACGCACGCATAATCTTCACCTGTATCCTTGTTCTCGTATTCAGGAAGGTAAGCAATCCATTTTTCTATTATTTTATCGCTATCAGTGGCATCCGCATCCCGACTGACTCTCAAGAAATTGCAGTTTTCTCCGATTGCACTTCCCTCAACCAAATGCAGCGTTTCCGCGTAATCATTCTCCCAATTGCCATCATGGTCATAATCTTCTTCCGAATAAACTGCCGGAGCGCAATAGCCTTTCAGATTGTAACGGCTGATTCGCACCCAATCAAAAGATAGATTGAAAAAATTGTCCGTTTCCAGTATCACCTCCACCTTCGCCATCGCCCGCAACAATGTGATAGACTCAGACAGCAGCGTGGCCTCATTCGCCTTGAAGCTGACATTCTCGTAGGTATGCACTCCGTAGAACGGCATTCGATTGTTCTCACTTAGAACGAAACTATTTGGAAAATCAAATTGTGCCCACTCCGCATTGCAGATATTCTCAATGGTAGTGGTTCCCGCAGTCAATGTTTCATCTTGATACTCCGGCCAATTCGCCAATATCACAATTTTGAACTTACTGTACCCGACCAAAGCTTCCGGTACTTCACCCAACAAGGTATAATCCACATAGTCCGTTCCTTCTACAGACATCACGTCCGCCGCCTCAAAACGAGTAATGAACTTGTTGTCCGTATCGAAGAAATATATCCGATACCCATCCTCCGACATGTCAATGTAATTCTCGTAAGTGCTACCGGCCTCATACCCTTCGGTGGGAGCATTGGACGGTACCCGCAGAATCATGCCCAACTGTTGCCCATCCGCAGGAACCACGGGCAATGCCTCCTCCGGCTGACAAGCAGTCAGCAACGACAGCAGGCACAGCAGAACTACTGGCATGCATCGGACAATATGCGTACTCGTTCCTTTCATCTTACAACTCCGCATCATGCAGCACCACCTTCCAAGAATTAATATAACGTGAGTTCGACGAATTCAGAACAATGCAAGCTGTGTGTCAACTGTTCGTGAAACATTGATACACGGCTTCTTTGGAAAGCAACAATATGCAGCAATACCAGAAAGAAGGTTGACGATAAAGTTATCAAAGGCTCTATGCCTTGAATGTTCCACTTGTGCTATATTTTTGAGTTCATCATTGACGGTTTCGATAATGGCTCGTTTCCTGAGGAGTAGTTTGTCTGAAAGTGGCATCAATGATCCTTTCATATTGCTTTTCAGTTTGGTTATAAGTTGTATGCCGTCAACGAATAGTCTTTCAAATAGGTTCTTGCCGATGTATCCTTTATCACCAACAAGCTTCCCATAGATAAATTCCACAAAAGACTTGTATTCAAGAGATTTACGGTCATCCACATCTCCGGGAGTAATCATGAAGTTCAGAAGTTCTCCACGCTCGTTGCATATCAGATGCAGTTTGAATCCGAAGAACCAGCCCATGGAACATTTTCCTCTTTGTGCTATTCCCTTGAACGTTTTATGGATATGGATTCTCTGGTTCTTGCATACTCGTAAGGGGGTACTGTCAACGAAACTGATGCCTGTGCACTTGCCCAAAAGCACCTTCTTGATAAACAGAGCCAGTGGGATAGCCACCTCTTTTTCCAGCTCAACAAAACGGTTATAAGAAACAACCTTTGGAAAAAGATGCCGCATATGCTTGCAGACCTTTTCCAGATAGAAATGCTTCAGACAACGGTATCCCGAATCATGAAAAAGAATCAAGATGAGCATGATTTCTGCCTTGGACATGGTGGAATCACGATGATATTTGCGTTTTTTTGCCGGCTTAAGCGTATATTTTGTCATCATGGCATCAAAAAACTTGCAGAATTCATCTGCCATACAAAATAATTCTATAACTTTGCTTTCGGTGATCATAGCGACTATTGTTTGTAAATCTTTGTAATTCAGCACTATAAAGATACAACAATTTTCGCTAATCACCAATTTTACAAGTACTTATAATTCATCGAACTCACGTTATATTATACTATTATATACCTTAGTGCGCAAATATAGCAAAGAATCCCCATAACCACGAAGTGATTACAGAGATTCTTATCAATATCCCTTCTGGAGCCTAAAAAGCAGTTCTACTGCCAAACACAAACTCAATCACTTTCCTGTTGGCTTCATTTTCCAGTCTGAAGTCCCTTTCAATATAAATGTCCGTCACTTTCATGGATTCATCTATATGGTTGAGGGCTGCATGGACTGTGTACTTGTCTATTCCTACCTTGTTCAAAGCAATGGTAGCCCATGAATGCCTTGCAGCATAATATTCCAAATCATCTACTTTTAGCAACTTGCCAATCTCTTTCAGACCTGCGTTAATAGCCCTGTTGAAGTTATTGGCGGTAGAATAGTTATGATAGAAGTTGAAGATTCTTTTTCTTGTGAAATCCCTGTATTTATGGATAATAGGCATGAGCATGGTTGGGATGATGACTTGCATCTTGGCTTTATCCAATCTTCTTCCCTTGGTCTTAGTCCTGTAATAGGTGATAACTCCATCTTCCAATTCCGAACAATTGTACAAATCTACGGAATTCATGCCTATCAGACAGAAAGACAAGATGAAGCAATCCTTTGCCAGATTATAGGGGCATATTCTTTCTCTGCCATTGGTGCTGTTCAGGATATAAGGTAGTTTCCAAATTTTCTTTATCACTTCTGGAGATAGTGCCCTTTTTCTGGTAGCCTCCTGTTTGGGTAGTTCAATACCTTCAAAAGGGGAATTGTGAATGAGGATAATCCCCCTGTCATGGTCATTATACTTTTTCTTGGCTTCATTGAACAAGTGCCTGATGCTTCCTAAATAGAGTGATACGGCTCTATTGGAAGGTATCCTTTTACCTTGCCTTTCAAGTTCTGCCGTTCTTATAGCCCTTTTCTCTAAGAGGTATTCCATGAACCCCTTAATAAGGTCTTTGGTAAGTTGGTTTGTCGGCAAACTATCCTTGCCAATATAGGTGATAAAAGAGTTTAGGGCGGTCTTGTAGTTTTTCTTTCCCCTTATTCTTGTCTGTTCCAACCATTCTTTGCAGAACTGGATGAAGTCAATGTTTTTATTCTTTTCTTGTGCAACTTTGATAAACTCAAGGATTTCGTCAATGCTGTAGTTGGATGCTTCCATGGGAAGGGTGGCACATATCTCTTGATACTTCCTTACTAGAGCATCTGCTTCCTTGATGAACTGAGGATTCTTTAATTTGAGTGACTTGGTGAGGTCGCAGGGTCTTACAAAGATATTAGTGGACAGCCTTTTGACTTCTCTGTTATGGGTCATTCTTATCTTTACATTGTAAGTTCCGTCAGCTTTTTGTTTGTTCTTTAGAATTTCCACTTTGAATGTCAGCATGTTATCTCAAATAATTTGGGAACAACAATAGACCAACAATCATAAATATATCTCTCTAAAAAGGCTTCTCCTGTCCTGTTTTAGGGACATTATGAAAAGAAAAAATCCTTAATAATCTATTGATTATCAAGGATTTCTTGCGGGTGGCAGATGGGACTCGAACCCACGACATTCAGAACCACAATCTGACGCTCTAACCAACTGAACTACAGCCACCATATTGTGCATTTCTCAAATGCGGTGCAAAGATAGAGGTTATTTTTGAAATGGCAAAGGATTCGGTCTTTTTTTTCGATAAATCCCGCAATTTTCTTGTTGGGAAGGGGGAAATGGATGAAAAATGGATGAAATGGATGGGAAAAGACATAAAAAAGAGATGTGCTTGGATGATGCACACCTCTTTTTCTTCTCCTTTATCTTATTTGTAGATGGCCTTTTTGCCTGCCAGCAAGGTATTCTTCATCAATGAAACGATGGTCATAGGACCTACGCCGCCGGGGACGGGAGTGATGTAGGAACATTTGGTGGCCACGTCATCGAACTTGACGTCACCGGTCAGCTTGAAGCCCGACTTCCGGGTGGCATCAGGGACGCGGGTGGTACCCACGTCGATTACCACGGCACCTTCCTTGACCATCTCCGAGCGGACAAAGTTGGGCTGGCCCATGGCGGCGATGATGATGTCGGCCTCCTGGCATTCTTTCACCAGGTCGCGGCTGCGGCTGTGGCATACGGTCACTGTGGCATCGCCCGGATAGGCTTTCTGCATCATCAGCATGGCCATGGGCTTTCCGACGATGTTGCTGCGGCCCAGGATAACGCATTTCTTGCCTTGCGTCTCAATGTGGTAGCGTTTCAGCAGTTCCAGGATGCCGTTGGGTGTGGCCGAGATGTAGCAGGGCAGTCCGATGGACATACGGCCCACGTTGATGGGGTGGAAGCCGTCCACGTCTTTGCGGTAGTCGATGGTTTCGATTACTTTCTGCTCCGAGATGTGCTTGGGCAAGGGGAGCTGCACGATGAAACCGTCCACATCGTCATCGGCGTTGAGTTCGCGCACCTTGGCCAGCAGCTCTTCTTCGGTCACATCCAGTTCGTAGCGGATCAGGGTGGACTTGAAGCCGCACTCTTCGCAGGCTTTCACTTTATTGGCCACATAGGTTTCGCTGCCTCCGTCGTGTCCTACGAGGATGGCGGCGAGGTGGGGGCGCTTGCCTCCGTTGGCAACAATCTGCGCCACTTCTTCTGCTATCTCTTGCTTGATTTGTGCCGAGATGGCTTTTCCGTCAATCAATGTCATAGTATCTTGCTTTTTTGTAGGTTTGTTTATCGTTTCATCTTCGGCATCATCATCTTGCCCATCTTGCTGCCGGTCACCATCTTCATCATCTTGCGCGTCTGGTCGAACTGCTTCAGCAGGCGGTTCACCTCTTGCAGGTTGGTGCCGCTACCCTTGGCAATACGTTGGCGGCGTGAGCCGTTGAGGATGGCGGGGTTGGTGCGTTCCTCGGGGGTCATGGAGTAGATGATGGCCTCGATGCTCTTGAAGGCGTTGTCGTCGATGTCGATGTCTTTGATGGCCTTGCCCACGCCGGGAATCATGCTGGCCAGTTCCTTCAGGTTGCCCATCTTCTTGATTTGCTGGATTTGGTTCAGGAAATCGTTGAAGTCGAACTGATTCTTCTGTATCTTGCGTTGCAGGCGCTTGGCTTCTTCTTCGTCGTATTGCTCTTGAGCGCGCTCTACCAGCGATACGATGTCGCCCATGCCCAGGATACGGTCGGCCATGCGCGAGGGGTGGAACTGGTCGATGGCGTCCAGCTTCTCGCCCGTACCGATGAACTTGATGGGCTTGGTCACCACCGAGCGGATGGAGAGGGCTGCACCGCCGCGGGTATCGCCGTCCAGCTTGGTCAGTACCACGCCGCTGAAGTCCAGGCGGTCGTTGAACTCCTTGGCGGTGTTCACGGCATCCTGACCGGTCATGGCATCCACCACGAAGAGGATTTCGTTGGGTTGTATTCCATTCTTAATGGCTTCGATCTCGTCCATCATCTCCTCGTCCACGGCCAGGCGACCGGCGGTATCGACAATGACGGTGTCCAATCCCTTGGCCTTGGCTTCTTGAATAGCATTCTTTGCAATGGCAACGGGATCTTTCGAGTCAAGCTCGCAGTACATAGGTACCCCGATTTGCTCGGCCAGTACGCGCAACTGCTCGATGGCAGCCGGGCGGTAGACGTCGCAGGCCACCAAGAGCGGCCGGCGGTTTTTCTTTGCTTTGAGCATCCGCGCCAGTTTGCCGCTGAAGGTGGTCTTACCGGAGCCTTGAAGGCCGGACATCAGGATGACGGCAGGCTTGCCTTCCAGGTTGATCTCGGCGGTCTCGCCACCCATCAGGGAGGCCAGTTCGTCGTGTACGATCTTCACCATCAGCTGGCTGGGTTTCACGGCGGTCAGTACGTTCTGACCCAGGGCCTTTTCTTTCACGGTATCGGTGAAGTTCTTGGCCACTTTATAGTTGACGTCGGCGTCCAGCAGGGCCTTGCGGACGTCTTTCAGCGTTTCCGCTACGTTGATTTCGGTGATTTTGCCTTCACCCTTCAATATCTTGAACGACCGTTCGAGGCGTTCACTCAGATTGTCAAACATAGTCTTTGGTAAATTGAGAATTGAGAATTAAAAATTAAGAAATACGAAGATTGATTCTTTTCACTACTTTATTTCCTATTTCTTAATTCTCAATTTTTAATTCTTAATTAATAGTTATCCGTTCATGCTAAGCAGGAATTCGTCGTTGTCCTTGGTCTTCTCCAGTTTGTCCTTGACGAAGTCCATGGCTTCCACGGCAGTCATGTCGGCCAGGTACTTGCGCAAGATCCACATACGATCCAAGGTCTGCTTGTCCTGCAGCAGGTCGTCGCGGCGAGTGCTGGAGGCCATGATATTGACGGCCGGGAAGATGCGCTTGTTCGAGAGGTTACGGTCGAGCTGCAACTCCATGTTGCCCGTGCCCTTGAATTCCTCGAAGATGACTTCGTCCATCTTGGAGCCGGTGTCGATCAGGGCCGTGGCCAGGATGGTGAGCGAACCGCCTCCCTCGATGTTACGCGCAGCACCGAAGAAGCGCTTGGGCTTGTGTAGGGCGTTGGCATCCACACCACCGGAGAGCACCTTGCCCGATGCAGGCGATACCGTATTGTAGGCACGTGCCAGGCGGGTAATGGAGTCCAGGAAGATGACTACATCGTGGCCGCATTCTACCAGACGTTTGGCTTTCTCCAAGACGATGCCGGCAATCTTGACGTGGCGCTCGGCGGGTTCGTCGAAGGTGGAGGCGATGACCTCGGCATTGACCGTGCGGGCCATGTCCGTCACTTCCTCCGGACGCTCGTCGATGAGCAACATAATCATATATACCTCCGGATGGTTGGCTGCGATGGCGTTGGCGATGTCCTTCATCAAGATGGTCTTACCCGTCTTGGGTTGTGCAACGATAAGGGCGCGCTGACCCTTGCCGATGGGAGCGAAGAGATCTACCACGCGGGCGGAGAGGGAGTCGCTGTAGCCTCCCTTGCAGAGCTTGAACTTCTCGTCGGGGAAAAGCGGAGTGAGGTGCTCGAAGGGCACGCGGTCGCGGATGAAGGCCGGGTCGCGTCCGTTGATTTTCGATACCTTCACCAGCGGGAAATATTTCTCGCCTTCCTTGGGCGGACGGATGATGCCTTCCACTACGTCGCCGGTCTTCAGGCCGAAGAGCTTGATTTGCGATTGCGATACGTAGATGTCATCCGGCGAGGACAGGTAGTTGTAGTCCGAGGAGCGGAGGAAGCCATAGCCGTCCTGCATGATCTCCAATACGCCGGTGCCGGCCAGGATATCGTCAAATTCGTAAGCTTTTTCCGTCTCGGCGGGTTTCCGTTCGGAGGCAGCTTCTGTATTCGAAGCCTGAGGCTGGCGTTGGTTGCGTGGCTGGTTGTATCCGTTGTTGGGGCGGTTCGCATTGTCATGTGGGCGTGCAATGCGGGGACGCGGCTCCTTGGGTGTCTCGGCCGGAAGATTAGGCGTATTGTTTTTGGTTGCTTCAAATTTGCCGATCAGTTCGCTGGGGAGAGCGACTTCTTCGGTCGGCAAATCTTCGATGGGAATGAAATCGTCTGTATTTTCGGCGAAGGGGAGGAGAGTATCTTGGGTAGCCTTTTCATTTTCCGGCTGCTTGTCTGCGGAAGCTGCTTCGGCAGGTTGGGGAGCTTCGGCCGTGGGCGAAGGATTTTCTTCAGAGGCGTCGGCTTGGGGCTCCGATTTTGCCTTGCGCGGACGTCCCGGCTTCCGTTTCTGAGGGGTTGTGGCCGCAGCGGCTGCCTGTGCCTCATTGGTTTCTGTGGCAGTCTGTTCCTGCGAGGCTGTATTATTGTTGGCGGCTTCGGCTTTTACGGCTTCATCCGTAGCGGTTGCCGGGGCATTGTTGTTGGCTGCGTTTTTTTTGGTGGTGCGTGTGCGTTTTTGTTTTTCCACCTTTCGTTCTTCTTTCAGCTTGTCGGCGGCCACTTTTTTCGTGGCTCCTGCAATGGCTTGTTCATCCAGTATTTTATAAACAAGTTCTTCTTTCTTCATGGCATCGGTTTTCTTGATGCCAAGTTCTTGCGCAATGGCTTGCAGTTCCGGCAAACTTTTGTCGTTCAGTTGAATGATGTTATACATATAAATATATGTGTGAATGGTTTAATATTTCTGTTGGATAGGCAAGGTTGCCTGCGGTCTTGTGTACGACCGGAAACCTTGTCTTTTTTGAAATTATGATTTTTGGGATAAATGCTTGTTTGGTTGTAAAATCGGGGGACAATTCCTGCCTCGGCAGGATGTCGTTGATTTCAACGGCGCAAAGGTAGCAATTTTTTTTGAATATGCGTTATGAATCGGAGATTATTTGGATTTATTCTGTGGGAGATTTCACCCGGATGACGGTGATTCTCCGGGTATGGTCGTCTACGCGGAAACGGTTGTCGCTCCGTTCACCCACCAGCCAGGCGATGTCATCGCCACAGCAGAGCACCCATTGCCGTTCTTTCTGCAAGATGGAGAATTTGCGGTCGGTCAGGTAGTCGCTGACCTTCTTTTTCCCTTTCATGCCGAAAGGTACAAACATATCGCCTGTCTTCCAAGGGCGGAGTGAGAGCGGGCGTGAAAGTTTGTCTGCATCGAAACAGGCCGTTTGCCGGTCTTTGGGGATGGCAAAGTCCGGAGTATAAGGATAGGTGTGCAGGGATAGGGCAGGCGGTACATTTTCCGTATCCTGCTCTATCAATAACCGCTCCCGGTCTTTTACGACGCGCCATTGCCCTGCCTGGAAGCATTTGCCGGATTGTCCGCGGAGGGCTTGACAGATGTCCTGAGTCTGACTTTCGTTGAATCCCAAAGGATGCAGGATTTCAAACAGCAGGGTGGCCGGTGCAGGTTCTTTCAGCAGGGCGGCAATATCCAATGCTTTGCCGTTGTCAATGCAGACCTTTGTGCGGCCTTCGTCAATACATTGGCGATAGAGCAGGGCTGCATCGGCCAGGTGGGCAGCGGTTTTCAGGATATTTTCTTTGGCTGCCGGTGAAATCTCTTGCATCAAGGGGAGCAGATGCAGGCGTATCTTGTTTCGCAGATAGTCGTCCTCCAGGTTGGTGCTGTCCGTGACGTAAGATTGGCCGATACTCGTCAGATAATCTGTGATTTCCCGGCGATCCAGGCAAAGGAGCGGGCGGATGATGTATCCGTTGCGTGGGCGGATGCCTTGCAGGCCGTTGATGCCCGTACCCCGAAGGAGATTGAGCAGGAAGGTCTCGGCGCTGTCATCCCGATGATGGGCCACGGCAATAGCGTTGGCGCCGCACGCTTGTCGGATATCCTCAAACCAACTGTAGCGCAGTTCGCGGGCGGCCATCTCTATGGAGATATGTCTTTGGGCGGCTTCTTTCGCAGTATCGAAATGGGTGACGTGCAGGGGGGTATCGCGCTCCTCGCAAAGCCGGCGGACAAAGGCCTCGTCGCGATCCGACTCCTCTCCGCGGAGGTGGAAGTTGCAATGGGCGGCTTCGCAAGTATATCCCAGGGATTGCAGCAGACATAACAAGGCCACTGAATCCGCTCCCCCGCTCAGAGCCACCAGGACTTTATCCTGTGCGGACAGGAGATGCTTTTCTGCGATATATTTTGCGACTTTTTGTTTCATAAGGGCTTGGACGGATTACCGTTTAATTTTGCAAAAGTAGGGAAAATCCATGGAATATCCGCCGGATGATGACAGATGATTTATGCTTTTTCTACGTCTATTGAACAAAGGATGATCCTCCGTTTGCCAAAGAGACTAAAAACGGAGTTATAACGGAGGTGAAACGGAGGTAAAACGGAGGTGAAGCTGTGCATTTACGTGAAGATTTATATATAAAGAGGGCATACCGAAACGTCGGATGGTATTCCGGTATGCCCTCTTGGGGGACATGATGTCTGTTTTGCAAAAGCAGTGCCTCAGTCGCTGCTGGCTATCGGGAAGATGGCGAGACAGTTTGTGATATGTCCCGATTGGGTATTACTACGGTGTTCGCCCCAAATATCTGTTTGCATATTGTAACGATTAATCTGCCCCGTACCAGGAATCCTTGCCTGTTCCAAATCAAAACTTAGGTTATTGGCTTTAGTTTCAGCATATTTGCCTGTTGTCCAAAAGAAACCGTATGTTCCATAATAGTCTGCTCTGAAATTGTAACCGGAACCGGCAATACGTATGCCAGACAAAGGAAAGAATAGGTAGCCTAATTCTGAGTCGAAATGAACTCCGATTTCATTACCGGTAAGAATAGGATTTCCATCGCGAAGTTCACCTGTTACTGTAGCATAATATCTTCCATCTCTGAGCAAGTCCTCATCCAATAATTGACCAAATGTTTGTTTAGGCGGCACCTTGAATCCGTAAGGGCAAGGATCATAGATGCTTTTGGTTACATCTGCTCTACTGCTTGTCCGGGTGCTTAATGATTCGGCAGCATTCCATAAGTAAGCGCTTTGTACTCTTCCGTTATCATCAAAATCATCATTTGTATTATATCTGTGTGGATTTTGTATCCAAGTATTGACGCCCTCCCAGCCTTGGCTCATGGGGTTGGATGTACTCACCAAATACTGTCTTTGGGGGTCGTAAGAGAAAAGTTCTGCATCTACTGTAGTGCCACCGGAGATAGTAACGGGTCCCATGGGGTCTTTGCGTCCCCACTGGTACAAAGTATAGCTGCCACTGGTTGCGAGAGTGTGTCCGTTTTGTGTAACGTTAAACACACGTTCGTTAGTACTCTCATTAAGCAGGCGAAAGCGCAATTGAAGATTACGAGGAGCCCATGTCTTTGTGCCTCCTTCAACCCAGCCAAGTGGCTTTTTCAATACTCGGCGGGATTTGTTGTCCGTCCCTATGAGAGAAGCCGTAGGCATGTTGAGCTGTTCACCGCCGCACGTCACCCAGATGTGCCAGCTCCACATGATGCGATTTTGACTGTCGAATGCGGCAATTACAGCATTGCCCTCGGTGATGGTACCTTTGTACACTCGGAAGTGGATGTAATACTTCCCTTGTCTATCGTTGGTTTCTTTGGTAGCCATGTGTACCTCGGACACCAGTCCGTTCACGTCCTGCCACAATAATTCTGCTCGGACGGGGCGTTCGCCTGTTTGACCTGCATAGTAGTTGTTTGCTGTAATTTCTTTTCCTAAATAGTCCACGTAACCTTTGCTCAGCACACTGTTATTGAAATTGCCGCCACTTAAGGCGTTGCCATATACCATCGGAATCTCGTGGAAACCGGCGCGGTGTACCACATAACAATTGGCCGTACTACCGCCGTTATCTTCATTTACGATATTGCTAGGATGTGTATCAGTACCCCAGCCCAGTGTGTTGGCAAGGACACGCCGTGCCTCACCATTTATGTAGTATGATGCCTCAGATAAGTGGATTTTTTGTGTATGCTGTTCAGTCTGGTTGCCACTGGTGGTTATATTGGAAAATGCGGCACTGGCTGTAAGTCCATCATTTGAACTCCAAAGTCTGGTCCATTCAGTCGGGCCGGGTGCAGGTTCACCCGAGGCTACGACGTGTCTGTATTCTATAACGTATGGCAATGCCGTGCCGTCTTGTCGGGAGGTCACGTTAAAAGAAAGATCTGTGCCTTGATAGGAAAGATGTTCTGTGTTGCCGGTTACTGTCACATTGAATTCAGGTGCACTTTCCATCTGGAAGGAGAGTGTATAAGTGTAAGTGAATCCTGCTTCCCATTGCCGGGCTGCACCGCCGCTGGATCCGCCGATAACTGCACTGAATGTCTTTTTTTCACTATTGTCCTTTTTCTCGAAGTCTATTTCCAGCGTGGCATTGTGTAGTAGTTCCTGTGGTAGCATTAGAAAAGCTTCCCCTGCTGGGGTAAGATTGACCTTGCTGCCATTGCCTACGTCAATTTTATCAAGAGATAAAGTAAAATTTTGTTTTACAGCAGCATCTGATTCGTCAACAATTAATTCCCGAACACTTCCATCCCCATTCAGTGTCGCCTTATTCTTTATATTCATTAGTCGTACCTCAGACACTGTGCCCGGGGTGACATCGCCTGCCACTACTATGCGGACAGCCGCCAAGGCATGTTTGAAATCGAGGCTTACTGTACCATTGCTAGTGCTTGCCTCGGCAGTGGCAAAGCAGAGGTCTTGCTGAGCGGCGAAATCGGTGGGCACCGTGTAGGTATAGATCGGCTCATCGGTGGAAGTGGTTGCGGGCAGTATCAGTCCGTTTGCGTTGTAGGGGGCGTAAGCATAGAAGCCTACCTTCTGTCCGAGGCCGGGCAGATAATACGTCTGGTTATCGGCGGGGCTGTAGTTGTTCGATGTGCCGCTGCGTTTTACCTGGAGGTTGTACAGGAAATCCGGATTCCCCGTGGAGTTCAGTCCTCCCAGGTAGCCGAAGAGGCCGAAGTTGTTGTGAAAATCATTGATATCGTTTGTTGGGATTCCACGCGTTTGCGGGGCAGATTGTTTTTTCTTGTTGTGTGCCACATCGGTGGTTGGTATGCCGAAGGAGCGCAGGTAGAGGGGTTTCCCGTCCAGTTGCCCCGCTTCGAACACATGCTTCGTGGCAGCGGGGCTTGTCTGCGAAGCATCGGCCCATTGTGCTTCGGGGGTTGATACGTTGAAAAGCAACCGTCCGTTGCCCGCTTGCCCATCCATCAAGGAATCGTCTTGGCAGGCGGCCAGACATAAGGTTGACAGTAGGACGGTCAGGCCTTTGCGGACAGATAGGCGATGTGATTGTTCGTTTGGTCTCATTGTTTGTTTCGTTCAAATTACAAAAAATAGATGGCTTCCCGCTGATGGCACTAATGCCTGTGCGGGGAGCCATCTGAGATTTACTAGATACCTATTAAAAACTGAAATTACATGCTGGTATTGCCATCAAACCCGGGTTTTTGTGCATCATTCCATTTAGACACGGTTACGGAAAGTTTAATAGCATCACCCAATACCGGTTTATTCGGATCTACAGGAACTTCGGGGTCTGTAGGTTTCGTTGGTTGATCAGGGTCTGTAGTACCGGCACCGTTGCTGAAGTCCAGCGTATAGGTGTAGCAAGTGCCGGGTTGCCAGTTCTCATCAATGGGCACTGCGGTCCAAGCATATTTGCCTTTATTCTTCTCGTTGCCGGTACCAAGTACGGGAGGGAACATTTGCGTCCAGCCACTGTTTCCATCAGATTGTGAAATACGGCAAAGTACAGAGATATAGGCTCCGTTGACATCGGTCGAACCTGCATTACCAGGAGTTAATTTGGTAAGCTGTTGCGGCAGTACCATGAATGCATTGTTGTACTTGTTTGATTTGTCGTCCGCCGTTACATCCATAAGCGATTGGGCGGTACCATTCAATACTACAGGAGTTAAAGATGTGCTTAGTCCCTTTGAAGGCAAAGCTTTGTAATCTCCATCCTTATTGGTCGTATTGTTTGTAACACTCCAAATGCTTTGAGCTAACGATGTACTTGCATCTGTGTTGGTTGATGTGGTGGGTAAAGTAAGGTCTGCAGTACTATTTACACCGTTAAGACGTACACCGAGTACTTCCACTTTAAGACTGGTGGATTTGTCATTCTTACCTTGGATTACCACTTTTGTGAAGGCGTGCTTGAAATTAACAGTCACGCCGCTAGTACCATTGGTCTTTTGATTCCCTGTTGCATAAGCTACCACCAAGTCTTTTTGAGCATTGGCTGTTGTCGCAGGCTTTACGCCGGTAATAGTTTGCGTGGTACCATTTATAGTTACTGTACTGTTGGAAAGTGCATCATTGTAAGCGAAGAAATGCAAGGGCGTATTGTCACCCGGCCAAAAGTGCGTGGCAGCGCCATTGAAACTAGTTCCGCCATCCTTAGTCGTATAAGTGTCTTTCCATACAGGCGAAGCACCTTTAACAGTTTCTCCTTGCAGAGTCTCTACCTTGAACGACCCAAGGCTCTTAATGTCCACATCTGCCGCACGTGTCATGCTGTTGGTCAGCACATTGAAGCGGATGTCTTTCCCTTGATTGATTTCGATGGTTTCATCCTGTGCGCAGGATACGAATGCCATTGTTGCAACGGCAGACAGATAAAAAATACTTTTTCTCATAAATCTAGATATTAATTGTTGGGTTAATAAAAAATAGTGATTTGCTTACATGGGTAAATCTACTTCCACATTGTCCCAGCCGTCCACACCGGCGTTCATGCCTCCTTCGTCGGTGACGGGAGCAGGCAGGGGGAGACCGTCAAGTTCCAGATGGATGTTCCGAGGGTCGGGGGCATGGTTCACCTGGTCGGTCACGTCGTAGGTGTAATACCAGGAGCTGCCATCGTCCAACAGGATGTAGATGACAAATTTGTGGGGAAGGCCGGAGGCTGTCCTGTCGGGACAAAAGCCCCGGAAGCTACCGGTAACTTCTGATGAATTGTCGTGGCGGGCGGCAAACGGTACACAAACAGTCTCTTCGTTATAGGTTTCCGTTCCCACAAAGTATCCCCGGCTGAGTCCTGACAAGGAGCCGCTAATGGCCTTCACGTGCGTCAGGTTTTCGGCACCGGTGATGCGGAAGGTGAAGTTCGTATGTACCTGCCGGGGAGTGAAAACGAGGGTTTGTTTCCCGGCCGACACATCCACGGTCAACTCTTCCCGGCATGCTGTCCACAGGGAGTCCGGTTCCAGTCCGCCACTTTGCCCTTCTGTTCCTGAAGGCCGTGGAGGCTCTGCCGTCACCAGCACGTCCATGCCTTCCAAGAGGGAAGCATCGCGGGTGTACACTTCGAAGGTGCTCCAGGTGTCTGTTCCCCGGTAGCGGTTGGCCGAGCCACCCGTGTTGAGGCAGAGTGCGTCATATGTGCCGGGCAACAAGTCTACTTCACCACCTGTGTGATGGAAAGCAAAGCGTTGGGGTTGTCCGCCGCTTTGGGGAAAGAAGTACACCTCCATGAGCGAAGGTGTGGCATCGGGTGCCTGCTGCCAGTCGAACTCCACGTGCAGTGTCGCCGTATAGGGATGATCGTAGCACAGTTCCTTGTGTTCGCAAGCCGTGGCAGACAGCAAACTATCCATTGTATGATCTTGTGGACGTTCATCGTTGGCCTCCTTTCTCTTTAGCCCGATTATTATTGTTGCGTCCCAGCAGCCACACCAGCGATACTTCCGCCTTGGTGGGGCCGAACCAGCGTCGTTGCTTGGTGGCTTGCCACACATAGTGGCCGTCTTTGGGCAGATATTCTTGGTATTCGCCTCCCAGATAGCCCAGTCCGATGGAGAAATCAATGTTGAGCCTGCGTGCCACCGGCAGTGAATAGCCATATTCCAGGCCGACTCCCCAGCTCCAGCGGTTGCCGAGATAGCCGCGGCCGCCCCGTTAAATGTCATAGGTGAGCAGTTGGCCGTACACGCCGAGGTAATGGCCCTGAAGGGGCTTTATGGCCGCTTGGTGTCCGAAATACTTGCGTACATTCAGTTCTCCGCCTTGGATACGCCAGTAGCGGTGGCGGTGGTCATTGCTCCACCAGGCATGCAGGTAGCTGCCGCCCAGCGTCCATCCCTTGCCCAGGGAAAACTCGATTCCCAAGTTGGGCACGAGTAGTGCATCATAGAGCATATTGGTCTTCAAGGCCCAGTAAGCGGAACGCTTCTGCCTGTCTGGGCAATCATTCTTGGCGGCGTTGTACGTCATCAAGGTCTCTCGGCCGGCAATGGTATCATGCGGAAGAACCGTATCTTGTCGCACGGGTTGGGGTACGGGTTCGACCGGTATAGGGCGAGTCACGACGCATTGTATCTCCAGGGCAGAAGAGCGTAGTTCGGGGAAGAAATGTTCGGCCATGTAGTGCCAGACCCGTCCGCCTTGCAGCATGCCCAACTGACGCTTGCGCCCGTCGACGATGCGTCCGTCGCGCCGGATCCATTCAGGCGTGTTGCGCAGAATCTCTAGTGCCGCGTCCCGATGGGGCATGTCACTCTCTTCCACCAGTTTCTCCAGGCCTTTCCAGTCCACACCCACGGATTGCACCTCATACCGCAGCCCGGACAATGCCGCCTGGCGGCTCATCCATCCGATGAGGCTCTCGGCACGCTTGCGCGCCAGGCGTTTGTTCATCACAGTCATGCCTTCCGGCGAGGCTGCCCCCACAATGCGCACCGGATGTACACGTTGCAGGGAGTCACCCGCCACTTGCCGCAGCTGTCCGGCGAATGCCTCCAGCTTACGTGCATTGTCGCGAAAAGAGGGGTCGAACGTGGAGTATCCTCGTTGGAAATACACCTTCAGACTCAGGGTGTCGGTATGCACGGCTTCTTGCGCCGAGACTTGCGACACCTGCACCAAAGCCGCCAGGGCGACCCATAGCAATTGGACGTTTCGTTTCATACGCTTCAAAGTTATGCGAGTCCGGCCTAAGGGGAAAAGAAGCGGAAGGGGGCGGAAAAAGTTTCCAATTCCACGGGAAAAGTTCTCAATGCGCCTTGAATTCTTCATTTCCAGCCTGGAAATGTATATTTCCAGCCTAGAAATGTATATTTTCAGCCTAGAAATGTACATTTCCAGCCTGGAAATAGACTTTTCTCCGTGTGTTGGCCGGTTTTTCCCGGTGATTTCCCGGTTTTTTCCCGCCTGACAGACATTTTTTGTCCGCAGCTTAAACCAGAACTCAGTAAAGTAGATGAATTTTTAGTTTATCGTTTCACAAGTGGCCTGTCGCCTGGAGAATCCTGCCTGCCTTGACCGCCTTCGTACCCCGTATCTCCGAGGGTGTCATGCCGAAATAATTCTTGCAGAACGAAGTGAAGTAAGACATGGATGAGAAACCATATTCGGTGGCGATGGTCATCAGGTCCTTGTTGGTGGCGCGCAGTTCTTGGCGTACCGATTCTGCCCGGCGTGCAATGAGCCACTCGCGGGCGGAGCATGAGAATTCCGCCTTGAAGCGCCGCTGGAAGTTGCGCAGCGACATGTTTGCCTGCGAGGCAAATTCGTTGACATCATTCACGTGCCGGTAATTCTCGAACACAAACTGCTTGAAGGCATTGTTCTGATGCAGGATGGCGGCAAAGAGTCCGTGCAGTTCTTCGGCCTTGTGGTAGAGCCTTAACAGCAAGAGCAGTTCCTGCCGCTTCAGTTCCTGATAGTGGATGCAGTACAGCTCTTCGTCCAGTGCATCCAGCACGGAGGAAAATACCCGTTTGATAGCCGGATAGGCGGACAACTGGGCCTTACGGGGGTGATGTAGCTCCGGCTGTTTATCCGCCATCTCCCGCCTCAGATCCTGCAGGTCGTAGATGTGGCATAGCTTGACGTGAAAAGGCAGGTTGCACGTGAGCATCACGGCGGAGGTCGTGGCATGCCCCCAGAACGATTCATTTTGCGACAGGAATATGATATTTCCCTGCGGGATGTGCCTGGACGAATCTCATTCTTCCACTTCAAGCAAGCCTTCCGCCACATAGAGCAAGATGCCGGCTTTCTGATTAATATAGGGTAATACTTCCCCTTCGTTCAACTGCAAGCGGTGGAATATGGAAGATTCTTCGTTGGCATAATGTAAACAATGAAGATTCTTATATTGCAGCATTGTTTGTTTTGTTTTGTTTTTGTTTTCCGGCTGCAAAATTACAGATTATCCGCAAAGGAGAATTTCATTGATGCGCCAACAAATTTCTATTGTGCGCCAATTTTAATTATTCGACAAACATCAGGTCGCTGAGGATGTCGTCCGAGACGAAAATGCCTTGTTCGGTCAGGCGGAGGATGCCCTCTTGCTCTGTGAGTTTTCCGCTTCTCAGATGGGGGGCGGCCATGTCCCGCAGGTAGTGCAGGCGGTCGGTGCCGAAGTCGTGCAGGATTTTGTCCGTCGAGATGCCCCACATGGTGCGCAATCCGGTCATGACATATTCATTGTAGCGGGTGTCGGAAGACAGCACCTCTTTCTCATAGGGGCGTTGGCCGTTTTCCAGGCCGGTGATGTACGCATCCAGCGAAGCGAGGTTCCACTCGCGGCTTTGGGTGTCGAAGGAGTGGGCAGAGGGGCCGCATCCCAGGTAGGGGACGCCTTGCCAATAGGAGGTGTTATGGCGGGCATGGTATCCGGGCAGGCAGAAGTTGGAAATCTCATAGTGTACGTATCCTGCCTGTCGGAGCGTGTGGGTAAGCCGGGTGAAGAAGCGCAGGCTGAGGTCCTCGTCCACCTCGTGCACCCGATGGACTTGCAGCAATCGGTGGAGGGGAGTTCCTTCTTCGTAGGTCAGGTGGTAGGCGGAGATGTGTTCGGGGCGGAGTCGGAGGGCTTCTTCCAGGTCGCGTTGCCATTTCTCTTCCGTCTCGCCTGGCAGGCCGTAGATGAGGTCGATGCTGAGATTGCGGAAGCCGGCTTGGCGGCATCGCTCTACGGCTTCGATAGCTTGGCGGGCGGAGTGCCGGCGATGGAGCAGGCGCAGCGTCTCATCGTTGAAGGTCTGTATGCCCATGCTGATGCGGTTGAAGGGCAGGCGGCGCAGGGTGTCTACATAGGCTTCGGTGAGGTCATCGGGATTGGCTTCGAGCGTGATTTCCACGGCATTCTCCAGTCCGTACACCTCTTGCAGGGTTTGGAAGATTTCGGCAAAGTCCTTTTCCTCCAGTTGCGAGGGGGTGCCCCCTCCGAAATAGACGGTATCTATCTGCGCTCCCTGCAGGTAGTCGCGGCGCATCCGCAGCTCCTTGCACAGGGCTTGGACATAGCGTCGCTTCAAGTCCTCGCGGGTGGTGGAGTAGAAGTCGCAATAGATGCAGCGGGTCTTGCAGAATGGGATGTGCAGATAGATACCGGCCATGTTATACTTATATACAAACGTTCTTATTGTTTTTATTGGAGAGTCAGGGTCACGATGGCCTTGGCCGGGAGGGTGACGTACAACTTGCCCCGGCTGATGCGTGCCTTGTCGAACGCTTTCAGCCGGATCTTGTCGGGTTGTTCGAAGGTGTTGTGGTCGTCTATCCGGTCGGCGGTCAGGATTTCACCCTGTACGCTCTTCGCTTTCTGTTCGTCGAGAGGAATCTCCACTTCGCACGGTTGCGCCAGGTCGATGTTGGCCAGCGAGATGTGTACCGTCCCTTCGGCATTGCGCGAGGCCGTGGCGCTGAGCGTCGGTACGATGCGGTCATCGCGGACGACACGGCGCGTGCATTGGATATCCATCGGGATGAAGGTGGCATCCTGGTGTACCTTGTACATCTTGAAGACGTAATAGGTGGGCGTCAGCACCATCTTGTCTTCCCGGGTGAGTATCATGGATTGCAAGACGTTGGCTATCTGTGCGATATTGGCCATGCGGATGCGGTCGGTGTATTTGTGGAAGACGTTGAGCGTCAGGGCGGCCACAAACGCATCGCGCAGGGTGTTCTGCTGGAAGAGGTGTCCGGGGATGGTGCCGGGCTCCTGATCCCACCAGGTGCCCCATTCGTCTACCATCAGCCCCACATGCTTGGCCGGGTCATAGCGATCCATGATGCTGATATGGCGTTGTATCACGTCTTCTATTTCCAGGCACTTGCCCAATGTCCAATAGTAGTCTTCGTCCGTGAATTGCGTGGCCGACCCCTTGCTGCCTTCCCATCCTGCCACGGTGTAGTAGTGCAGGGAGAGGCCGTTCATGCGGGTGCCTACGTTTTTCATCAGGACTTCCGTCCAGTTGTAGTCATAGTCGCTGGCGCCGCTGGCTATCTTGAAGAGGTTGTTGCCGTTGTAGTTGCGGCAATAGGTGGAGTAGCGCCGGTAGAGGTCGGCGTAATACTCCGGGCGCATGCTGCCGCCACATCCCCAGCTCTCGTTGCCTACGCCGAAGAAGTGGACTTTCCAGGGCTTCTCGCGTCCGTTTTGTTTACGGAGTTTGGCCATCGGCCCGTCTGCTGCGGTCATGTATTCCACCCATTTGGCCATCTCTTCCACCGAGCCGCTTCCCACGTTTCCACTGACGTAGGGTTCGCATCCCAGCAATTCACACAGGTTCAGGAATTCATGGGTGCCGAAGCTGTTGTCTTCCACGGTGCCTCCCCAGTTGTTGTTCACCATGCGCGGGCGTTGGCTCCGCGGGCCGATGCCGTCCATCCAATGATATTCGTCGGCAAAGCAACCGCCCGGCCAGCGCAGGTTGGGGATGGACAAATCCTTCAATGCGCCCAATACGTCGTTGCGATAGCCTTGCGTGTGGGGGATGGAGGAGTCTTCGCCTACCCAGAGGCCTCCGTAGATGCACGTGCCCAGGTGTTCGGCAAACTGGCCGTAGATGTGTCGGCTGATGAGGTTTTTCCCTTCGTCGGGATGCAGGGTGAGGGTTGCTTTCTCTTGCGCCTGCAAGGTCAGCGGCCCCATTGCGAGGGCGATGAGTGCCCAAATCTTAATGCTTTTCAGTTTCATCGTAAAAATCGGTATTTGAAGTTTGTCGGTGCAAAGGTAAGGGAAATCGAAACATTGGGCAAGTCTTTGCGCAACCTTGCCCGCATCTTTGCGCAACTTTGTGCGTATCTTTGCGCACTTTTGTGCACACCTTTGCAGCCGATGTCGGATAGCCTGTTTATCCGACGAATAATCCCATATGGTGCATTATAGGAATAAAATTTGAAAGTGGTTTGATGGTCTTAAACACATTTTATATCTTTGTGGGCAGAAACGAACTCAAATATGAATGAATATGAGAAAACTGCTTTGTTTGTTAAGCACGGCATTGCTACTATTTTCTTGCAATGACGTGGATGAATTCGGGCGGATGCTGCCCGACAATGTTACATTGGGCGAGGTTCTTTCAGTGTCGGATTTGACCTATGCTGAACTGGAAACGCTCGTATCGGATGAATATATACGGGAAGAGATGCGCCGCAACGGCGGATTGCTGGTTCAGACGCAGATAGGAACGAGCACGGACTATCAGACCTATGATTATATGGAGGTTTTTTATTCGGATGATCAGTCTTTACTGCCCGATGGAAACGGGGATTGGACGGCTTTGACCGGAAGCGCGGGAAGCTATGATGGTACGGGCAAGGCATATATCTCTTGGTATGAGGATGCACTGATGCAGTTGCCCGGCAAGACCATTTACTGCCAGGCTTACATCTCTTTGTATGGCCAGCAAATGCCCGGATTCGTGGGACATATCCAAAGCGACGATTATGGATCTAGCCATTTGTATTCGGACGTGCGCTCTTATGAATATCCCGATGCACCGCTGATCAGGGACTTTTATGTGGAAGGCGGCGATGTCATCCGAGCCGAATTCCGCACGATGGTGGATGAATATACGGTGAGTGAGATGCCCGAGCGGGGTATCTGCTACAGCACTACCAACGAGTTGCCCACCATATCGGATGGAGCAACCTATGTATCTGCCAACGAACAGTCTTCCTATGCTTCGGTAACGGCCCAGGTGCCTAGCGGAGCGTACTATGTCCGTGCCTTTACGGTGGGCGCGAGCGGCGACGTTTATTATTCGCCGGTGCAGCGTGTGTCGAGCGAGGGGCTGATGGCTTCCGTGCAGATAGATTCGCTGGTCTATGTGGCAGATATTCCTTATAATGCCTTGGCAGACTACTTGCCTACGGATGCTGCCTTTTATCTGGATGACCTGCGTGTGCGTGGTGGTGCGCTCATCTATTTGTCGGCTTCGGCGGAAGGAAGTGTTAATTTTTGGGATTTGGGGCTTTCCGTTTCCGCAACAGGCGCAAATAATCTTCCGACCGATGGCTATGACAATGGGTATGGTGCCGAGGGTATTTGGAAGAATGAAGATGGTAACAACAATTATTGGACGCTCTACTGGCAACCGGCTTCCTATTTCTCGTATGACCGGGAGCGCAATGACTTCCATTACCAGGCCGCTATGGGCGTTTCCGGCACTTCCGGTAATATAGTTTGGAGCTATTCGGATACATTGGCTACAGTATGGGATGAAGAGCCGGTGATAGAATCTGTAGAATATAGTGAGGATCCATTGGCTTACAATATGACATTGACCACGTGGGGACATACTACTAACGTGGGTGTCTGCTACAGCACGACGAACGACCTTCCCACGCTGGAGCAAAACGACGGAGTGGTGCGGTGTCCGGATACATCCTTGGGGTATAGCGTAAATTCGTATTATGAATTCTCTTTGCCCGCAGGTACTTATTATGTGCGTGCTTATGCCCAATCGGAAGGCGGGCTGACTTATTCCCCCGTACAGCAGATTACAATTTCAACGACACGTTAATTAAATAAGAAGGAAAACAATGAAACACTTACTTATGATATGTCTTGCCGCCTGGCTGGGAACCGCTTCCCTGATGGCGCAAGAGGTCGAGACCGATACGGTGGCGACCCATGTAGAGAACAATGAAGTGACGACCCACGACATCAAGGGTATCGTGAAGGACCGCCAGGGACGCCCCATCGTGGGAGCCTTGGTACGGGTGGTGCGCACGGACATCAGCGTGGTGACCGACATCGACGGCCGCTTCCTGCTGGAGGATGTGCCGGTGACAGCCCGCGGCATTGTGGTGGAATCTGTCGGCATGGAGTCTGAGGAGTGGGACATCCGCGAACCGATGCGTATGCCTGCCCGTCGCAAGAAGGTGACCTTCGTGGCGCAGGCCGGTTTGTCGATGAGCCGCTATACCTATTATGGAGGTAGCTTCAAGCTGGGATATGAAGTCGGCCTGGGTATTGAAGTGCGCACGTCCAAGAAGTGGGCATTCCGCCCCATGCTGCAACTGAGCCAGCGCGGCACGGAGTACAAAATGGAGCAGGACGGCATGAGCTACAAGGAGACGTGGAGCCCGTTGTTCCTCGACTTGCCTCTGTACTTTGTCAACCGTCATCAGGTAGCGCCGAAGTGGAACATCGTCTTCTCCTTCGGCCCCGTCTTCTCCTACGGCTTCGGAGGCAACGTGAAGACGGACTTCAACGGCAAGCAGGAAGAAATCGGCGCCTTCGACAAGGTGAACGAAATGGACTATGGGTACGGACATTACCGTCTGCTCTATCCTTTCAACTGCGGCGTGGCCTACAGCCTCGGTGTGGAGTGGAAACAGCTGACCGTGGGCGTATGGGGCAAGAACATGTGGTTGCCCTCCGGACAGTATGATGAGATTACCGCGGATCCCTGCGAGCACAATTGGGTATTGACCTTCGGTGCCGCCTATCGTTTCTAATCAGAACCATCTAATATAAGGAGATACATTATGAAAAGACTATATATCATGTTGCTGGCCACCCTCTGCACGGCCGGCGTGATGGCCCAGGGCCAGAGACTGAAACAACGCATCATCGACCGGGATTATTACCCCATGGACAGTGCGACGGTGACCGTGAAAGGTACGAATATCAGCACCGTGACCGACCGTAAGGGAAACTTCGTCCTGGAGGATGTCCCCGTGATACTGGACTCCATCGAGGTGACCAAGAACGGCAAGTCCAAGACATTGCCCATCCCCATTGAGATTACCATGACCGAGGCGCTCAACGACCGCTACGTGGCGTGGTATGTGAAGGCCGCCGGCGGCTTCACTTCCGTATATGGCGAAGGGGTAGGCGGCAGTACCTTCTATGCCGGTGGAGGCATGGACGTACGCCTGGGCCGCCACGGAGCTTACCAGATGGGATTGTATTACAATTACAGGAAACTGGGGGATGTGTACACTTATTATTATGATGACTATAACTATTATGGTATGGATTTCGATTTCCATAGCGTGGAGATCCCCATCCTGTTTGCCAACAAGTTCCGTATGGCCAACCGGGTTATCATGCAGATAGGACTGGGCGCATTTGTGAACTATACATTCAATGCCAAGGCTACGATGGACGGTGTCAGTGAGAGTGCCAATCCCAATGCCTTCGGCGGTGGTCCGCTGGTGGACTTTGGGTGGGAGATCCGTCGGCATTGGCTGGTGAACTTCACCGGGCGTTTCGGCTGGATAGAGTCCAATGATTACTTTGATGGTATCTCCTATATGGACTGGTCCCTCAGCTTCGGCTATAAGTTCTAGTCACAACACCCCCGCCAGGAACTTCCGCATCACCCCGACCGGAAGTCCCCGGCGGCGGGCATAATCACATAGTTGGTCCTCGCCAATGTGCCCCACGGAGAAATACCGTGCGGCAGGATGGGCCAACATCAGTCCGGAGACGGAGCTGTGTGGATGCATGGCTCCGTTTTCTGTTAGGGTGATGCCGATGCGGCGCAGGTCCAGCAGGTTGTCCAGCAGGAAGTTGACGGACTGGTCGGGCAGGGAGGGATAGCCCACGGCGGGGCGGATGCCTTGGAAGCGCTCTGCCAGCAGGTCGGGGATGGGGAGGGCTTCATCGGGTGCATAGCCCCAGGCCTCGCGGCGGATGTAGAGGTGCATCCGTTCGACGGCAGCCTCGGACAGGCGGTCGCAGAGGGTCTGGAGGAGCAGTTGGCGGTAGGGGTCGCGGGGGAAGTCCAGGTCGGTGTGTACCGTGGCGGCGAAGAGACCCACCGTGTCCGGGATGCCGCCGGAGAGCGGGCGCACGAAGTCGCTGAGGCAGAGCAGGGGAGCGCCGTCGGCGTGAGGGGTCTGTTGCCGCAGGAGGGGGAAGGCGGTGCCGTCCAGCAGGATATTGTCCCCGTCGGCATTGGCCCGGCAGAGGCGGTAGAGGCACCGGATGTGCAGCCGTACCTCCTGCAACTCCAGTATCCGCAGGGCATCGGCCCGAAGCTGTGCGGCCTCGGGCGAGCAAAGTGTATCCCCCCGGAATCCCCAGGCATGGAAGAAGTACCCCCAACTGATGTAGGGGGTTACCTCGGGGATGGCGTATGTCAGCAAGTGGCTGTCAGGCATGGAAACGCAGTGCTTCGCCCCGGCGGGTGTCGTCCACGCCGGTGGCATGGTCATAGACCGAGTGGCCGTTGACAAAGGTCTTCTCTACGCGCCAGTCGAAGGCACGGCCCTCCAGCGGGCTCCAGCCGCACTTGCTGAGGATGCGGTCGCGCGTCAGCTGCCAGCGTTCGGGGCGGACGAGGACTAGGTCGGCCCGGTAGCCTTCGCGGATGAAGCCGCGGCCCTCGATGCGGAACAGGCGGGCGGGGTTGTGGCACATCTTCTCCACCAATGTTTCCAGGGACAGGATACCCTCCTGCATCAGTTGCAGCATGCTCACCAGCGAGAACTGCACCATCGGCATGCCCGAGGCGGCCCGCAGGGCACCGCCGGCCTTCTCCGTCAGCAGATGGGGGGCATGGTCGGTGGCGATGACATCGATGCGCGGCGTGCTGAGGGCCCGGCGCAGGGCGTCGCGGTCGCTCTGCCGCTTGATGGCGGGGTTGCACTTGATGCAGGCGGCCAGCATCTTGTAGTCCTTCATCTCGAACAGCAGGTGCGCCACGCAGGCCTCGGCCGTGATCCGTTTATGCTCGTCCAGGGGCGCGTCGCTGAAGAGGGGCAGTTCCTTGGCGGTGGAGATGTGCATCACGTGCAGGCGTGCCCCGGCCTCCGTGGCCAGTTGCACGGCCAGCTGCGAGGAGGCATAGCAGGCCTGCACGGTGCGGATGTAGGGGTGCTTGTTGACCGGTATCTGGGCGCCCTCCAGGAATTGGGCCTTATACTTCTCCGTATTCTTCCGGATAATCTCCTGGTCCTCGCAGTGGGCGGCGATGAGCATGTCCGTGCCCCCGAAGATGCGGCGCAGGCTGTCCATGCGGTCCACCAGCATGTTGCCCGTGCTGGAGCCCATGAAGAGCTTGATGCCGCAGATGCGCGTCCGGTCCAGACGGGGGAAGAGCGTGTAGTTGTCATTGGTCGCCCCGAAGTAGCACGAGTGGTTCACCACGCACTTCTCCGCCAGCAACTGTTGCTTCTGCTCCAGGGCTTCGAGGGTGGTGGTGGCGGGATTGGTGTTGGGCATGTCCATGATGGAGGTCACGCCCCCCGCGGCGGCGGCGCGGCTCTCGCTGAGGATGTCGGCCTTGTGCGTCAGGCCGGGGTCACGGAAGTGTACGTGGTCGTCGATGACGCCCGGCAGCAGGCAGCAGCCCGTGGCGTCGATGGTCTCGTCGCACGGGGCGGAGAGGGGGCGCCCGTCGGTCAGTATCTCGGCGATGCGGCCGTCTTCGATGACGAGGGAGCCTTGCTTGCGCGTGCCCTCGTTGATAATCTCTGCGTTATGTATCAGGGTTCGTTTCATATGCTATATTCTTATAAGTAGCTGTTAATGATTGGTTTATACTATGGAGGCCCGCACGCTTATGCCCCGGTGTACCCTCCGGGTTATGCTCCGGTGTACCCTCCGGGTTATGCCCCGGTGTACCCACCGCGTTTGCAGGCTTGCACGTACCCGCGTTTGCAGGCAAACGCACCCCCGCGTTTTCAGGCAGGGGCCTTTTCGTACTTCTTCCACAGGCTGTCCCACTTCAGGCGGATGACCCCGAAGACGGCTTCGCCGAAGATGCTGCTGTTCATCTTGGACGTGCCCAGCTCGCGGTTGATGAAGATGACGGGCACCTCCTGGATGCGGAAGCCGTACTTGTAGGCGGTGAACTTCATCTCTATCTGGAAGGCATAGCCCTTGAAGCGGATGCGGTCGAGGGGGATGGTCTGCAGCACGCGGCGGCGGTAGCAGACGAAGCCCGCCGTGGTGTCGTGGATGGGCAGGCCGGTGATGAGGCGCACATATTTCGAGGCGAAGTAGGACATCAGCACGCGCCCCATGGGCCAGTTGACCACGTTGACGCCGCTGACGTAGCGTGAGCCGATGGACACGTCCGCCCCCTCGTCCTTGCAGGCGGCCAGGAGGCGCGGCAGGTCGGCGGGGTTGTGGCTGAAGTCCGCGTCCATCTCGAAGACGTATTCATAGTCGTGCTCCAGTGCCCAGCGGAAGCCGGCGATGTAGGCCGTGCCCAGTCCCTGCTTGCCTGCGCGTTGCAGCATGAAGAGGCGGTCGGCGAACTCCTCGCGTTGCAGGCGCTTGACGATGTCCGCCGTGCCGTCGGGCGAGTTGTCCTCCACCACGAGGATGTGGAAACCGTGCTCCAGTCCGAGGACGGCGCGGATGATGTTCTCTATGTTTTCCCGCTCGTTGTAGGTCGGGATGATGACGATGCTGTCCGAAGTGTTCATACCATGTGATGTTTCCTGCAAAAGTACGGCTTTTCCTCCACATACGGGTGTGAGTTGGTGGATTATTTTGTACTTTTGCGGCGATAAACCGAAAGAGTATGACCCTAAGCGAACTGCAACAACGCTATGCCGCCCATCCCAACGTGGCGGCCATCGACCGTTTACTGGATAACCCGTCCGTTCATCACGTCTATTGCGGGGGACTGTGTGCCTCGTCCGCCTCGCTCTTCTCCTCCGTGCTGGTGGGGCAGGGGCGCAGGCCCTACGTCTTCATCCTGGGCGACCTGGAGGAAGCGGGCTATTTCTACCACGACCTGGTGCAGGTGTTGGGCGATGAGGAAGTTCTGTTCTTCCCCTCCTCCTTCCGGCGTGCCATCAAGTACGGGCAGAAGGATGCCGCCAACGAGATACTCCGCACCGAGGTACTGAGCCGCCTGCAGAAGTCCGACCGCGCCCTGAGCATCGTGACCTATCCCGATGCGCTGGCCGAGAAGGTGGTGTCGCGCGGCGAGCTGGACGAGAAGACCCTCAAGCTCCACGCCGGCGAGAAGGTGGACATGACTTTCATCACCGAGGTGCTGCACAGCTATGGATTCGAGCGGGTGGATTACGTCTACGAGCCGGGGCAGTACGCCTTGCGTGGCAGCATCATCGACGTGTTCTCCTTCTCCTCCGAATACCCCTACCGCATCGACTTCTTCGGCGACGAGGTGGAGAGCATCCGCACCTTCGAGGTGGAGACCCAGCTCTCCAAGGAGCCGAAGGACAGCATCGTCATCGTGCCCGACCTCAGCCACGACCTCGAGCGGAAAGGGACGGGCGGGATGGTGTCCTTCCTCGACTTCCTGCCGGTGGATACGGTGCTGGCGATGCGCGATTTCCTCTGGTTGCGCGAACGTATCCAGCAAGTCCACGACGAGGCGTTGACTCCGCAAGCCATTGCCGCCCGCGAGGCAGAAGAAAACGGGGCCATCTCCCTGGACGGCAAACTCATCGACGGAGGCGAGTTCACCGTCCGCGCCCTCGACTTCCGGCGGATGGAGTTCGGCACCAAGCCCACAGGCACTCCCGATGCCACCATCTCCTTCCAGACTTCCGCCCAACCCATCTTCCACAAGAACTTCGATCTCGTGGCGCAGAGCTTCACCGAATACCTTGCCAAGGGATACACCTTATATATATGTAGCGACAGCAAGAAGCAGACCGACCGCATCCGTGCCATCTTCGAGGACCGCGGCGACCAGATAGCCTTCACCGCCGTGGAGAAGACCTTGCACGAAGGATTTGCCGACGACAGCCTTCGCCTCTGCATCTTCACCGACCACCAGCTCTTCGACCGCTTCCACAAGTACAACCTCAAGAGCGACAAGGCCCGCAGCGGCAAGGTGGCCCTCTCGCTGAAAGAGCTGAACCAGTTCACCCCCGGCGACTATGTGGTGCATACCGACCACGGCGTGGGCCGCTTTGCCGGATTGGTGCGCATCCCCAACGGCAACACTACGCAGGAGGTGATGAAGCTGGTGTATCAGAATGACGACGTGGTGTTCGTCTCCATCCACTCCCTGCACAAGGTGTCCAAGTACAAGGGCAAGGAGGGCGAGCCTCCCCGCCTCAACAAGCTGGGTACCGGTGCGTGGGAGAAGCTGAAGGACCGCACCAAGAAGAAGATTAAGGACATTGCCCGCGACCTCATCAAGCTCTATTCGCAGCGTCGCGAGGAGAAAGGCTTCCAATTCAGCCCCGACAGCTTCCTGCAACGCGAGCTGGAGGCATCCTTCCTCTATGAAGACACGCCCGACCAGAGCAAGGCCACGGCCGATGTGAAGGCCGACATGGAGAGTGCCCGTCCGATGGATCGTCTGGTGTGTGGTGATGTGGGCTTCGGCAAGACCGAGGTGGCCATCCGCGCCGCTTTCAAGGCCGTGACGGACAACAAGCAGGTGGCCGTCCTGGTGCCCACCACCGTCCTGGCCTACCAGCACTTCCAGACCTTCAAGGAGCGGTTGAAGGATATGCCTTGCCGGGTGGAATACTTGAGCCGTGCCCGTACCTCGGCGCAGGCCCGTGTCGTCATCAAGGGGCTGGCTGCGGGCGAGGTCAACATCCTCATCGGCACGCACCGCATCCTGGGCAAGGACGTCAAGTTCAAGGACCTGGGCCTGCTTATTATCGACGAGGAGCAGAAGTTCGGTGTCTCGGTCAAGGAGAAGCTCCGCCAGATGAAGGTCAATGTCGATACCCTGACGATGACCGCCACGCCCATCCCCCGTACCCTCCAGTTCTCGTTGATGGGAGCCCGCGACCTGAGCGTCATCCAGACACCGCCCCCCAACCGCTATCCCATCCAGACGGAGGTACACACCTTCAATCCCGATGTCATCATCGATGCCATCAACTTCGAGATGAGCCGCAACGGGCAGGTGTTCTTCGTCAACAACCGCATCGCCAACCTGCCGGAGTTGAAGTACTTCATCGAGCGCAACATCCCCGATTGCCGTGTCTGCATCGGTCACGGGCAGATGCCTCCCGAGGAACTGGAGCAGGTTATCCTGGGCTTTGCCAACTACGACTACGATGTCCTGCTGGCAACCACCATCGTGGAGAGCGGCATCGACATCCCCAATGCCAATACCATCATCATCAACGAGGCGCAGAACTTCGGCCTCAGCGACTTGCATCAGATGCGTGGACGTGTGGGCCGCAGCAACAAGAAGGCATTCTGCTACCTGTTGGCACCCCCTCTGTCCAATCTCACGCCCGAAGCCCGGCGTCGCCTGCAGGCCATCGAGAACTTCAGCGACCTGGGCAGTGGCATACACATCGCCATGCAGGACCTGGACATCCGTGGGGCGGGCAATATGCTGGGAGCCGAGCAGAGCGGCTTCATTGCCGACCTGGGCTATGAGACCTACCAGAAGATATTGAGCGAGGCTGTCCGCGAACTGAAGACGGACGAATTTGCCGACCTCTATGCCGAAGAGCAGCAGGCCGCCGACGGCTCGGGCAAGATTAGTGGCGAACAATTTGTGGACGAGTGCCAGGTGGAGAGCGATCTCGAACTGCTCCTCCCTGCAGAGTATGTCACGGGCAGTGCCGAGCGTATGCTGCTCTATCGCGAGTTGGACGGCCTGACCCTGGACAAGGATGTGGAAGCCTTCCGCGAACGGCTCATCGACCGCTTCGGCCCCGTGCCGCACGAGACGGAAGAATTGCTCCGCATTGTTCCCCTGCGTCGCATCGCTGCACGACTGGGTGCCGAGAAGGTCTTCTTGAAAGGCGGCCGTATGGCACTCTATCTGGTGCACAACCTGGAGAGCCCTTACTATCAGAGCCAGTCTTTCGGCAAACTCATCGCCTATATGATGAAGTACACCCGCCGTTGCGACCTCCGCGAGCAGAACGGCAAGCGTTCGATGGTGGTGAAGGATGTCACCACCGTGGAAGAAGCATTGGCCGTCCTGCAGGAGATGCTGGCGATGGAGGCGGCGGAGTGAGCATTTACGCGTGCCGCGGTCGGATGCGCTTCATCACCGTGTCCACGCCTTCCTTGATGCGGTTTGTCAAGATGACCAATACCACGGCCACGAGAATCAGTGCGATGCCCACTGCCTCCGTGGCCGTGAACGCTTCACCAAAGACGCACGCCCCGATGACTACGGCCGTCACCGGCTCCATCGCTCCGAGGATGGACGTCAGCGTACCGCCAATGTGGCGCACGGCCAGCAGCAGCGTGATGTTGGAGATGACCGTAGGAGCCACGGCCAGGAGAATGATGAGGCCCACGCTCTCCCAGTCCGGCAGCGGCTGGAGACTGCCTTGGACACCGTTCTTCACCGTGAAGGTCAGCGCCGTGAACAGGAAGACGTAGAAGGCCAGCTTGCGGCTGTGCAGATCCTTCAGACGGGACTTGTTGACCGACACGATGTAGCTGGCATAGCCCACGGCGGAGAGCAGTACGATGAACACACCCCAAGGATCCAGTTTCAGCTCCGTGCCTTGCAGCGACAGCCGTGCCACGCCTCCCACGGCCAGCACGATGGCCAGCCACGTCACCCACGAGGCCCGTTCGCGGAACAGCGTGAGCATCAGCAGCGTGGTGAAGATGGGATAGGTGAAGTGCAGTGTCGTGGCCACGCCTGCCCCCATCACCTCGTAGCCATAGAGCAGGAACATCGACGAGGCGGTATAAAACAGAGCCATCACGATGAGCAGCGGCACATCCTTCCAATGGATGCGGAATGATTCGCCCTTGACGAGCATCATCGTGCCCAGGGCCAGGGTGGCCGCCACGAAGCGGTAGAAGAGGATGGAGTCCGACTCCAGCTCTTTCTGCATCAGCGGGAGGGTAAACAACGGGATGAGGCCGAACGTCACCGACGTCAGCAGGCCGTAGAAAAAGCCTTTCAGTTTCGAAGATTGCATACCTATCAAATGTCTTTATGTTCAAAAAAAGCGTGCAAAGGTACGTAACTCCCGCCAAAAGTCCAAGAAATAGGTGGAGTAGAACACTTTTTCTCTGTCAAGGTGCTTGCCGGGCGGATTATTATGGCTACCTTTGCACCCGCAAATCGGGAATATCTCTTTTTTCCCGATGGGGAGATTACATTACCTCGGCAATTCTGCCTCCGAAATTCCGGAGACGGAAAGTAATGGGACGGCTCTTCTCTCCTTGAATCGTAGGACATACTCTGCGTCCCGTCTGGCAGAACTTTTTTTAAAAACAGGACAGCCAGACGTATGCGAATGCGAATTCAAACATATCATTTATTTATTGTTTCACTAAATCATTATTGTAACATGAAGAAAATGAATTTCTTTATGGTGGCCATGCTGTGCCTGTGTACATTGGCCACCGGATTCACTGCATGCAGTGACGATGACAATCCTGTAACCCCTCCCGACCTGGGCACCCCGCCCTTCGAGACCGTCAGTGGCAAGTATGACGTTACCTCCACCGACTCGCCTTACGAGAGCATCGAACTGACAGCCAGCGGCAATTACATTGTCACCCTCAGCGGTGCATCGTCTCCTGTTGCTTCAGCTGCTCCGCGTGCCGGACGCTCGGAAGTTAAGTTATTCAAGAGAAATGTGGCCCAGACCCGCGCCACGGAGTCCGACAATTATATCTATGGTACTTTCACCGACCTGGGCAACGGACGCTACCAATTGGAAGACTTCGGTACTATCACGCTGACTACCGATGTCGGCGGCCAGGTGACGGGCATTGAGGTGGAGTCCAACCGCTACGGCGATGCTTCGCTGGAGGTAGAGAAGGAGCCGGTGATGTCCGATGACGCTCTGACCAATGCTCTCTGCCGCACATGGTGCATCCAGTCCGTCCGCGAAGTCTATACTGACCTGGAAACGGGTGAGAAGTACGAGGAGACCGTGGACCCCACGCAGGATCCCGACTATGGCTATGAGGCCATGTTCTCCAAGGCTGGCACTTACCTGGTGAAGTACATCGACGGCACGCTGGATATGGCCCGGTGGAAGTGGCGCAGCCAGACCGATGCCTCTTTCTATTACACGTGGGAAGATGAGTGGTACGAAGAGGACTATGCCTCCATCAGCTTCTCCGGCAATACTGCCATCGTTTATGAGGCATGGGAGGAGGACGGCTATCGCGAGGAGTCTTGGTACACCATGACCACCGATGTAGCCATCCCCGACGATCCCACCGACGAACCGCAAGAGCCCGAACAGCCCACCGTAGAATCCCCCGTAGCCAGAGTCTTCGGCGACAAGTGGATCAAGACCGTGAGCGATGATACTTATATCTACGATGAGAACGGCTTCCTGGTGCAGATTGCCGACGAGGATGACCTGGAGGGCGAAGGCACCTTCTTCCACTACAACTACGTGACCGGCGCCGAAGGTCCCGATGTCTATACGCTGGACGGCACGGAGTTGGAGCAGACCGCCACGCTCGGCGAGAACGGCTTCGTGGCCAGCGTTCACCACGAGGAGTATGACTGTGTCACCACCTTCGAGTATGATGAAGAAGGCCACATCATCCGCATCGACGATGGCCGCGAGGAGCGTCATCACGTGCTGACGTGGGAGAACGGCGACCTGGTGCGCGTGGAATATTGGTATTACGATGAGACACCCGAAGAGGCTCGCGTCTACACTTACACCTACTCCGACCAACCCTCCAATGGCATCATGCGTTTCTATAATAACTACAACATCGACCTGGATGTGGTGGAGGAGTTTTACTATGCCGGACTGATGGGTATTCCCACCAAGCACCTCATCGAGACCGAAACAAACTACGACGGCGAGGTGACCCGTTACGAATGGACGGACACCACGTTGACCAAGTATAATCCCAGCGGGACTACCAGCGATCTGACCTTCTCCTTCTATGAATAATCCACGCAAACAAGTCAATTCTTCTCTATAAATTGCCGTGTGCCCCGTGCGTCCGTTGTCTTGCGGACAGTGCGGGGCACTTTTTTTGTCCCTGCCTCTTGCCGGATTGCGCAAGTTGTCTTACCTTTGCGCCCGATTTTATGGGATGAGGGCATCCGGCTTCGTGTCGCGCCCTCCGTGTATTCCAGCTTAACCACGTAAAAAACAGGAAAATGAAACAAACTGTATCCGTACCCTTCATGCTGCTGGGCATCCTCTTCAACGTATGCCTCATCGCAGCCAATCTCCTTGAGACAAAAGTCATCACCCTCTGCGGGCTGACGGTCACTGCCGGCCTGCTGGTCTTCCCCGTGTCCTACATCATCAACGACTGCATTGCCGAGGTGTGGGGCTTCCGCAAGGCACGGCTCATCATCTGGACGGGCTTCGTGATGAATTTCTTTGTCGTCGCCCTCGGATTGGTGGCCGTGGCCCTGCCGCCCGCGCCCTTCTGGACGGGAGGCGAGCACTTCAACTTCGTCTTCGGCATGGCGCCCCGCATCGTGGCGGCCAGCCTGGCGGCCTTCCTCGTGGGTTCTTTCCTCAATGCCTACGTGATGAGCCGGATGAAGCTGCGCAGTGGCGGGCGTCACTTCTCCGTGCGGGCCATCGCCTCCACCGTGGTGGGCGAGACGGCGGACTCGCTGCTGTTCTTCCCCATCGCCTTTGGCGGGGTCATCGCGTGGCAGGAGCTGGCCGCAATGATGGCACTGCAAATCATGTTGAAATCCCTGTACGAGGTCATCATCCTGCCCGTCACCGTGCGGGTGGTGCGCTATGTGAAGCGCATCGACGGCAGCGACGTGTACGACAAGGGCATCTCCTACAAGATTTGGAAAATCAGAGAACTTTAAGCAAAAGCCGCTTGAAAAAGTTTTCAATGTCATTAGAAAACTTTCCGATGCCGCTAGAAAAGTCTATTTCCAGGCTGGAAATGTGTATTTCTAGGTTGGAAATGTACATTTCTAGGCTGGAAATGTATATTTCTAGGCTGGAAATAGAGTTTTCTCCTTACTTTGGAAACTTTTTCTATGGTCTTCGATAAGTTTCAAAAGCGGGTAATAAGTGAATTTATGAATAATAGTATGACGAACGAAACAGCTTTGGTCGTGTTCAGCGGTGGGCAGGACTCGACTACTTGCCTATTCTGGGCAAAACGTGAGTTTAAAGATGTGTGCGCTCTGAGCTTCCGCTACGGGCAAAAGCACGAGAAGGAAGTGGAACTGGCAAAGAATATTGCCGACGGGGCAGGGATTCCCTTCACCGTGATGGATCTTCCCCTCATCGGGACGTTGGGGCATAACGCACTGACAGACACAACGATGCCGATGGACGAGCAGATACCCGACGGACAGGTATGCCCCAACACCTTCGTCCCCGGGCGCAACCTCTTCTTCCTCAGTGTGGCAGCCGTATGGGCCAGGGAGCGTGGCATCCGGCACATCGTCACGGGCGTATCTCAGACAGACTACAGCGGCTATCCGGACTGCCGGGACAACTTCATCAAGTCGCTGAACGTGACGCTGAACCTGGCGATGGATACGCAGTTCGTACTGCATACGCCGCTGATGTGGCTGGACAAGGCACAGACGTGGGCCTTGGCGGACGAACTGGGCGTGCTGGACTTGGTGCGCCACCGGACTTTGACCTGCTACAACGGCATCCCCGGTGATGGCTGCGGCCATTGTCCGGCTTGCAAGTTGAGGCGTGAGGGACTGGAGAAATATCTTAATCAATTGACAATTAATAAATAACCATTAATCATTTATCATTAACCATTGATTAGCATGTCAGAAGAATTGCGTGCCCGGCTCCATGCCTTGGGCCACACGACGGAATACCGTCAGGATTATGCGCCGGAGGTGCTGGAGGCCTTCGACAACAAACACCCGGAGCGTGACTACTGGGTGAAGTTCAATTGTCCGGAGTTCACATCCCTGTGTCCCATCACGGGTCAGCCGGACTTTGCGGAGATACGTATCTGCTACATTCCCGACGTGCGGATGGTGGAGAGCAAGAGTCTGAAGCTCTACCTCTTCAGTTTCCGCAGCCACGGTGCCTTCCACGAGGATTGCGTCAATATCATCCTGAATGATCTGATAAAGCTGATGGACCCGAAGTACATTGAGGTGACGGGACTCTTTACCCCGCGCGGCGGCATCTCCATCCATCCGTATGCCAACTACGGACGGCCGGGTACGAAATACGAAAGACTAGCGGAGGAGCGGTTGTTTTCACGCGACCGCTGACATGGCCTTTGGGGCAGGGGTGTACAAAAATCCGATACCTGACAGGGAATAATTACGAATTCACCTGCGTTCGATATTCGTTTGGCGTACACCCCGTCTGCTTCTTGAACCATCTGCTGAAATGTTGTGGATATTGGAATCCCAGCTCGTAGGCAATCTCGCTGACGGTCTTCGAAGGGTTGAACACGTGTTCCTTGGCCGTTTCCAAGGTCTTCTGCTGGATGTGCTTCAAGGCAGACAGGCCCGTTTCCTTCTTCAACAAGTCACTTAGGTAGTTGGGGGACAGGCAGAGCTTGTCGGCGCAATACTGCACAGTGGGCAGTCCTTCCACGGCAGGCTGTCCGGAGTGGAAATAATCATCCAGCAAGGTCTCGAAGCGGGCAAGGAGGTCGCTGTTCAGGTTCTCGCGGGTGATGAACTGGCGGTCGTAGAAGCGTTCGCAGTAATCCAGCAGCAGCTTGATGTTGTCGGCGATGAGGGACTTGCTGTGCTTGTCCACCGGATATTGCAGCTCTTCCTTAATCTTGGTCAGGCAGTCGATAACCGTCCGCCGCTCCTGCTCCGAGAGGTGGAGGGCTTCGTTGGCGTTGTACGAGAAATAGGAATACTCCTTCATCAGTCCTGCGAGCGGAGTCTTGCGCAGGAATTCCGGATGAAAGCAGAGCGCCCAACCTTCCGGCTGGTGCAGCTTGCCGTCATCTTCCGACCCCATTACCTGACCGGGAGCGATAAAGAGCATTGTGCCCCGTTGATAGTCGTACATACTGCGGCCATACTTCAAGTTTCCGCAATCCGCATCTTTTAATAATACAGTGTAAATGCCGTATAACTTCCGCCCGAAGCGCAAAGGTTTTGCCTCGTGCCCGTCTATTACGCTGACCAACGGATGGCGCGTCTCCACGCCGAAGTAATCGTTGTAGGCCTGCACGGAGTCTATGTTCAACAGTTCGCTCATCGTTATTCCTCCTCTATTTATTTGACCTTACAAAAATAGACAGATCTCCTCGTCCTCCAAGTACAAAAACCTACGATTATACTACCCATATCACTGCAAATGTTGCCTTATTTCGCAAGATGCCTCAGATGTCCGCATTCCTTTTGCAAATAGTTCAACGCTGCGGCTCTTTCTTTCGGACTCATATCATCCGATTGCATTTGCTCCATAAATTCCCAAATATCTTCCAGGATACGTTTCTCCTGATAGAAGCGAAGGAGGGTTTGATGGATGGTGAAATCTACGTGTTTTTCTTTGTATCTGCCATAAAACAAATGGAACCAAGGCTTGTCGGCGAGGAAAAACAAATCGGCTTCGGGCGGAGCAAGCCTTAATCCCTCCCAATCTATCAAACTAAGGCGGTTTGCACATTGAAGCAGATTGCCCTCGTGGATATCCGTATGACATAGGACATACCTTAAAGGCATATCCTTCAATTGGTCAGCCAATGAGGTCAGTTGTTTCAAATGGCCGAGTATAGTCCCCATATAGGGCGCTATCTGCTTACGCAAATCCTCTTTCAAGCAACTATCGGCAGCAGCTAATATATCAAGCAAGGGCTTGCTAAAGCGGATATTGAAATCCTCTTTGATGTTGCCCGTAGGCAAGGGTATTTCCTCTCCATAAGCGTGTAGTTCGGCTACTATGTCGGCAAGTTGAAGTATCTGTTCTATGGAGAATCCGGAATGAAGCAGGTTGTTTCCTTCGATGTAATCGCCCACCAGATAGATATGGTGCTCGTCTTCGCGGCTATATTCCCCTTTCTCGGTTGTCAAAGGATGTACGATTTTGCCGGATAAAGCCGTATGGGCATTCAGCCAACAGACGATAGGCATATAATCTTTTATCCTTGCGGTCAATTGGGCGGTAGATGTCCTCGACTTGTCATAGACTTTCACCAAGAACTTCCGGTTCTCAACGTCCGTCGCCCTATAAGCCAATGCAGACCAACCTCCTTCCATCGGGACAACCGACTCCGTTTCAATAAGATAGTGCTCTTCCAATACACTTTTGATGATTTGCTCTAAGTCCATATATGATGCGAAACAAGAATTATTCTTTAGATACAGTGAAATGATTCCGTAAAGATAACGATATTTCCTATAAGATCGTCCCAAAAGCCACTATCTTTGCACCCATTATTAGGATTTCAGACAATAATCAAAACAAGATAACTATGGAATTGATAACCGAACGATTGCTGCTGCGTCCCTGGAAGGAATCCGACGCAGAGAGTTTGTATCAGTATGCGAAAGACGAGCGGGTAGGTCCGATAGCAGGATGGCCGGCACACCGGAGCGTGGAGGAAAGCCGGGAAGTCATCCGGACCGTCTTTTCGCAGGAAGGCGTGTTTGCCGTGACCTTGAAGGGAGACGATACGGCAATAGGGTGCATCGGCGTGATACGCGGGGCGAAAAGCAACTTCCCCATCAGCGAGGACGAGGGGGAAGTGTCCTACTGGATTGGTGTCCCGTTTTGGGGCCAGGGACTGATACCCGAAGCCATGCGCGAGATTATCCGCTACAGCTTCGAGGAGTTGGGGCTGAAAACCTTGTGGTGCGGCTATTTCGACGGGAACGAACAATCGCGGCGGGCGCAGGAGAAATGCGGGTTCAGGTATTTCAAGACCAACGAGAACCTGTATTGTCCGCTGACTGATGAGGTCCGCACGGAGCATGTCAGCAGGCTGGAGAGGGAAGAGTATTTCGCAAAGTGATTGCCTTTTGTACCCCACGCGTGGGGTATCGCAAGGGGTCACGCGTGGGGTACTTTCAAGGGTATCTGATACTGTTGACGATGGGTATCTGATACTGTTGACGATGGGTATCTGATACTGTTGATGAAGGGTATCTGATACCCTTGACGAAGGGTCACCGTGACTGTTCATCCATCCTTATAACTAGAACTGACAACGATATGAAAACTCTACTACTAGCCTGCCTTGTCCTCCTGATGGCCGGATGCGGCGGGCGCAACGACAGCCATGCACTAATCATTGCCGAGCAAGGCAGCTTCGCCGTGGGTGGCACAGTGCTGAAAGATTCCTTGGAACATACCTACCACGGCGACCACGTTGCCGTGATTGACCGTTCCCTTGCGTTTACGCATAGGATGTATATATAATAGGTATGCGCTTTTAGTGTTTTTTAGGGATTATCCCCACAGCTAGGTATTGTAGGATGACTCTGTGCCGAAGAGAGGGGAGGGCAGATTACCGATTTTTGGTGATTGCAGGATAGGGCAGGCCGGTTGTATCTTTGCAGTGCGAAATTTAAACCACTGACAGATATATGAATACAAAGACCACCCTGATTCTTTTCCTCCTGTTTATAGTCGTCACTGCGGCGCAGGCACAACATCACCGTGGCCGTCGCCATCATCGTCCCCACGGCATCGAACTGAGCGGACACATCACCTCTTCGGAGGGCGGTATCATCGACTTTGCGGCCGTCCAGCTGAAAGATACTCCGCATGGGGCTTACGTCGACACCGAAGGCCGTTACCGTTTCCACGCTCCGGCAGGTACCTATACTTTGGTTGTCTCTGCCATCGGTTACGAGACCGTGGAGAAGGAAATCACCCTGCGCCGTGGCGAGGACCGCACGTTGGACTTCACCCTTCGCCCCGAACACCGTCAATTGGAAGAAGTGGTGGTCACCGCTTCCGGCGTAGGCCGCGTGAAGCGTTCCGCCTACAATGCCGTGGCCGTGGATGCCACCGAGTTGCACAACTCCGCCAAGACCTTGGGCGATGCCTTGGCCAAGGCTCCCGGCGTGAAGCTGCGCGAGAGTGGGGGCGTAGGCTCGGATACCCAGTTGATGTTGGACGGTTTCAGCGGCCGCCACGTCAAGATCTTTATCGACGGTGTGCCGCAGGAAGGGGCAGGAAAGGCTTTGGACCTGAACAACCTGCCGGTGAACTATGCCGAGCGCATCGAGGTCTACAAGGGAGTGGTGCCCGTGGGCTTCGGCACGGACGCGCTGGGTGGAGTGGTCAACATCGTCACTGCCAAACAGCGCGAGGGCTGGCACCTGGATGCCTCTTATTCGTATGGCTCGTTCAACACGCATAAGTCCTACGCCCGTTTCGGACAGACGCTGCGCAACGGCTTCACTTACGAGGTCAACGCCTTCCAGAACCTGTCGGATAATGACTACTACATTGACAATTACATCACCGAGTTTGGCGATGACGGCATCACGGAGAATACCGATCCCAGCAAGATCTATCACGTGAAGCGCTTCAACGACCGTTTCCACAACGAGGCAGTGATAGGCAAGCTGGGCGTGACGGGCAAGTCCTGGGCCGACCGTCTGATGCTGGGCTTCACCTGGTCCAATTATTACAAGGAGATACAGAACGGCGTGTACCAATACATCGTCTTCGGACAGAAGCACCGCAAGGGCCACTCCTTCGTCCCCTCGCTGGAGTACAGCAAGCGCGACCTCTTCACCAAAGGCCTTGACGTTGTCTTGGCTGCGAATTACAACCACAATCTGACGCAGAACATCGACACCGCTTCGTGGAAGTACAACTGGCTGGGACAGCGCAAGCCCCTGACCAGCCCCGGCGAGCAATCCTACCAGGACAACGAATCGACCAACAAGAATTGGAATGCCACGCTGACCGTGAACTACCGCATCGGGCGTGTCCATGCCTTTACGTTGAACCACGTGCTCAGCACCTTCGAACGCACCACCGTCTCCTACAGTGGCGGCGCCTCGAAGATAACCAGCTTCGACATCCCCAAGGTGACGCGCAAGAACATCACCGGCCTGTCCTACCGCCTGATGCCTTCCGAGCGTTGGAACCTTTCCGCCTTCGGCAAATACTATAACCAATACAACCGGGGACCTGTCTCCCAGAGTGCGGACGGCGTGGGCAGCTACGTCAATATGTCCAAGCAGGTCAGCTCCTTCGGCTATGGCGCGGCGGGTACGTGGTTCATCCTCGACGGCTTGCAGGCCAAGCTGTCCTACGAGAAGGCCTACCGACTGCCCACGACCGATGAGCTGTTCGGTGATGAAGACTTGGAAGCCGGCCGTGCGGACCTCCGTCCCGAGAACAGCCACAACATCAACCTCAACCTGAGCTATACCCGCCAGTTCGGGCGTCACGGGCTCTATGTGGAAGGCAGCTACATCTACCGCGACACGAAGGACTACATCAAGCGCAGCCTGGATGCGGTGGGCGGCACCAGCTTCGGCATCTACGAGAACCACGGGCGTGTCAAGACCAAGGGTTTCAACGTCTCTGCCCGTTATAGCTACGGGCGTTGGCTCAGTCTGGGCGGCACGTTCAACAATCTCAACGCCCGCGATGCCGAGCGTTACCTGGCCGGGAATACCCAGCAGGAGAGTATGACGTACAACCAGCGCATCCCCAACCAGCCCTACACGTATGCCAACTTCGATGCCTCCTTCACGTGGCACGACCTCTTTGCCGAGGGCAATGTCCTGACGCTGACCTACGACGGGTTCTACCAGCACGAGTTTCCTCTCTATTGGGAGCATCTGGGTGACCCCACCACCAAGAGCCGTGTGCCCGACCAGCTTTCGCACAGTTTAATCCTGGGCTACTTCCTGAAGAACGGCCGCTACAACCTCTCCCTGGAGTGCCGCAACCTGACGGACGAGAAGCTGTATGACAACTTCAGCCTCCAGAAGGCAGGCCGTGCGTTCTATGGCAAGGTGCGGGTGTACTTCGGCAAATGACGCTTTCACAGTACGGCTGTGACGTTGTAACACTCTTACTGTGATGATGTAACATCCGTACTGTGACGATGTAACATCCGTACTGTGATGATGTAACATCCGTACTGTGACATACTGTGAAGTGTGCAAGTGTGAAATGATGATTTAGATGAAACGTCAATGGTAACTGATTTCCCCTCCTCCGGGGAGGAGGGGTGGCCAACGGCCGGGGTGGTAGCGGCAGCAACAAATGCCCTTAACTAAAACACAATATTGTAGAGCGTTTTTGCCGCTACCACCTCCCCCTTCGGGTACTCCTCCTCCCCGGAGGAGGAGAAATGAGTTACTACCGTTTCAATCAGCCCGCTAAATTTCCATTTATCGTAACTAATGATATTACATATAACAAATTAATCTCATAAGACAATGAAAAAGCAATTCACTTGGGCTTTGGCAGCCGCCCTCACAACAAGCTGCCTGATGACTGCTTGCAGTGACAGTGACGACCCTGTGACACCCGGTGGGGAATCCGGTGGCAATCCCGATGAACCCTCTACGGAGGCCGTAAGCCGCTACGTCATAGCCGCACAGGCCGGTGGTGACAACGGCGGTACTTACCTCGTGACTACCGACAACCTGGACAGCGGCTCGCTGACCACCATCGGCAATGGCTTGGAGACAGAGAGCGGTTCCAACTGGATCTATTACGGCGAGAAGTATCTCTTCAACTTCCAGTACAACGACGGAGCGCAGGGCACCGGCTTCGCCTACGCCCTCAATGCAGAGACGGGCAATGCCTACGAGGCTCGCCGCTACTCCTACAACCGCACTACCACTTACGGTACGTGGGGTGACAATGTCATCACCGCCTCCACCAACGACGGCAATCAGGAGCAGAACGAAGGCGGCTATGCCAAATACCTTCAGTTCAACTACCTGAATGCCAACACGGGCGACACGAAGACCGGCAGCCGCTTGGCCGAGAATTTCCTGGGCAATGGCGAGATTGTCAGCTTCGCCGGCTTCGAGGAGGCCAACGGCAAGCTCTACACTTCCGTGGTGCCGATGGGTATGAGCCACTATGGCGTCATCGAGTATGCCGACCAAATCACCGACCCCAAGCTGGTGACCGACCACAACGGCGGTAGTGGCAGTGGCTCGTACACGCCGGGACAGATTCCTTCCACCCAATATCCCGACAAGGCTTTCATTGCCATCTATGACGGCGACAGCTTTGACGAGACGCCTGTCATTGCCGAGACGGACAAGATTGGCTTTGCCTGTGGCCGTATGCGCTCGCAGTACTACCAGACCATCTGGGCGGCGGACAATGGTGACCTCTATGTCTTCTCTCCGGGTTATGGCCGTACGGCTAAGGCTGAGGAGCAGGTGACGGACAAGCAGGACGGCACGTCACATATATTATATAAGGTGCAAGGCCAGCTCCCCTCCGGTGTGGTTCGCATCAAGGCAGGTGAGACTTCGTTCGATGAATCTTATTATGTCAACCTGGAAACCTTGGGCAACAAGAACCCGATGTTTCGCTGCTGGCACATCACCGAGGACTACTTCCTCCTCCAGATGTATAGCGAAGGCGCGGAGAATATGTCCGGCACCAGTGCCCCGCGCAACGAGCTGGCCATCTTCAAGGGCAGTGACCAGACCTTGACCGTATTGACCGACGGTATGCCTTCCGCCAACCTGATTTCCTCCTTCGGCGTGCCTTTCAGCGACAACGGCTATGCCTATATGCCCGTTACGCTGAACGATGGCAGTCGCCCCGCCATCTACAAGATTGACCCCGCGACGGCCACCGTTACCCGTGGATTAGAGTTGGAGGCCGACGGCGTGTCTGCCCTGTGCAAACTCACAGCAGAATGAAGAACTTGTGAATCGAATAGGAATTTAGATGGAACGTAAATGGTAACTTATTTCCCCTCCTCCGGGGAGGAGGGGTGGCCAACGGCCGGGGTGGTAGCGGCAGCAACAAATGCCCTTAACTTAAGCACAACATTGCAGGGCGTTTTTGCCGCTACCACCTCCCCCTTCGGGTACTCCTCCTCCCCGGAGGAGGAGAAATCAGTTACCAACTTTTCAATCAACCCGATAAATTATCATTTACCCCAACTTATGACAAAGAAACTTTTCCGTCAACTGCATCTTTGGCTTTCGGTCCCCTTTGGCATCCTGCTCACGCTGATATGTTTCTCCGGCGCGATGCTGGTGTTTGAGGATGAAGTGACGCAGTGGGCCAAGCCGCATCTCTACCGTGTGCCGGATACGTCCGGTACACGGATTTCCACCGAAGAGGCCGCAGCCTTGGTGGCCGCCACCTTGCCTGAAGGGGTGAAGGTGCGTGGTGTCAAGACATTCCCCGATACCGACCGCACCTACCAGGTCCGCCTCTCCAAGCCCAAGCACGCTTCGGTATTTGTCAATCCCTATACGGGGGAAATCATCGGCAAGTACGAGCGTCTGCCTTTCTTCCAGACGATGTTCCGCCTGCATCGCTGGTTGCTGGGCAGCCGTCCGGCAGACGGAGGCATCTATTGGGGCAAGCTGTTGGTAGGCATCAGTACGTTGCTGTTCGTGTTCGTGCTGCTGTCCGGAGTCGTCATCTGGTGGCCTCGGACAAAGAAAGGATTGCGCAACAGCCTGAAGATTGTCACCCGCCGGGGCTGGCCCCGCTTCTGGTATGGCCTGCACGTAGCGGGTGGGATGTATGCCTTGCTCCTGCTGTTGCTGATGGCGTTGACCGGGTTGAGCTGGTCCTTTGGCTGGTACAGGGAGTGGGTGTATGGCTTGTTGGGAGCGGATGCCCGCCCGTTGGTGAAGGCCCTGCACATCGGTACCTGGGGTGGCATGATTACCCGTATCCTTTATTTCTTGGCTGCCCTGCTGGGTGCTATCCTGCCCATTACGGGTTATTACCTATGGATATGCAGGTTGCGGAGGAAATAGTGTCAGTCTTTTAACAGTCTGCAATCCTGCATAAATGCTAATTTGTCAGTCGCTGCCGTTAACCGCTGTTAAGCTCCAAAGAACCATTGTTAAAGGTGAACAAATTTTCGCGACAAGGGTGATAAGTGAATGATTTTTGTCGTTATTTTAACGCCGAAATCTTAAAACAAACCCGAATATTAACAATTAAACTAATAATGGTTATGAAACAGACAGCAAAGAAATTCGTAGGCGTTGCCGCTATTGTACTTCTCAGTTCAGGAGTGGGCGGCTTTACAGCCTACAAACTGCTCAGCAATCAGCAGGAGGCCTCGGCCACGTTCAGCGAATTGTTCCAGCAGAATCCCGATAATATGCGTTTGGCAGCATTGACCGCCACCAATGCCCAGCCGGTGGACTTGACGCAGGCCGCCGAGACTTCGGTGCACGCCGTGGTACACATCCGCTCCACGCAGTTGGGACGCACACAGACGGTTCGTACGATGCCGGATATCTTCGACTTCTTCTTTGGCGATCCCCGTGGGCAGGAACGTCAGATTCAGACACAACCGCGTGTAGGTTTCGGTTCAGGTGTCATCATTTCTAAGGATGGCTATATCGTGACCAACAACCACGTGGTGGAGGATGCCGATGAAATCACCGTCCAGCTCAATGACGGACGTGAGTTGAAGGGACGTATCGTGGGTACGGACCCGACTACGGACTTGGCCCTGCTGAAGATCGAAGGCGATGATTTCCCCACGATTCCAGTGGGCGATTCGGATGGTCTGAAGGTAGGCGAATGGGTATTGGCCGTGGGTAATCCTTTCAGCCTCAGTTCTACGGTAACGGCCGGCATTATTAGTGCCAAGGCTCGTGACATAGGTCCGGAGGCTGCCAATGGCAAGGCTGCTACCATCCAGTCGTTCATCCAGACGGATGCGGCCATCAATCCGGGTAACAGTGGCGGTGCGCTGGTCAACGCACGTGGCGAGCTGATAGGCATCAATACGATGTTGTATTCACCCACGGGCAGCTACTCCGGCTACGGTTTTGCCATTCCTTCCAACCTGATGAAGACGGTAGTGGCTGACCTGAAGCAGTATGGTGCCGTACAGCGTGCCCTCCTTGGCATCAAGGGCATTGACCTCACTACGGACTTGCAGATGAGCGAAGCCGACATCCAACTCAGGAAGCAGCTGAAGGAAGAATTGGGCGTAGAGGAAGGTGCCTATGTGGGCGAAATCGTCGATGGTGGTTCTGCTGCCGGCATCCTGCAGGAGAAGGATGTCATTGTCAAGATGGACGGCCAGAAGATTCACAAGTTCTCCGATTTGCAGCAAGTCCTCGGCAAGCATCGTCCCGGCGACAAGGTGAAGGTCACGATTGTCCGCGACAAGAAGGAAAAGGAAGTGACGCTGACGCTGAAGAACGCCCAGGGCAACACCAAGGTAGTGAAGGACCGTGGCATGGAAATCCTGGGTGCCGCCTTCAAGCCTGTCAGTGATGAACTGAAACGCCAGCTCAACCTGGGTTATGGTCTGGAGGTGACCGGAGTCAGCACGGGCAAGATGAAGGATGCCGGCATCCGCAAGGGCTTCATCATCCTGAAAGCCAACGGTAAGAGCCTGAAGACCGTGGCAGACCTGGAAGACGTGCTGAAAGCCGCTACCCAGTCGCCCGATCAGGTGTTGTTCATCACGGGTATGTTCCCCTCGGGCAAGCGTGCCAGCTATGCAGTGGACTTGCAGCAAGAATGATGATTTCTCGTCATTCATAGACGATAATTAGTTTTTGCCTGGCGGGTGAAGCGGAAAGATGAAAATCCGTTTCACCCGCTTGTTTTTTGCCTTGTCGGTTGATATTGTTCTCACAAAAGTTGGTCGTGTCAGAAAATATCCGTACTTTTGGGCAAAATTAAACCCATTAAAATTGATTGTACATCATGATGACACAAGAAGACAAAGACTTGTTAGTCCAGAAAGGCATCTCCGAAGCGCAGATTGCCGAGCAACTGGCTTGTTTTGAGAAAGGCTTTCCTTATCTGAAACTCTATGCCGCCGCTTCCGTGGACAATGGTATCCTGGCTCCTGACGCCGATGACCAGAAGAAGTATCTGGATGCGTGGGAGGCCTACACACAGACGGACAAGACCGTGGTGAAGTTCGTGCCTGCCTCGGGCGCTGCCAGCCGTATGTTCAAGAACATGTTCGAATTCCTCGGTGCGGACTATGACGTGCCTACTACGGATTTTGAGAAGAAGTTCTTCGACCGCATTACGGATTTCGCTTTCTACGAAGACCTGAACGCTGCTTGCCTGAAAGCGGAAGGCAAGGACATCCCGGCACTGGTGGCCGAGGGTAAGTACAAGGCTGTGGTGGCCGCCTTGCTTCAATCGGCCGGATTGAATTACGGCTCCCTGCCCAAAGGCTTGCTGAAGTTCCACAAGTATGAGGACGGCAACCGTACGCCGGTGGAAGAACATCTGGTGGAAGGTGCTCTCTACGCTGCCAACAAGAACGGCAAGGTGAACGTACACTTCACCGTCTCTCCCGAGCATCGCGCTTTTTTCAAAGCGTTGGTGGAAGAGAAAGCGGCCCTCTATGCCAAACGTTACGGCGTGGATTATAATATCTCCTTCTCCGAACAGAAGCCCAGCACGGACACCATCGCCGCCGACATGGACAACCAGCCCTTCCGCGACAATGGCAAGCTGCTCTTCCGTCCGGGTGGTCACGGTGCCTTGATTGAGAACCTGAACGACCTGGATGCCGATGTCATCTTCATCAAGAACATCGACAACGTGGTGCCCGACAAGCTGAAGGGCGATACGGTGCTCTATAAGAAAGTGATTGCCGGCGTGCTGGTGGGCTTGCAGCAGCAGGCTTTTGCCTACCTCCAGTTGCTGGATAGCGGCAAGTACACGCACGAACAGATATTGGAAATCCTCCAGTTCCTCCAGAAGAAACTCTATTGCAAGAATCCTGAGGTGAAGAACCTGGAAGACGCCGAGCTGGTCATCTACTTGAAGAAGAAACTGAACCGTCCGATGCGCGTCTGTGGCATGGTGAAGAACGTGGGCGAGCCGGGTGGCGGTCCGTTCTTGGCTTACAACCCCGACGGAACCATCTCCTTGCAAATCCTGGAAAGCTCGCAGATTGACATGAACGATCCCGAGAAGAAGGAAATGTTCGAGAAGGGCACGCACTTCAATCCGGTAGATTTGGTTTGTGCCGTGCGCGACTACAAGGGTCACAAGTTCGACCTGACGAAGTACGTGGACAAGGCTACGGGCTTTATCTCGCGTAAGTCCAAGAACGGCAAGGATCTGAAGGCCCTCGAACTGCCGGGCTTGTGGAATGGTGCGATGAGTGACTGGAATACCGTTTTTGTGGAAGTGCCTCTGAGCACCTTCAATCCGGTGAAGACTGTGAACGATCTGTTGCGTGAGCAGCATCAATAATTGTATTGTAGTAAGGAGTGACCGAAGGGGAGCGCATCCTCTTCGGTTGCTTTTGTTTTAATACCCCAAGTTTAAGAATGAAGAAGATTTTGTTATTAGGTTCCGGTGAGTTGGGCAAGGAGTTCGTGATTGCCGCCCAGCGTTTGGGGCAGTATGTCATTGCCTGCGATTCGTATGCCGGTGCGCCCGCCATGCAGGTGGCCGACGAGTGTGAAGTGTTCAGTATGCTGGATGGGGATGCCCTGGAGCGTGCGGTGCGTAAGCATCAGCCCGACCTTATCGTGCCCGAGATAGAAGCCATCCGTACCGAGCGCCTCTACGAGTTCGAGCAGGAAGGCATCCAGGTGGTGCCCAGCGCCAAGGCTGTCAACTTCACTATGAACCGCAAGGCCATTCGCGACCTGGCTGCTAAGGAACTGGGACTGAAGACGGCCCGTTATTTCTATGCCAAGTCATTGGATGAACTGAAGGATGCCGCTGCCAAGATTGGCTTCCCGTGCGTGGTGAAGCCGTTGATGTCCTCCTCGGGCAAGGGTCAGTCCATCGTGAAGAGTCCTGACGAGTTGGAGCACGCCTGGGAGTACGGATGCAGTGGCAGCCGGGGCGACATCAAGGAGTTGATCGTGGAGGAATTTATCAAGTTTGACAGCGAGATAACCCTGCTGACGGTGACCCAAAAGAACGGCCCCACCTTGTTCTGTCCGCCCATCGGCCACGTGCAGAAGAACGGTGACTATCGGGAGAGTTTCCAGCCCGCCTATATCGACCCGGCCCATCTGAAGGAGGCACAGGACATGGCCGAGAAGGTTACCCGTGCCCTGACCGGTGCCGGCATCTGGGGCGTGGAGTTCTTCCTCAGCCACGAGAACGGCGTGTACTTCTCCGAACTTTCGCCCCGTCCGCACGACACGGGTATGGTGACTCTGGCCGGGACGCAGAACCTGAACGAATTCGAACTTCATCTGCATGCGGTGTTGGGTCTGCCCATTCCTCACGTCAAGCTGGAGCGCATGGGAGCCAGTGCGGTTATCCTCTCCGGCATCTCCAGTCAGGAGCAGCCCAACTACCGGGGCGTGGAGGAGGTGCTGAAGGAAGAAGACACCTACCTGCGCATCTTTGGCAAGCCCACCACGCGCGTCAACCGCCGTATGGGTGTTGTATTGTGTCATGCTCCCTTGGGCAGTGACCTCGATGCCCTGCGCGACAAGGCGAAGGCGTTGGCGGTCAAGGTGAAGGTTTGTTGACGTCAAAGCCTTGTTGAGGCAGCTAAAGTCCCTCTTTACGCCGCTAAAGAGGGACTTTAGCTGCCTCAAATCCCTCTTTAGGGAAAAACAATATCTATTCCTTTTTGATATTCAAAAATCAATCCGTATCTTTGCAGAAATCATCGACATTGGCAAGGGAGTGGCTTGTTTCGTCAGGTCTCTTCCACCTTTGTTAATCTTGCTGAGTTGATATGAAATTAATCACTTTATTAATAAATCAGTTTTTATGAAACATTTGACCTCCGCGTACCTCTACCCCTTGACGGGAATGGCCGCCATTGCCTCGTTGGCTTCGTGTGCCGGCGAGAAAGAATCTGCCAAGCAATACAACATCGTGTACATCATGACCGACGACCATACAGCCCAGATGATGAGCTGTTATGGCGGTTTGATTGAGACTCCCAATCTGGATCGTATTGCCAATGACGGTGTTATCTTCATCAATAGTTTCGTGGCCAATTCGTTGAGCGGTCCCAGCCGTGCCTGTATGTTGACGGGCAAGCATAGCCATGCCAACGGCTTCACGGACAATACGACCTGCGTGTTCGACGGCTCCCAGCAGACTATGCCCAAGTTGCTTCGCCAGGCGGGATATCAGACAGCCCTCATCGGCAAATGGCATTTGATAAGCCTGCCCACGGGCTTTGACCATTGGGAAATCCTGCCGGGTCAGGGTGATTACTACAATCCGTCTTTCATCACCATGAACAATGATACCGTGGTCGAGAAAGGCTATCTGACAAACTTGATTACGGACAAGAGCATCGATTGGATGGAAAACCAGCGCGACAAAGACAAGCCTTTCTGCCTCTTCATCCATCACAAGGCCATCCATCGCAACTGGTTGCCCGAATTGAAGTATCTGAACTTGTACGAGGACAAGACATTCCCCCTGCCCGAGAATTTCTATGACGACTATGAGGGACGTCCTGCCGCTGCTGCACAAGAGATGAGCATCTTCGAGGACATGGACCTCATCTATGATAACAAAATGTGGAAGGCTGACGTGGAGACTCCTTTGAAGTCCACCTACGAGGCATTCGTCGGCCGTCTGAGCCCCGAAGAGCGCAAGGTGTACGATGACTTCTACCAGCCGATTATCGATGATTTCTACAAGAAGAATCCGAAAGGCAAGGAACTTGCCGAATGGAAATACCAACGTTACATGCGCGACTATGCCAAGGTGGTGAAGTCGTTGGATGACAATGTAGGCCGCGTATTGGATTACCTGAAGGAGAAAGGCATGCTGGACAACACGCTGGTGGTATATACCTCTGACCAAGGTTTCTACATGGGTGAGCACGGATGGTTCGACAAGCGTTTCATGTACGAGGAATCCATGCATACGCCGCTCATCATGCACCTGCCGAAGGGTTTCAATGCCAAGGGCGAAATCCCGCAGATGGTGCAGAACATCGACTATGCGCCCACCTTCCTCGACCTGGCCGGTGCACCGATACCCGAAGACATCCAGGGTGTATCCCTCCTGCCTTTGCTGAAGGGTGAGAAGCCTGCTGACTGGCGCAAGTCGCTCTATTATCACTTCTATGAGTATCCTGCCGAGCACATGGTGAAGCGTCATTATGGCGTGCGCACCGAGCGTTATAAGTTGATTCACTTCTACAACGACATCGATGAGTGGGAATTGTATGACCTGCAGGAAGATCCGCGTGAAATGAACAATCTCTATGGCAAGCCCGGTTATGAGAAGATAACGGAAGACATGATGAACGAGCTTCACAAGCTCCAGACTCAATACCAGGATCCGATAGAGGAGAAGCTGAAGGCTGAAAAAGCGCAGAAATAAGAAGGTATTGACCTTTTGAAGACTTTCTCTTGCGGAGAGGGCGGCAATCTTTTGAAAAGCGCCGCCCTCCTCCCAAGAAAGGGTTAAGCAGAAGTCCAACGGTGAATAGCAAATGATTATGAAACAAAGAAAGACGATACTTTTAGGTGTGTTGGCCGTGGCTTTGGCCGGATGCGGCACGGCTACGGTGGAAAAGGATTATACCCAATACGTCAATCCGTTCATTGGTACGGGTGGCCACGGGCATACCTATCCGGGTGCCATCGTGCCCAACGGGATGATTCATCCCAGCCCCGACACGCGTTTCTATGAGTGGGATGCCTGTGCGGGCTATTATTATCCGGATTCTACCATCAACGGATTCTCGCACACGCACCTCAGCGGTACGGGATGCAGTGATTATGGCGACGTTTTGCTGATGCCCACTGTGGGTGAGCAACAGCTGGAAGGAGAGACGGGCAACAAGCAGATATTACCCTATGCCTCGTCTTTCTCCCATGAGAATGAGACGGCCACGCCCGGATATTACTCCGTATTCTTGGATCGCTACGGCGTGAAGGCGGAGCTGACCGCCACCAAGCGTGCAGCCCTGCATCGCTATACCTTCCCCGAGAGTCAGGAAGCCGGGTTTATCCTCGACTTGGATTATAGCATCCAGTTCTTGAACCAGCGTAATCGCGCCTTGACCCTCGAACAGGTGAACGACTCCACCTTGCGTGGCTACAAGTACACCAGCGGCTGGGCCTGGCAGCAGGATGAATACTTCTATGCCGTTTTCTCCAAGCCGTTCACGTGTACGATTCTCTCGGATTCGGTGAAGCAGAAGAACGGGAAGATGGCTCCCGGACGTTGCAAGGCCTTGTTGAAGTTCAAGACGCAGAAAGACGAGCAGGTGCTGGTGAAGGTGGCACTCTCAGCCGTAGATGCGGAGGGTGCCCGCAAGAATCTGGCGGAAATACCCGGTTGGGATTTCGACGGCGTCAGAGAGCAAGCGCGCCAGGCTTGGAATGGCTGGCTCTCCAAAATTGATGTGGAGACACAAGACGAGGAGCAGAAGCGCATCTTCTATACGGCGCTCTATCATACGGCTGTATCGCCCGCCCTCTTCACGGATGCCGACGGACGCTACCGCAGTATGGATCGGGAAATCCGCACCGCATCGGCCGACAAACCGATGTTCACGGTCTTCTCTTTGTGGGATACCTTCCGTGCCCTGCATCCGTTGATGACCATCCTCGACCCGCAGCAGAATTCCTTGTACATCCAGACCTTGTTGCGCCAATACCAGGAGGGAGGCATTCTCCCGATGTGGGAGTTGGCGGGCAACTATACGGGTACGATGATTGGCTACAATGCCGTGCCTGTCATTGTGGATGCCTACATGAAGGGCGACCGGAGTTTTGATGCAAATCTGGCCCTGAAGGCTTGTTTGCGTAGCGCAGAGTATGATACGATAGCCCCCGTGGCCACGACGGGTTATCTTTTGCACAATGCGCTGATGCCTATCTCGAAGTATTATAAGAACAAGATTGGGTATATTCCTTGCGACAAGGAGCTGGAATCCGTGGCCAAGGGCTTGGAGTATGCGTATGCCGATTGGTGCATCAGCCGGTTGGCAGGTGCCTTGGGCGATACCGACACGCAGCGTTTGTATGAGGAGCGTGGACAGAACTACCGCAATTATTACGACGCCTCTACGGGATTTATGCGCGGCAAAGACCTGAAAGGTGAATGGCGCACGCCTTTCAATCCCAATGCCAGCAATCACCGCGTGGATGACTATTGTGAGGGCAATGCCTGGCAGTGGACATGGTTCGTGCCCCATGACATTGAAGGGCTGGCCGACCTGATGGGTGGCCGCGAAGCGATGCTGGCTCGTCTGGATACGTTGTTTACGACGGATGCCAAGCTGGAGGGCGAACAGATTTCGGCCGATATCACCGGACTTATCGGACAATATGCGCATGGCAACGAGCCGAGCCACCATATTATCTATATGTATAACACCTTGGGACAGCCATGGAAGGCGCAGGAATTGATAGACGAGGTGCTCCGCACGCAATACTTTGATGCACCGGATGGCCTTTCGGGCAATGAAGATTGCGGGCAGATGTCGGCTTGGTACATCCTCAATGCCATGGGCTTTTACCAGCCTTGTCCGGGCAAGCCGGTGTATAGCATCGGTCGCCCGTTGTTTGATGCTGTGTCCATCCAGTTGCCCGGAGGCAAGACCTTCCGCATCACTGCGACGAACAATGCCCCGCAAAACAAGTATATTCAGTCGGCCATGTTGAACGGGACTCCGTTGGATACGCCTTTCTTTGACCATGACACGTTGATGAAGGGTGGTACGCTGGAGTTCACCATGACGGACAAGCCGACGGAATGGGGAACAGGTGAATAATTATCATTTACTTTTGTGCTTATGATGCATTTGATGAAAAACAGTTGCTTGGGCGGCCTGCTGGCCGTCCTGGCCATTCTTCCCACGACGGGGAAGGCAGACACCGGACAAGAGCCGGTGGATTATGTGAATCCCTTTGTCGGTACCACTAATTATGGTACGACCAATCCCGGTGCCTTGTGCCCGCAGGGTATGATGTCTGTCGTTCCCTTCAACGTGATGGGCGGAGGAGAAGGCAACCGCGATAAAGACAAGACTTGGTGGTCCACCCCTTATGAGTACAAGAACACCTACTTTACCGGCTATGCCCATGGCAGCTTGAGTGGCGTGGGTTGTCCGGAGCTGGGTTCCCTGCTGCTGATGCCTACGGCAGGTCCCTTGGAGGTGGATTACTTGAAATACGGCAGTTCCTACAAGGATGAGAAAGCCACGCCGGGCTATTACTCCAATCGCCTGGTCAAGTATGACATCCTGACGGAGGTGACCGCCACACCCCGCACGGGACGTGCCCGCTTCACCTTCAAGGCCGGGCAAGGCAACATCCTGTTGAACCTGGGCGAAGGCCTGACGAACGAGACGGGTGCCACGGTGCGTTTCGTCAATGAGTGCGAGATAGAAGGCACCAAGCTGCTGGGTACTTTCTGCTACAATCCGCAAGCTGTCTTTCCCATCTATTTCGTGATGCGTCTCAACAAGACGCCGAAGTCTTCCGGATACTGGAAGCAGATGCGTCCGATGCAGGTGGAGGCGCAATGGGATTCCACGGCAGGCACCAAGAAAATCTACACCAATTACAGGCGCGAAATCAGCGGAGACGATGTGGGCGTGTGGTTCACATATGATACCGCAGAGGGCGAGCAGGTGGAGGTCAGCATGGGCATTTCCTTTGTCAGCATCGAGAATGCCCGTATGAATCTGGACGCAGAGCAGGAAGGCAAATCCTTTGAGGATATTCGCCTGGCGGCCCGCAAGGCCTGGAATGATGATTTGAGTCGCATACAGGTGGAGGGAGGTACGGACGAGCAGAAGCACGTCTTCTACACCGCCTTTTATCATCTGTTGATTCATCCCAACATCCTGAACGACGTCAACGGACAGTATCCCGCCATGGAGTCCGACCAGATCCTGACCACCAAGGGCAACCGCTATACGGTGTTTTCCTTGTGGGATACCTACCGCAACGTGCATCAGCTGATGACCTTGCTTTTCCCCGACCGTCAGATGGATATGGTGAATACGATGCTGGGTATGTATCGTGAGCACGGCTGGTTGCCTAAGTGGGAACTTTACGGGCGCGAGACATTGACCATGGAGGGAGACCCCTCTATCCCTATCATTGTGGATACGTGGTTCAAGGGCTTGCGTGATTTTGATGTCAATCTGGCTTACGAAGCCATGTATAAGTCGGCTACGCTGCCCGGTGCGGACAATCTGATGCGTCCCGATGCCGATGATTACTATAGCCTGGGTTATGTGCCTATTCGTGCGAAGAATGACAACTCCGTCTCTCATGCCTTGGAGTATTACATTGCCGACTATGCTCTGTCCCGCTTTGCCGATGCATTGGGTAAGAAGGATGATGCCAAGTTGTTCTACAAACGTTCGTTGGGTTATAAGAATTACTATTGTCCGGAGTTTGGAACGTTCCGTCCCAAACTGCCTGACGGTACGTTCTATTCGCCTTTCGACCCGATGCAGGGTGCCAACTTCGAAGAGAATCCCGGCTTCCACGAGGGCAATGCTTGGAATTACACGTTCTACGTTCCTCACGATGTCAAGGGGCTTGCCCGTCTGATGGGTGGGCGCAAAGCATTCGTCAACAAGTTGCAATCCGTCTTTGATAACGGCCGCTATGATCCCGCCAATGAGCCGGACATTGCCTATCCCTACTTGTTCAGCTATTTCCCCGGTGAGGAATGGCGTACGCAGGAGTTGGTTCCCCGGTTGGTGAATGCTCATTTCAAGAATGCGCCGAACGGCATTCCCGGCAATGACGATACGGGCACGATGTCTGCCTGGGCCATCTTCAGCATGATAGGTTTCTATCCGGATTGTCCGGGTGTGCCGGAGTACACGTTGACTACGCCCATGTTCGACAAGGTGACGATCAAGCTTGACCCGCGTTACTACAAGGAGTCCGAGCTGGTCATTACGGCCCATAAGCCGGCCGGCGGAAGTGCTGCCTCCTACATTGGTGAGGTGAAGTTGGGCGACAAGAAGCATCGGGGTTTCCGTATCACGCATGACGAGTTGATACATGCCCATACGCTGGATTTCTATCTGACAAACGATAAATAGTTCATTTTTATTTTTGATAAGTGTGGTAAGAATGCCTGTACCTTGGCGAAGACTAGGGTACAGGCATTTACTTTGACAGATAAATTTGAAAACAAAACATCAGAACCCTTAGAAATTTATCTGTTATGGCAACCATTAAAGTCAAGTTCCGTCCTTCGTCCAAAGCAGGGAGAGAAGGACGTTTGTATTTACAAGTAATTCATCATCGAATGGTCCGTCAGGTTAAGACTGACTGCCTCTTATTTCCCCATGAGTGGGATTCAAAACTGGCGAAAATTATCAGTGCACATGTCGACGAGAAACGCCGGGCATATCTCTTCTCCATAGAGCGGGAACTGGAGGGAGACCTCTTGAAGCTGAAGCGCATCATTACCCGTTTTGAGTCGCAGGGTCATCCGTTCAGCGTATATGATATCTTGGAGACTTACCAATCGCCTTGGGAAGCGAGAGGTTTCTTCGGGTTTTCCGACCATCTGATTCAGACAATGAGGGAGGCCGGAAAACAACGGACGGCAGAGACGTATGAAGCGGCCATGAAGAGTTTTAGGAAGTTCTATACGAAACGGTATGATATTCCTTTCGAGCAGATGGATGCGGAATTGATGATGTGCTATGAGCAATACCTGAAAGTGAAGGGATTGGCCGCCAATACCATTTCGTTCTATATGCGCAATCTGCGGGCCATTTACAACCGGGCGGTAGTGAAAGAACTGACTCCCCCGAATAATCCGTTCAAGTATGTATATACGGGCGTAGACAAAACACGCAAACGCGCTATCACTTTGAGAAAAATCCAGGAAATCAAGAAATTGGATTTGTCTGAAGAAGAAAGTATGGAGTATGCCCGCGACCTTTTCCTGTTCAGCTTCTATACGCGGGGGATGTCCTTTGTCGACATGGCTTTTCTGAAGAAGGCGGACTTGCAGAATGGCATACTGACCTATCGGCGACACAAGACCGGACAGTTGCTTTCCATCAAATGGGAAATGCCTATGCAGGACATTGTTGACAAATATGGCATCCCCGGTAGCCCCTATCTGCTGCCGGTCATCAAGGCAACCGGACAGGATGAATGGAAGCAGTACAAGAGTGCCGCGCATCTGGTGAATAGAAAGTTGAAACAGGTAGGTGCCTTGCTGGATTTGCCGGTAGCGTTGACTTTATACGTCGCCCGCCATGCCTGGGCCAGCATCGCCCGGAACCTGAATGTCGCTTTGTCGGTTATCAGTGAGGCTATGGGACATGATTCGGAGAATACGACCCGCATCTATCTTGCATCGCTGGATACATCGACGGTGGATCGGGCCAATCAATTGATCCTTCAGTCGTTGTGAGCGATATCCTGCGCCTTGAATACCGGACACGCCTCCTGCCGCTCCGATTCATATCCATACCAATACCCTTGTGTACCTGACTCTTCGGCCGGTAAAAAGCAAAGGCGTAGGCTGGGCTTGTAGGAGCCTTTTAGTATATCCCAGTGTGCGGGAGGAACCTGGTGCTTGGTTTTGACCCGTTCGGCCGGCTTTTTCTTGAGGGAGAGGCCGGCCTCTATCCAGGCCTGACTGACGGACAAGACGAAAGATGGGTAATACTTCCGGCAGAAATCATAGAGCAGGATGCCTCTTCTTTCCAAGCTGAGCGGCTGGTCAATGACGCCTTGCCGGATTAGTTCGTCCAGGAATGTGTGTAGAAAGTTGCCGTCGTGCAGGATTAGTTGTCTGGTCGCTTCTTGCCAGGCCGGTGTATTATAGTATCCGTCCAGCAGGCGGGAAAGCCGTCGGGCGGTTTGCAGTTCGGCGGGCGTAATGTCCGGGGTCTTTAGTACTTCATAGGGAGGCAGGGGAGAGTAGGAGAGCCCCCATTCGGTAGCCCGTCGTCTCATCTCTGTGCCGGGCAGCACCTTGAGGGATTCCAATTGGATTTCTCCGGCCCGATATTCGGCCAGCGTGCGCACATCCTCGAATATCTGTGTCAGGGAATAGAGAGGCAAACCGGCTATGAGGTCGGCATGAGTCACCACATTTGGCAGGGAACAGAGAAATTGGAGTCCGCTCAGCGAAACTTTCAAGCCGCCTTTGCGCCCGCAAGCCTGGAGCACGTCCTCGTGAAGGCTTTGGATGCCTGCCTCCAGATGCAGCAAACCGGCAGGCATCTCGCTGAGCAGGGATTTTAATTCATCCGTCAGGAGGGCCGGATGTATTTCCAGGTGAAAGTGCAGGTGGGGATGATAGCTTCGGAAAAGCTCCAGCAAGGCACGGGCCCGCGAAGCGTTGTAATTGAAAGTGCGGTCCAATATGCGTACGTCGCGGATGCTGTGTTGGCGGATGAGATCCAATCTCCGGGCAATGGTTTCGATGGGCAGGACACGTACCGGTTTTTCTCCCCCGCTGACGCAGAAGGCACAGGTGTTGAAGCATCCGCGCGTGGTTTCCAGTTGCACGAAGGGCTTGCTCCAGTTGAAGAAACGGCTTTCCTCGGGAGGCACGAGCCGGTCGAAACGAAGGACACGTGCCGTCCCGTTATCCACATACGTGTTGTTCTCCGGATGAATGTAGCACAAACCTGGTATATGGCTCCATTCTGCCTTTTGTTCCCAACAAGCGAGCCACTGGTGAAAGACCTCCTCGCCTTCGCCGCGGAACACGCAATCTACGTCGGGATGCCGGCGCAGATAGTCTTCATTGTCGCCCAGGAATTCCGGTCCTCCCAAGACCACGCAACAATGAGGAAGCAGTGCCTTGACCCGGGCGATGATGTGCAGCAAGGCTTCGTGGTTGAACAGCCAGGCTGTGGAGGCCACGATGTCGGGCCGGTGGTCATATAGCTGTTGTACGATGGGACCCGGATTTTCGTTGATGGTGGCGGACACGACTTCCCATTCCGTGGATGAAGTCTCCTCTTGCTGGGCATGCAGAGCCGGCAAGGCCAAGGAGGCATGGGCGTATGAACAGTTCAGGTCTAACCAGAGAATCTTCACGTGTAAATGTCTTTTAGTTTCGGGTGCAAAGGTAGTGTAAAAGACAGATATTCTTTGTTCCTGCACGTAGATATCTTGCATAAAATGCAGCCTCATTCTTTCCGTTCCAAAATAAATTCGTACCTTTGCCCGAATCAATGAAGTAAGCATCATCAGACAATGATAAAGAAAATCATACTTGCCCTGTGGATATTCCTGGGCTTCTGCATCCTTGCATGCGTCATCGTGTTCTATTCCATTGCGAAGGGATGGATTGGCTATATGCCTCCGGTGGAGGATTTGGAGAACCCTAACTACAAGTTTGCCACCGAGGTGTTGTCGTCCGACGGGAAAGTCCTGGGTACCTACTCTTATAGCAAGGAAAACCGTGTCTACGTGGGTTACAATGATTTGTCGCCCAATCTCATCAACGCCCTTATCGCCACGGAGGACGTGCGTTTCGCCAATCACTCCGGCATTGATGCCAAGGCCTTGTTCCGTGCCATCCTGAAGCGCGGCATCCTGATGCAGAAGAATGCCGGCGGCGGAAGCACCATCACCCAGCAGCTCTCCAAGCAGCTCTATTCGCCCAGCGCGGACAACGTGATGGAGCGGCTTTTCCAGAAGCCCATCGAGTGGGTCATTGCCGTCAACCTGGAGCGGTATTACACGAAGGAGGAAATCCTGACGATGTACCTCAACAAGTTCGACTTCCTCAACAATGCCGTGGGCATCAAGACTGCCGCCCATACCTACTTCGGCTGCCAGCCCAAGGACCTGAAGATAGAAGAGGCCGCCACCTTGGTGGGCATGTGCAAGAACCCCTCGCTCTACAACCCCCTGCGCCGCAGGGAACAGACGCGCGGACGCAGGAATGTGGTGCTCGACCAGATGCGCAAGGCGGGCTACTTGACCCAGGCCGAGTGCGACTCGCTCCAAGCCCTTCCCCTCGAATTGCATTATAATCGCGTGGACCACAAGGAGGGCTTGGCCACCTATTTCCGCGAATACCTGCGCGGGGTGATGACCGCCAAGAAGCCTGTCAAGTCCAACTACCGCGGCTGGCAGATGCAGCAGTTCTACGAGGACTCCATCGACTGGGAGACCAATCCCCTCTACGGCTGGTGCAACAAGAACTTCAAGAAGGACGGCAAGCCCTATAACCTCTATACGGACGGGTTGAAAATCCACACTACCATCGATTCGCGTATGCAGCAATATGCCGAAGAGGCCGTCACCGAGCACCTCCGCGAGATGCAACCCTATTTCTTCAAGGACAAAAAAGGCGCCAAGAAGGCTCCTTACACCTTCCGCCTCACGCAAGAGCAGGTGGATGAAATCCTGGATCGCGCCATGCGCCAGTCTGACCGCTACCGCATCATGAAGAAGCTGGGCAAGAGCGAAGCCGAAATCAAGCAAGCCTTCAATACCCCGCAGGAGATGTCCGTCTTCACTTGGGAGAACGATGAGATGGTGAAGGACACCGTGCTCACGCCGATGGACTCTATCCGCTACTACAAGTACTTCCTCCGCGCCGGATTCATGTCGATGGACCCGCACAACGGCCACGTCAAGGCCTACGTGGGTGGTCCCAATTACCACTATTTCCAGTATGACATGGCCATGGTGGGACGCCGCCAGATAGGATCCACGGTGAAGCCCTATGTCTACACGCTGGCCATGGAGAACGGCTTCTCCCCCTGCGATGAGGCAAGACACGTGCAATATACATTGATGGACGAGAACGGTATCCCTTGGACTCCCCGCAATGCCAACAAGAAACGCTTGGGCGAAATGGTTACGTTGAAGTGGGGACTGGCCAACTCGGACAACTGGATTACGGCCTACCTGATGAGCAAGCTCAATCCCTACGAGCTGAAACGCTTGCTCCATAACTTCGGCTTGCGCAACCAGGACATCTTCCCCTCCGTCTCCCTCTGCCTCGGTCCTTGCGAGGTGTCCGTGGGCGAGATGGTGAGTGCCTATACCGCCTTCCCCAACAAGGGCATCCGCGTGGCACCCCTCTTCGTCACCCACATCGAGGACAATGAGGGCAACGTGGTGGCCACCTTTGCTCCACAGATGCAGGAGGTCATCAGTGCCTCCAGTGCCTACAAGATGCTCGTGATGCTTCGCGCCGTCATCAACGAAGGTACCGGCGGACGTGTGCGTTTCCGCTATGGCGTCAAGGCAGACATGGGCGGAAAGACGGGTACTACCAACAACAATTCGGACGGCTGGTTCATGGGTTTCACTCCTTCGCTGGTGTCCGGTTGTTGGTTTGGCGGTGAAGATCGTGACATCCACTTCGATACGATGCTCCACGGACAGGGCGCTTCGACGGCCTTGCCCATCTGGGCGAAGTTCATGAATAAAGTCTTTGCCGACAAGAGCTTGGGATACGATGAGACCGAGACCTTCCAGCTTCCGCCCAATTACGATCCTTGTGCCGATGATTCGGTGGATGAAGGCATCTTCGAAGGCGATGAGCCGGTGGAAGGTTTGGACGAGTTCTTTAACTAAGTATGCAGGAGGTACACGAATGGTCTATACGATTGGCATAGGAAGCAATGAAGAGCGCGAAGCCAACCTGGCTTTGGCCCGTCAACGGCTGACGGAGTCCTTTCCTGGCATCCGTTTTTCGCAGGAGGAAGAGACACAGCCCTTGTCTCTGCATCGGTCGGTGCCTTTCTCCAATCAGTTGGCCCGCTTCTCCTCCGATTGGGAGCAATGCGAGGTCTGCTCCCGCCTGAAGTCCATTGAGCGGGAGGCCGGTCGCCTGCCCGGTGAGAAGGAACGGGAGATTGTCCGGCTGGATCTTGACCTGCTGGCTTGCGATGAGTTGATTTACAAGCCGGAGGATTGGAAACGGGATTATGTGCAGCGCGGAGTGAAGGAACTGGACGGAGAGGCTCTGTGATGAATGTTTGGTGATTAATGATTAGTACTCAGTTAGTGATAAGTGTTGATTAAGATGAAATACATAGGAATAATACCGGCGAGATATGCTTCCACGCGTTTTCCGGCCAAGCCGTTGGCCTTGTTGGGCGGGAAGACTGTGATAGAACGGGTGTACGGCCAGGTGGCCGGCGTGTTGGACGATGCCTGGGTGGCCACCGATGATGAGCGCATAGCCGATGCCGTGCGTGCGTTCGGAGGAAAAGTTGTCATGACCTCCGTACACCACAAGAGCGGTACGGACCGTTGCCGGGAAGCCTACGAGAAGGTGGGGCAAGGCTATGACATCGTGGTGAACATCCAGGGAGACGAACCTTTCATCCAACGCTCCCAGCTGGAGGCGGTGAAAGCCTGCTTTGAGGATGCCTCCACGCAAATCGCTACTTTGGTGAAGCCTTTCTCTTGCGAAGACGGGCTCAATGCATTGGAGAATCCCAATTCACCCAAGGTCGTGGTGGATGCTTCGATGAAGGCGCTCTACTTCAGCCGTTCGGTCATTCCCTATTTGCGTAATGTAGATCGCGCCGAATGGCTCTCGCATCACACGTTTTACAAGCATATCGGCCTCTATGCCTATCGCGCCGAAGTGCTGAAGGAGATAACGGCGCTTCCCCAGTCTCCTTTGGAGTTGGCCGAATCCTTGGAACAACTCCGTTGGCTGGAGAACGGCTATGCCATCAGGGTGGGCATCACCGATGTGGAAACCATCGGTATCGACACGCCGCAGGATTTGGAGCGTGCGGAGCGTTTCTTACAAGAACATCATCTTTAAACCTCCTCTGATTTTTCCAATGCTGAACCGAACTACTCCTCCCTCCATTTGCAAGCCCGGACATTCGCCGGTGCGCGAACCGGCCTGCGTGCGGATGCCCAACGGCATTCCCGTCTACGTGTTCGATGCGGGTGAGAGCGATGTAGTGCGTATGGATCTGTTGTTCGAAGGAGGGCGCTGGCATCAGGAGCAACCTTTGCAAGCCTTGTTTGCCAATCGGATGCTGCGCGAGGGTACGGTACGCTTCTCTTCCGGTGAGATTGCCGAGCGGTTGGATTATTATGGCGCTTGGCTGGAGCTGGCCAGTGCGGCGGAATATACGTATCTGACGCTTTATTCGTTGGGGAAATATCTTCCGGAGACATTGGCCGTGCTCGAGTCGGTGGTCAAGGAACCGCTTTTCCCGGAGCAGGAGTTGAAGGTTGTGTTGGAGACCAATGTCCGTCAGTTCTTGGTCAATTCTTCGAAAGCGGAGTTTCTGGCAGGCCGCTCGCTGATGAATTTCCTTTATGGGCCTGAGCACCCCGCGGGTCATATACTCTGCGAGGAGGATTACCGATGCATCACACCGGAGGTACTGCGTCATTTTTATGACCGTTATTATCACTCGGTGAATTGTTCCATCTATCTGGCCGGGCGCATAGACGAACATTGCTTGCGCTTGGTGGAGGAGCATTTCGGAAAGGAGCCGTTCGGAAGTGATTTTCGGGAGGCGGAGAAGCAACGGTTTCTTCCCGCCGGCAGCCCGGAGAAGACACGTTTCCTGGAGCGGAAAGGTGCATCGCAGAATGCGGTGCGCATGGGGATGCTCTCTTTGAATCAGCATCATCCGGATTACCTGAAGTTGCGTGTGCTGGTGACGTTGTTCGGTGGTTATTTCGGAAGTCGCCTGATGTCCAACATCCGGGAGCAGAAAGGATACACCTATGGCATATCTGCCGGTTTGCTGCCTTATCCGGGCGAGGGCGTGTTGACCATCTCGGCCGATACCACACCGCAATATGTCGAGCCGTTGTGCCGCGAGGTCTATGTGGAGATGGATCGGTTGTGTGGGGAGCGGGTATCCGGGGAAGAACTGGAGCGGGTGCGCAATTATATGCTGGGCGAGATGTGCCGCAGCTATGAATCGGTCTTTTCACTCTCCGATGCATGGATATTCATCCATATATCCGGTCTGGACAGATCTTATTTTACGGGCATCGTAGAGGCGATAGAGAGCGTCACGCCGGATGAGTTGCAATCGCTGGCTCAAAAATATTTATGTAAAGAGAACTTAAAAGTGGTGGTTTGCGGGGAAAATTTCTCCTAAAAAAGTCCGTTTCACTCCTGGTTTTAGGGGATAAATTGTAACTTTGCTCCTGCTTTTTCCGTCTTTGAAGAGAATGGAAAATCAATATTTTTTAGATAGATGATTATGAGAAGATTTTATATAGTGGCACTTGCATGGGTCTTGGCTGTTCCTGCCTTGGTCAGTGCCCAGGAGCAACAGAAAGAAGGATTTTTCGGTAAGGTAAAAGGTATTTTCTCTTCGGAAATCAAGATTGGTACATACACGTTCAAGGATGGTTCGGTCTATACCGGCGAATTGAAAGGCCGTAAACCCAACGGTCGGGGAAAAACCGTGTTCAAGAGCGGAGATACCTACGAGGGCGATTACGTGAAGGGAAAGCGGGAAGGCCACGGCATCTATTCCTTTACGGATGGCGAACGGTATGATGGCGAATGGTACCAGGATCAGCAACACGGACATGGCATCTACTACTTCACCAACAACAACCGGTATGACGGACTTTGGTACAAGGACTTCCAGCACGGTGCGGGAACGATGTATTATTACAACGGAGACATTTATAAAGGCAACTGGGCCTACGATAAGCGCGAGGGCGAGGGTACCTATACCTGGAAGAATGGTTCGGAATACGTGGGCACTTGGCATGAAGACAAGAAGGAAGGCAAAGGCAAGCTGACGTGGAATGACGGCAGCAGTTACGAGGGCGAGTGGAAAGGCGACGTACGTCAGGGAACCGGCACCTTCTGCTATGCCAATGGCGATAAATACGTGGGACATTGGTCCAACGACATACAGGACGGACGAGGCATTTACTTCTTCCACACCGGCGAACGCTATGAAGGCGACTATGTGCAGGGCGAGCGCACGGGCGAAGGCATCTACTATTATGCCAACGGCGATAAGTACGTGGGGCACTTTGAGAATGGCCTGAAGGAGGGTCGCGGTACCTTCACGTGGGCCAATGGAGCCGTCTATGAGGGTGAGTGGAAAAACAACATGCGCCACGGCACGGGTACCTATCGGTGGAGCGTGGGCGATTCCTACGAAGGTGAATGGAAGGACGACAAATTCAATGGTCAAGGCACGCTGAAGATGGCCGACGGCTCACAATACAACGGAGGTTTCGTGGATGGTCTGCAAGAAGGTAGCGGGGTAGAGATCAGCAAGAACGGACACCGTTACGAGGGTTTCTTCAAGCAGGGCAAGAAAGACGGCCCCTTTGTGGAAACCGACGAGAACGGTGCCATCTTGCGTCGGGGTACCTATAAGATGGGACGCATCGCGTCCGTGGAAGGGAAGTGACGGAGCGTCCGTCACTCCTCTTGCTTCAGTAGGGGTGCCAGCCATTCCGGTACCTCCATTCCTTGTTCCTTGATGCGTTCCAGGCAGTTTTTCCCCTTGCGGGTCAGGACAAAGTACATCTGACGTTTGTCTTGTTCACCCAGCTTGCGGGAAAGCAGTCCCTTCTCCTCCACCGACCGGATGGTCTTCGAGGCGTGCGAGGGGGTCATTCCCGTGCAGGTCGTGATATTTCCTGCAGATACTGTTTCATTTCCTATGCTGCAAAGGACCATGGCCTCGTTCAGGGTCACTCCATGGTTCTCTTCCAGTTGATGTTCCAATTCGGCGAGAGCCTTCATCAGGTCTCTCATCAGACAAATACATTGAATCTTTTCCATTTGTGGGTATGCTATAAATAGGAATTTATATGGAACGCAAATGGTAACTTATTTCCCCTCCTCCGGGGAGGAGGGGTGGCCAACGGCCGGGGTGGTAGCGGCAGCAACAAATGCCCTTTTTTCCGTTATCTTAAGCACCTCATTGACGGGCGCTTTAGCCGCTACCACCTCCCCCTTCGGG
>DXBX01000033.1 GCA_019116285.1 Candidatus Bacteroides merdigallinarum
AAGCCGATGTAAGCAGTCACTTGTTCCTTGGCCAGCAACTCTTCCGTGCCGGGCATCATGTCGTGGAGCATGCCACGCCATCTTAATTCTTCTACAAAATTCATCGAATGAGTATCTGTTTATTGGTTTAATTGTTTATTGGCGCAAAAGTACGACACTTTCTCTGAAGAAGCAACCTTCGCGGAGGGAATTTAATGAAAGAAAACGGATTGCACGTTGATACGGACAACTTCACACAGGTTTATGCAGGAGATTTGGCGTGCAACGGCCACCCGTTCATAAACTTCCGCAACAGACGTCGGGCTTTCATCCGTCTCGATAAAAAAACGGGATAAAGGCACTGCCCGCAAGGCCTCTTCCTGAAACTTCACACCGAAGGAGAGGTAGAAACCGTGGCGTAGCAATTCGCCGGCCAACTGCGCCTTCCCACGGAATCCGTGAATTATCCAAGGCACCTGCGGCGCCAGTCGCTTCCGTAAACGCAGCAAGCCGTCCGTAGCCTTTACCAGATGAATAATCAACGGCTTGCCAACCTCCTCGGCCATTTCTGCCTGCCGCACAAAGACAGCCTCCTGCATCTCCATGGGCACCTGCACCAGCTTGTCAAGCCCTGCCTCGCCTATAGCCAACGTCTGCGGATGATTTGCTGCCTCCCGCAGATTTTCCCAATCCTCCTGCCTCACCTCGCCTTGTTGCAAAGCCCAAGGATGCACCCCTACCGAATACCATTGCCCCGGACAAGGCACGAAGTCGGCGGGCGAACGATTGACTATACGGAAACCGTCTCCACCCGGATGGTGTGTATGGATATCAAAATAATCGGCCATAGAAGGAATGGAAGGTATATCAAGGCACCGGGTCATACCCCGAACCTCCCCACGGATGACAACGCAACAGACGCCGTACAGCCAGGTAGAGCCCTTTGAAAGGTCCATGCTTGCGGATAGCCTCCACGGCATATTGCGAACAAGTGGGAGTAAACCGACATGAAGCCGGCGTGAAAGGGGAGATACACTTCTGGTAAAAATAGATGGGAAGCAGCAGGACGGTTGAAAAAGCTTTCAGCAACCAGCTCATTCTTTTGCGCCTCCTGCCTCTTTGCGCACTTTTGACATCGACAATGTTTCGCCTATCCGTTGCAAGGCCGTCCGCATGCGTTCGACGATGATTTCAGAATCGGCCACCCGGTCGGACAGATAGATAAAAGCAATAGCGACGCGGCAACCCGCCTGCTCCACTATCTCCAGCAACGGTTGCTTGTTCAAACGATAAGCCTCGCGCACGCGGCGCTTCACGCGGTTGCGCTTCACCGCCCTCTTGAAGCGGCGCTTCGACACGCTGACCAGGATGGAAACGGGCGCATCCAACTCATCTACAGGCAGCCAAACTACCCGTAAAGGAAATAGAGAAAATGAGCGGGAGCCTCCCGCAAACATTTTCTCTATCACTTTTTTCCTGTTCAGCCGTTCGGCTTTATGCAGCGTATTTATCATCAACAAAATATTCCGCAGGACAAAGCCGGGAAGTTACTTTTCTTTGTTATTTTCCCGGATAAACATATCAAGCGCAGCCGTCATCGAAGGAGCCTGCACGCTGGGAGCCTCCAAATCCAAGCGCAAACCGGCATCGCGTACTGCTTGTGCCGTGGTGCTGCCAAAGGTGCCTATCTTGATATCCTTCTGCTCGAAGTTGGGGAAATTCTTCTTCAATGAGCTGACGCCGGCAGGGCTAAAGAACACCAGCATATCATAGTCGAACTCCTCGCCCGGCTTGAAATCATTGCTCACCGTGCGGTACATCACCACCTCGGTATGTTGGATTTTATTCTTGTCCAGCAAGTTCTTGATGTCATCGTTATGCACATCCGACATCGGCACGAGATACTTCTCATTCTTATGCTTAACAATAGCCGGCAACAAATCATCAAACTTGCCCGTATTACCGAAGAATATCTTCCGCTTGCGGTACTGTACATACTTCTGGATATAAAGAGCAATAGCTTCCGTCACACAGAAATACTTCATCGTTTCGGGGATGGTCACACGCAACTCCGTACAAAGATTGAAAAAGTGGTCGATGGCATGGCGCGATGTGAAGACAACAGCTGTATGGTCAAGAATAGAAACCTTTTGTTGTCTGAACTCTTTGGCCGTCAGGCTCTCCACTTTAATAAACGGGCGAAAATCTATTTTCACACCGTACTTCTCAGCAATGTCGTAGTAAGGCGACTTCTCGGAAGTCGGCTTCGGCTGCGACACAAGTACTTTTCTGATCTTCAATGTCCTAATAATTTATTGTCCAGTAATCATTCAACAGCACCAACCCTCGATACAACATGAGGCAAGGGATGATTTCCACGGCGCAAAAGTACAAAATTAAAAAGAGACTGCCATACAAATTGCTGCAAAAAAGCTTTAACCACTTATAGAACGCCAGTATTTTAAGGAAAAGGAACAATACGATGCCTACTATTACCATTATTTCAAACTCTGAGTTGAAGTAGACAATAAACAATATGGACAGAAAAAGAGCAAATCCGAGGTAATAAAGAAGGGTAGAATAGGCCTCCATCCAACGTCCGGTAGTCTCCCTGTCAAGAAATATCCAACCCAAGAAGAAATAAAGCATCCACTTCAAGAAAACATAGCCGCCACAAATCCCGGCATAAACGCCTACCAACTTCCACGTAGGCTGGGCACCCAGCAACGCAGGCTGCGACGTGCCGAAACAGATAAACAAATAGAGGCCAATCAGTACGCATGTCTGCCCCACCAGCAACAACAAGTGGCGCATATCACCACCCGTTGAATCTGAGAAAATACTGGCGCGCTCGCGATGGAGCAAGAAATCATGCCCCAGCTGAAGCAGGTAATTACGACTGCGCGACAAGACATATGCTGACAAGAAAAAGCATCCCAGCAACAAGATCGTCACCACCTCATCCATACGAAAAGTATAAGGTATGGGGATTCGCTCTCCGGCCCAAGCCGCTACAGTTGCCAGCAGAATATTCGTCATAAGGCAGCAAATTTACGGATAGAGGCATCCCAACGGGGAAGACTGCCCGCCAGATCGACCGCTTCCTGCGACGAGCGCGCCACCTGCCAAAGACCGGCATGACGCACACCCATGAAATGTTCGCCGATGGCCCGGTCGAACATCTCCAGCAGAGGATCGTAGTAACCGCGTATGTTCAGAATCACGATGGGATTCAAGTAGAGTCCCAATTGCTTCCAGGTGATTGCTTCGAGCAACTCCTCCAACGTACCACAACCACCGGGCAGGGCGATGACAGCATCGGCCAGACGCAGCATTGTCCGCTTGCGCTCATGCATATCCTCTGTTATAATCAACTCACTCAGCCCCGTATGATGCCACCCTTGCTCCACCATAAAGCGGGGGATGACACCCGTCACCCGACCACCTGCAGCCAAAGCGGCATCGCTCACGGCACCCATAAGACCCATGTTACCTGCCCCGTTCACCACACGGATGCCGCGGCTGCCCAGGAGGGTACCCAGGCTGCGCGCGGCGTCCATATAGGCCGGGTCTATCTTGGTGCTTGACGCACAGTAGACACAAACGGTTTTCATTTCAGTCCGAAGGCTTCTTTTACCTTGTCTACATAATCCAGCTTCTCCCACGTGAAGAGCTCTACCTCTACGTCCTTATTGCCCTCGTAGCGGCTGCGGAAATGCTTCACCACGGTCTTCGGCTCGCGGCCCATATGGCCGTAGGCCGCCGTTTCCTGATAGATGGGATTGCGCAATTTCAGACGGTCCTCGATAGCCTTGGGGCGGAGGTCGAACAGCTGGTCAATCTTCTGGGCTATCTCGCCATCAGTCAGATTCACATGGCTGCGACCGTAGGTGTTGACGTAGATATTGATGGGGCGTGCCACGCCGATGGCATAGCTGACCTGCACCAACATCTCGTCGGCCACGCCGGCAGCTACCAGGTTCTTGGCGATGTGACGGGCGGCGTATGCGGCGCTGCGGTCCACCTTCGAGGGGTCCTTGCCGGAGAAAGCACCGCCTCCGTGGGCACCCTTGCCGCCGTAAGTATCAACGATGATCTTACGTCCTGTCAAGCCCGTGTCTCCGTGAGGACCGCCGATGACGAACTTGCCCGTGGGGTTGACGAAGTACTTGATCTGGTCGTTGAACAAGGCCAGCACCTTCGGTGCATGGATGGAGGCGATGACGCGGGGCATCAGCGTATGGATGACGTCACGACGGATGACGGCCAGCATCTCCTCGTCGGCCTTCAGCTGGGCCTCGGGCGTGTCGTTGGCAGGCTGGATGAACTCGTCGTGCTGGGTGGAGACCACAATGGTATCGATACGCACGGGTGTGCCGTTGTCATCATATTCAATGGTCACCTGGCTCTTCGAGTCGGGACGCAGGTAGGTCATCTCCTTGCCCTCGCGACGGATGTCGGCCAACACCTGGAGAATGCGGTGAGCCAGGTCGAGGGACAGGGGCATGTAGTTTTCTGTCTCGTTGGTGGCGTAGCCGAACATCATGCCTTGGTCTCCCGCGCCTTGATCCATGGGGTCTTGGCGCTCCACGCCGCGGTTGATGTCGGGACTTTGCTCATGGATGGCGCTCAAGACGCCGCACGAGTTACTCTCGAACATGTACTCGCCCTTGGTATAACCAATCTTCTTGATGACTTCGCGGGCAATGAGCGGCATGTCCACGTAGGCTTTGGTTTTCACTTCACCGGCCAGCACTACCTGTCCGGTAGTCACCAGCGTTTCGCAAGCTACTTTAGAACTGGGGTCGTAGGCCAGCAGTTTGTCAAGCACAGCGTCCGATATTTGATCGGCCACTTTGTCGGGGTGTCCTTCAGACACCGATTCGGATGTGAATAAGTATCCCATTTCTTGAATGAAAAATTAAGAATTAAAAAATCTGGAACAAGGAGCAGAAGAGGGAGTAGATGGCCACCCGTCCTTTACAGGCTTGGGCACTTATGGTCAGAAAAGGATGTGTTTTAGCATTTTTTTCTGTGGTTGCAAGCTACTCAAATCTTTCCACACGCTGTTTTCGGGCGCAAAGATAGGAAGTTTCGGCCGGATTGCCACCAAGAATTACAGAGATTAACACAATAAAAATCCCCCCAAAGGTATAGATTTCCCCGTTCAATCTTTATCTTTGCCACAAAATCACTCTTAATCCATAAAAGACCATGAAGGAAATGCCTTGCGAAATGCTGCCACTGGCAGTGGAAACCGAGCTAAGCCGAGACTGGACACTATTGTGCGACAAATACTGGAAGTTCAAGAACAATGCCATGACCCTTTGTATGAATGCACGCGAATTTCCTACGTCTCGACAAATCAAGTTTGTCTCGTCACGCTCCGGACTGGAATGGAATATAATATGCACTTGGCCCGAACGAAAAAACCGGTCGGGCTTCTACACATTCTATACCCCCTATACCAATCCGAAAGGAAAGAAAGGCTGCTACTGCCTCAGCGAAGGCGACTGCGAGAAACTGACCCCGCACTTTCTGGACCGGGTGCGCACCCGCTACCTGCACCCACTCGGCATTTTCCCGAAGACCTTAGACGAAACGATGGAAGCCTATTGCCGCTACCTGACCAACGGAGAGAATTTCATGTTCATCTCCCACAACACGGGAGCCAAATATATAGTACTAAACCATGGCATTGCCATCATTGACGTGGCCGGCAACGGATTGGTCACCTACATTACCTTCGTCACCTTCGACATGCTACTCAGTTTCCAGACGCCCTACAAACGGGTCGTGGAACGCATGTATGAATTGTACGAAGCCAACCACCGCCGCTGGGATTTGGAGCGTTTTGAACGTATCATCAACGAAGAAGGCCTCACGGTCGATGGAGAACCGATGCAACAAATCAAGACCAAACCCCGTCGGAAATTCACCGATCCACCCCAAAGCAAGAGCTTAATACAAGGCATACATGACCGGAATTACCAAAAAAACATGGAGCAAATCAACGAAAATATAGCCGAACTATGGGCTCCTGCCAGCCAACGTCCGGGTACGACCTCCTGGATTGCACCTGACGAAATAGCCAAAGGTGTGGAAGAACTATTAAAACAACGGAGCAAGAAATAATCTTCTCAACCTTGCCGGATCAACTGCACCACCTCGGGCGCAATCTCAGCCAGCGGCTTCAGGACAAAGTCGCGCAAATGCATCAGCGGATGGGGCAAAGTGAGTTGCGGCGTGTCCACCCGGACAGACCGGCCGGAGTCATCCTGGCAGAGCAGCAGGTCAATGTCTATCACCCGGTCGGCATACACACCGGCCACGGACTTGTGACTGCGCCCCATGACGCGCTCGATCTCTTGCGTCCGCTCCAAGACCTCCAAAGGAAGCAAGGATGTGTGCAACTCGGCCGCCGCATTGAGGAAAGCATTATCTGATGTGAAGCCCCAAGGCTCCGTAGCATAAAAAGCGGACAGGGAAGTCACCTTCCCTACCCGCTCTTCCAACAGACGGACCGCCGTGCGCAGGTTCTTCTCCCGGTCGCCGAGGTTCGTCCCAAGACCTATATAATATCTCATCATTTGTCCGTAATGAGCATCGCGTCGCCATACGTGCCGAAGCGGTATCCCTCCTTCAAGGCCACATCGTAAGCGTTCATCACCTCGTCATAACCGCCAAAGGCCGCCACAATCATCAGCAACGTGGACAGCGGCATCTGGAAGTTGGCCACCATGGCATTGGCCACGGTGAAGTCATAGGGCGGGAAGATAAACTTGTTCGTCCAGCCGTCATAAGGTTTCAGATGCCCGTCGGTGCTGACGGTGCTCTCGATGGCACGCATCACCGTGGTACCCACGGCGCACACCTGACGGTTCTCGTCCTTGGCACGGTTGACAATGGAGACGGCCTTCTCGTCCACAATCATCTGCTCGGAGTCGGTCTTGTGCTTCGTCAGGTCCTCCACGTCTATTTCGCGGAAGTTGCCCAGGCCGGCGTGCAGGGTGATGAAGGCGAAGTTGATTCCCTTTATCTCCAGTCGTTTCAGCAGCTCGCGGCTGAAGTGCAGGTTGGCCGTAGGTGCCGTGACAGCGCCTTCGTGACGGGCAAAGATGGACTGGAAGCGTTCGGCATCCTCCGGCTCGACAGGGCGGTTGATGATGCTGTGGGGCAGCGGCGTCTCGCCCAGGGCATAGAGTGCCTTCTTGAACTCGTCGTGCGGACCGTCGTAGAGGAAACGCAGGGTGCGACCGCGGGACGTGGTGTTGTCTATCACTTCGGCCACCATCGAGTCGTCCTCACCGAAATAGAGCTTGTTGCCGATGCGGATCTTGCGGGCGGGGTCTACCAACACGTCCCACAGACGCAACTCTTCATTCAGCTCACGCAACAGGAAGACCTCAATACGGGCGCCCGTTTTCTCCTTGTTGCCATAGAGGCGGGCGGGGAAAACCTTCGTGTCATTGAAGATAAAGACGTCCCGGTCGTCGAAGTACTCCAGGATGTCTTTGAAGACGCGGTGCTCGATCTCGCCTGTCTTGCGGTGGAGCACCATCAGGCGCGACTCGTCCCTGTACTTCGTGGGGTGCAGGGCGATTTTCTCTTCAGGAAGCTTGAACTTGAATTGTGACAGTTTCATAATCTTATAGTTGATAAATGATAAATGACAGTTAATAAGGACCCGGATCATTCCTCCAGCGCATCCACCCACTCGCGAAAGGCCAGCGGGTCGAGGCAGTCCTCCACGCGGACGTTGCCCACGCGGGTGCGGCGCAAGGCCGTCAGGTGGGCACCGCTATGCAGCGCCTCGCCGATGTCGCGCGCCAAGGCCCGGATATAAGTACCCTTGCTGCAGACTACGCGGATGGTAATCTCCGGCACCTCCAGCCGACAGTCCAGCAGCTCTATTTCGTCGATGGCCAGGAGCTTGGGCCGGAGATTCACCTCCTCGCCCCGGCGGGCCAGGTCGTAAGCCCGCTCGCCATTCACCATACAGGCCGAGAAGGCAGGCGGCGTCTGCCAGATTTCGCCCGTGAACTTCGGCAAGGTCTCTTCCACCAGCTCGCGCGTGATGTGCGCCGTGGGATAGGTGGCGTCCACCTCGTGCTCCAGGTCATAGCTGGGCGTGGTGGCTCCAAGACGCAGGGTAGCCACATACTCCTTGGTGTGGTGCTGGAACTCCTCGATGCGCTTCGTCGCCCGGCCCGTGCAGACAATCATCACTCCTGTGGCCAATGGGTCCAACGTACCCGCATGACCTACCTTCAGCTTCTTCACGCCCAGATGCCGGCAGAGGTGGTAGCGCACGTGCCCCACCACCTTGAACGACGTCCAGCCCAGCGGCTTGTCGAAATACAATACCTCGCCTTCCTTGAAGTCCATCATGCCATTTCCAGTGTATGTCCCGTCAGCAGCAGGGCCAGGATGACCACACCCACAACGATGCGGTACCAGCCGAAAGCCTTGAAGCCGTACTTCGTGACGAAACTAATGAAAAACTTGATGGCCAGCATAGCCACCACGAAAGCCACTATATTGCCAACAAACAAGGCGGGCAGATTGTTTACGACAATCTCGGTACCGCCGTCCATAAATAGCTTCAACATCTTATACCCCATGGCGGCGAACATGGTCGGCACGGCCAGGAAGAACGAGAATTCGGCGGCGGCCTTGCGCGTCAGCTTCTGCGCCATGCCGCCCACGATGGTGGCCATGGAGCGCGACACGCCCGGTATCATCGAGATGCACTGGAACATACCTATCCAAAAAGCCCGTCGCTCCGTCAGGCGCGTCTGTTCGCTGCCCTTGTTGAATATCCGGTCGCAGAACAACATGAACACGCCACCCAGAATGAGCATGACGGCCACCACGTAGACATTCTCCAGCATGGCATCGATGAAGTCGCTGCAAAGGAGGCCCAGCACCGCCGCCGGGATGAAAGCCACCAGCAGCTTCCAGTAGAAATCATACTTGTGCAGGAAACGCTTCAGCGGCCCGGCTCCTTCGGGCGCCGGCGTATGATTCAGGCGGAAGAAGCGCTTCCAATAGAGCACCACCACCGAAAGGATGGCGCCGAACTGTATGATAAACGTGAATGCCTTGACGAACTCCGTACTCTCCACGCCCAAGACGTTCTGCGTGATAATCATGTGCCCCGTGGACGAGACGGGCAGGAATTCAGTCAGTCCCTCTACGATGGCAATGATGATGGTTTCCCAAATGGTTAAATCTCCCATGTGATTGCTTCTTTTAAATCTATGATAATCAATGTATAAAAATCAGGCTATCCACAAGAATGTCCGTCGGCTCCCGCGAGCACGTACGTCCATACCGACGAGCGCGTACGCCGGTACCGACGAGCGCATTCGGCGAATACCGCGAACAGACTCGGCGATATTCCTGCGGAAAAACCTCCTATCCCGGCCAAAATCTCACGCCTCGCCGTCTTCCTTCCGGACATCGCGCGGCCTGCGCAGCACGGCATAAATGATGGAGACAAAGCCCAGCAGGCAAATGACAGGCGCCACCCGGATGCGACGCACGCTGAAGATATCCGGCTCGAAATGAGTGGGCGACGACGAAGGACCCGTCATCAGCACGAAGCCCAGAATCACCACGGCCATACCCACAGCCAGGAGGATGAAATTGGTCTTGTCGAAAGCAAATTTCTCTCTGTTCACTTTAGTAAGAGTTAATGGTTCATTATTAGGATTCATAATTACTTATACAACGCGTCCGACCGCATCTGCAGGTATCTGTTGATGGACATCCATGCGCAAAGGGTCGTTATCAGCACCCCGGCCACCAATACGGCCGCCGCCACCAGCCCCATCACCCGCGAGGTCACCACGGCCACCAGACCCGGTTCGGTGGTCACCAGCCAGCCGGCCAGCCCCCAGAGGATGGCATCGGCCAGCAATCCGGCAAACAAGCCTATCCAGAAGTTCCGACGAAGGAACGGCCGGCGGATAAAGCTCCACGACGCGCCCACCAGCTTCATGGTGTGTATCAGGAAACGCTTGGCATAGATGGTCAGCTTGATGGTGTTGTTGATCAACGCAAAGGAAATCAGCAAAAGCAAGGCGGCCAGTCCCAGCAACAAGAGGCTGATGCGGCCGATATTCCGGTTAATAGAATCTATCAGCTCCTGCTGGTAGACCACGTCTTTGACAAGTGCTTCCTGTCCCAACTGCTCCTCTATCCGCGCAATGCTGTCCGTATTGGCGTAGGCAGAGCGCAGCCGGATCTCAATAGAGGCCCGTAGCGGATTATAGCCCGCAAACCGGCGCGGGTCCACCCCCATCTCGCGGACGTACTCCTTCAGGGCATCCTCCTTCGAGATGTAGGTCAGTTCCTTCACGAAAGGCTGTTTCTCCAACGAGCGTTGCAAATGCTGGATGTCGCGCTGTGCCATCCCGTCATCCAGGATCAGGGAGAAATTGATATTCTCGCGCACATAGACCGACAGGTTGCGGGCTGTCAGCACAAAGAACAGCGCCATGCCCAGCAACAGCAGGACCAGCGTCGTGCTGATGGTGGCCGTCACAAACTGCATGTCGAACTTCGAAACTGCGTTATTCCCGTTATTCTTTCCCATAGCTCCTGCCTTTCCCTAACTTTCCTTCTTCTTCCGGAAAACATAAATCATGGAGCTGCTCCGCTCCTTCCCGGCCAGCGAGCTCAGCCATGCCAACATGCCAGTCACCAGTCCGCGCACGAAAGGCAGGCGGTGGTGCATATAGCGCTCCGTCAGCATGGATACATAAAAGGCATCGAAAGGCATGGGATAGCGTCCGGCCAGGATAAAGCCGTGTTTGGCCCCGAACTGCTGGATGGTGGAGGGTGTGAAGTGCCACAAATGGCGCGGCACGTCGTAGGCCGCCCAGTAGGAACCGTACTTGCGCGCATCGAACGACGAGCAATTGGGCACTGCCACAATCAGCACGCCCCGCACGTCCAGGAGGCGGCGCAGTTGCTCCCACGTCTCGTTCAGGTGCTCCAGGTGCTCCATCACGTGCCATAGGGTGATGACGTCGAATCCTTCGTCGGGCAGGGTCGGCAGCACATGGTCGGGCAGCACGTCCAAGCCAAAGTGTTCTTTGGCAAAAATGCGTGCACCGCCATTCTTCTCCACCGCCCGCACTTGCCAGCCGCGGCACTCCATGGCATGGGCAAAGTATCCCGTCCCCGTGCCGATGTCCAGCAGGCGGCCGGTTGTGCGGTGCGCCTCGCGCATCACCAGCCGCGCCTTGCGGCCCAGCATGTAGGCGCGCACCCAGTGGTAGACGGTGTTCACCAGTCCCTTGTGGGTATCGGAATGCGAAATGTAATCGGGAGTTTCATAATAGCGTCCTATCTCCGCTTCGGCGGGAAAGTCCTGCGTGAAGAGGAAGCCGCAATCCCGGCACCGGCACAAGTGGAACACCTCGCCCGAAGCCGAATGATCCACACACGTCAGCGTGCGCTCCAATTGCGTGCCCCCACACAGCGGGCAGGATTTTATAGAGGCTCTATTCATCACGTATCAGCTCAGAAAAAAAAGATTTTGCGGTCTCCACCGAAGGCAGAAGCCGCAGTAAACCCAAATTTGGTGCAAAGTAATAAATAAAATATGAGTTATAGGAGGCGCGTTAAGGAGATTTAACCAGAAACCCTCCCCGTGGCTGAGTCTGACTCACACGCTTACACCCCATCAGCCGCACAGGAACCTCACGCCTTTCCACCCTCAATCGGGAGAATAAAGAGGAAGCGGGCCCCCTTTGTATAGGTGCGGTCGTAGGCCACCTCGCCGTTTAGGATTTTGGCAATATTCTGACAGATGTTCAAGCCCAATCCGGTGCCTTGCTTGAAGAGATCCACCTTGGTGAACTGATTGAATATGATATCCACTTTGTCGGACGGTACGCCGGGACCGGTGTCAGCCACGGAGAAGACGATATTGCCCGGCTTTTCCGAAAGCGAGCATCCCACGACAATTTCTCCCGTCTGCGTGAATTTCACGGCATTGGTCAGGAAGTTGATGAGCACTTGCTTCAAACGTTGCTCGTCCGTATTCAACGTATAATCATCGGGCACTTCCGTGAGGAAACGCAACTCCACGTCTTCCGTCACCCGATGCCGCACAGCATCCATAGCCGTACGGCAAGCGTCGTTGCAACGGCAAGGCGCGATATGCGCCACGTATTTCTCGCTTTCCAATCCTGCCAGATCCAAGATGTCGTTGACCAGCGTGGTCAGCAGTTCGGAATTATGCAGGATGATATGGCTGAATTCATTTTTCTCGCCCTCGCTGAAATCCGCATCAGAAGTGGCCAATAATTGCGAGAATCCCACGATGGCATTCAGTGGGGTGCGTATCTCGTGGCTCATGTTGTGGATGAACTCGGTCTTCATGCGGCTGGAAGCCTCAGCTTGTTCGCTCGCCACGGCCAGCTCCTGGTTCTTTTTCTGCAACTGGTTCACCATCAGTCGCCGACGATGCAGGTAAAAACAAAGCATACAGATGAACACGACCAGGAATATGGTCAGGATGCCGAACAAGATATACCGGTTGCGCGAGATCAGCCTTTGTTCTTCCAGCACGTCTTGTTGCCGCAAGATTTCCGCATTGACCCTGTCCAACTCCAGCGTACGGTTCTTCAAAGCGAGTGCGCTGTTTTCGGCATTGGTCTTTTCCAATTCTGTCTCCGCCTTGGCCTGCTCCAACTGAAGGCGTGTATTGGAAAGGGTCAACGCGATGTTTTCCGCCTCCAAAGCCTGAGCTTTCCGACTCATGCGCTCGTTGCTGAGCTGCACGGACAGTTCGGCCAAGTCCGATGTCTGGACAAGGCGAACCACGGAGTCGCTAAGTTCGGCCAGCTTCTGGCTGTATTCGTAGGCAGACTTGTAGTCGCCACTCCGCTCGGCAATCAGGCATTGCAGCTTATAGTAGCCACCCGCATGTTTTTTGGCCGTTTCATAGTCTCCTTGGATGATGCACACGTAGGTATCCAAGATCTTCAGGATGTTGTTGGTGACCTTCCCCGTCCGGGCCATCTCCTCCTGACACTGCGCGTAGTAGGTCATGAACTCATCTTCGCGGCCCATCTCGAACAGCGTCAGGCACTTTTCCAACATGACGGCCTTGCGATTGGAGTGGAGTTTGGCCACCTGGATGCCTTTCTCGGCATACGCCATGGCCTTGTCATATTGCTTCGTCTGACGATACATCTTGGCCAGGCGGCCGTAGCTCAGCGAAGCATCTTGCTCGGGCAGGTAGGCCAATTGAAACTTCAGGGTCTCCTCGTGATATCGGATGGCGCTGTCGTAGTCGCCCCGGGCATAGTAGATATAACCCTGCGCCTTGAGACACGAATAAATGCCATAGTCATTCTTGTCTTGATCCGCTTGGCGCTGCATACGTTCGGCCACGTGCAACGCCTTCAGCGAATGATTGTGATTCAGGAGCCAAAAGATATAGTCGCTGCTGGCATAATAATAATATTGCAGGTAGCCGTTCTCCCTCGCTACCTTCTGCAGACGTTGCACGGACTTCACCAGCATCAGAGAGTCTTTGCCATAGAAGTTGTGGGTCACCGAGAGGGTCAGAGCGACGCACTCCCCCTTCTTGTCACCCAGCGCACGGGCTCTCTCGGCGAGGGCATCTGCCTTCTCCAACACGTCCGGGGAAGCAACATTCTTCTGCAGCTCCCTGTACACGACGTATATTGAATCATGGATTTTGAAGGGATTATTTTGTGCCCGGACAGGAAACTGAATGCCCGCCCAGAGAAATAATCCCATCAAAAAACAGCCTATTAACCTATTCATCCGTGTCGCCTTGTAAAATTAGGGCAAAAGTAGGCATTTTCGAGGAACAAAGCAGCATAAAAGCCTCAAAATCTTCCAAGAAAGTCATTTCATCTGCCTCGGCAACGTCAACTCGAAACGAGTGCCTTGGCTTTCTTTGGAGAAGACGGTGACTTGCCCTTGCAGAAGCCCGGTCAAAGTTTGGACAAGGCTCAAGCCAAGGCCGGCTCCCTGGATAAATTCATCGACTTTGTAAAATCGGTCATAGATATGAGACAAAGCATCCTGAGGTATGCCTTTCCCCGTATCCTCCACATAAAAGGCCACGGTATCCGCCTCACCTTGGCGACATCCGAGGGTTATATGCCCTTGCAGCGTGAACTTGCGGGCATTGTTCACCAGGTTCACCAAAATCTGTTGGAGGCGCTTCTCATCCGTCCGGATGCTCAAAGCTTCATCTGCCGGAAGCTCCAGAAGCATCTCCACGCCTTCCTGACGCTCCTCACTGCTCTGTTGCTCGTACACCTTTTTCAGGAGGTCACACACCCGGCAATCAACGGGATGAAGCCGGACATTGCCCGTATCTATATTGGAAATGTCCAATACATCGCCCACCAACTTCAATAGCAACTGGGTATTCTTGTGGATAAGGCTGGTGAACTCTTTCACTTCCCCGGGAGAATATTGCTCAATATCGTCCAGCAAGGAAGAGAAGCCTACGATGGCATTGAGCGGCGTACGGATTTCGTGCGTCATATTGGCTATGAAGGCGGACTTTATCCGATCGGCCTGCAGGGCACGGTCGCGAGCGGCAATCAGCTGAGCTTCCGTATCCTTATAATATTGAATGCTCTGACTGATGCCCAGCACCATATAGGGAGAACCGTCTTGCAAACCGTCATACGTGACACTGGAGAATTCCCACCACTCATACGTACCGTCCTGATGACGCAGACGCAAAGGAGAACGCTTGTTGTCTGAATTACCTTGCCGCACTCGACTGAAATCGGCTACCGCACCGGCCACATCCTCCGGATGAATCATGTCGCGCAACTCTGCCCGAGTCAATACCCCGTCATGACCCGGATAACCCATATAGTGAAGCAGGCGCGGAGGGAAACAGAACATATCCTTGTCCATGTCATATTGCCAATTGAAGATGTCGCTATCCTCCATGGTCATGTGCAGCAACAGGCGTTGACGCTCCTCGTCGGAGATGTTGTGGCAAAGGATAGCTACGCCGTTCAGCCGCTCCCCGTTCAGCAAGGGGATAATCTCTCCGGACACGGGGAAGTAGGTACCGGTCTTTATTTCCTGTACAAACGATTTCTCCGGTATAGGCATCGGCACTCTCTCCGTCCGGACTTGTTCGATCAGCTTGTGCAGGATATCTTCCCCGTTACACAGGATGCGCAAGTAGGTCCCCGCCTTACGCCCACCGTAACTCTCGTCTATCGGCAAAGCCAACATCTGCAGCATGGCGGGATTGATGAAGTGCAACTCCATGTCGGCACCGTAAGTTACCAAACCGTCGCGGAAAGAACAGAAAATATGGTTGAACTCGTTGCGTTGCTTCACCAACTGATCCTGCACCATCAGGCGGGTTTGCATCTCCTTCCGCCGATGGCTTTCCTGATGATTCAGGTGCAATAGCCAGAGGATGACCGTAACCACCACCAGAAACAGCACAATCGAGCCGACTATCAGCCAACTTTGATACAATTCAACCCACGAGGCACCGAAGATGACACCCTGCTTCTCCACCACACTCCGGCTCAAGCCAAATTGTTGTACAGCTTTCAGGTTATAAAGGAATGTTCCTTTCCGGTCGGTGAATCCCAACGACGCGGGAGCGGCTCCTTGCAGCACCTTGGCCGCCATCAACCCTGCCTGATACCCCATGTCATAGGGCTTCATGTCGTAAGCGCAAAGGCTTCCGCTGCTCACGGCCAGATTCTGCAACGCATAAATAGGAGCGGCAAACGAGTTGCGGGCCACAAAGGACATAAACTGACTCCAGTTGGGCGCAACGACAATGTGATTGGAGGCACTCTCCGTATAGCAGATATCCCTTACCACCCGGGCAGGCATCTCGGCCACCAAGTCATAGACCTTCCAACTATACTCCGGATGCTGCCGGCTGAATACTTTCCAATAGGCATTCAGTTCTTCCAGGCATTGGCGGCTATAGGCACTCGTATCGGCTATGCAGATAAAGTCTTTCCGCTCGGGAAACACCCGCACAGCTTCGTCCAGCAAGGCGGCATAATCATTGCTCACAGAGAAACCGCACACATTCTTGCGTTGCAACAGCGCGTCGGGCACCTTCTTCATGCCTGCACATACAACAGGCAGCTCCCATAACAAGGAATCATCGCACGTCAGCAACGCATTGACGGCCACACCGCTTACGGTCACCAAGGCATCCGCCCCTCCGGCACGGGCCTTCCGGCAGATGTCTTCCATCATCTCCGCATGCACATGCCAGTCGCCCACGCCCACACCCAAATACTCGATATCTACCGAAGCATTCACTCCTCCGGCCTTCAATCCGTCCTTCAAGCCACGGTTCAAATCTTCATGGCAGGAGGTCGCTTTGGAATAGGAATGGACAAAAGTAACGTGTCGCAAGCCCTCTGCCGCATGAACGGGCAAGAGCGTAGCCATTACCAGCATACAAACCGTAAAATAAAACCAACCGTAAGTCTGTTTGTTCATTGCTTATCGTAAGTATCCGTGCAAAGGTAAGACTTATCAGCCAAGCAACCAAATTAAACGGCAATTTATGGCTTCTTTTCAGGCATACGCGGACACCCGCCTACAAGGCCACAGAGGCATACATCCAGGGACAAATGAGATTCAGCACGAAAAAAAGAGAAAAATTTCTTATGAATTCTACATTTTCCTTGAAAATATATTCTTACTTTAATGTAATTTTCTTTATCTTTGCAGCATGGAAATTATGCCTGAAAGGCAAAGGAACAACTACCGGATCCGCATCCGACAGCAAGTTCCGAATTAGATATATAGGATACGTTGAAAAACAACACCTATCATGAGCAAAACAAACGTATACGGTTTATTTATTGCGGTCATTCTTCTGTGTTCGGGGAACACCGTTTTTGCGCAGGTCGGAAACACTACCGGCTCTGCCGAAGTTGTATTGTTGCAAGGGCTCAACAACGACAGCATTCTGTCTGCTTTCTCGCGACGGTTCGTAGTGCTCGATTCGTTACTACAATGTACAGCGGAACCGGAAGAAGCCTTTGCATGGGTCGGTGGATGTGCATCCACCGACGTTCTTGACTCCGTCTTCGACGAGAAGGAGGCCTACGAACGCAAGGCTTTCCTGCGGAAACACGGATTGGAATTGACAGGACAGGCCTATTACCGTCTGGATGACCAATTGGGATTCGACGAAGACGACCAATACTCACGGTATAAAGCCAAGTTTCAGGGAGAAGTCGGATGGAACCTTTTCAACAGTTCTTTCCTCCAGCGAAAATCAGAATTGCGCCTCATCAACCTCTCCAACCAGGCAGAACGGCTACAACAACAAAGAAAGCTCTTCTCCCCCACGAAAAACCATACGGAAGAAGCCATCAAAAAGTACTATGACGCCTTGTCCGCCGCAGTGCTACACGAACAATTGCTGAACAACGAGGTGTTGCAGAAGGCCTATTTGTTTGTCCTGGAAACCAACCGCGCCAGCAATGAGAAACTGCTGGAGAATAACACCGAAAAGATGCGCATCGAACATGCCCTCGCACAAACCGGGGTGACAACTCCCGAAGAGCTCCGGGCGATACGAATCCTTCAGCCCGCCTGGGTGGAAGTGGACAGCGCCCGCCTGTTAGCTCACGTGCGGGAGAACCACATCGAGCTACAAGAATCGCACGTCCGGGGGGAGATACTCGACGCCCGAATCCGCCTCACCAACTACGCACACGAACTGCGCCTTACACCTTTCGTGAGGGTTTCCCACTACCTGCGCACCGGTATAGGACCGAAATCGTCCACCAACGTGGAGGTGGGAGCACGCTTCACTTTCCCATTCTATGGAGACGCTTCCGCCAAGCGGAAAGCTTTGCGAACCGAACAGGCCATCAATGCATTGGGAAGGGAGACACTCTCCGAAACATTGGCAGAACAATGCCACCGCCTGCTCGACCAGCTGAATCGGCTGAACGTGGCCATCGATGCCGAACAAAGACATGCCGACCTGCTACGCCGTTTCATTGCCCTCCGCAAAGAAGGTTATCTGAACAGCCAGAATGGCTATAACCACGTAGCACGATTGGAGGAATACAACGAATACTTGAAAAGCCTGGAGCGGACATACAGCCTGCTACGGGAGAGGGCACTCTGTCTGCTGGATATCCAAAAGACAGCGGGTTACCCGGATATGGCCCCCTTATTACGCATGAAGGAGATAAGAAAATGAAAAACTTCAGTTACAATCGCGAACCGCAGGAAATGAACGTAGAAGAGGTCTTGATCTCCCGCAAGAAACGTCTCCGGAATCAACAGATCATCTTCGGCAGCATCTTTGCCGCCGTAATGCTGATACTGGCTATTTATGTAGTGCGGCGAATTGTCTACACCTATTACGACGGCTACATCAAGCTTGATCAAAACAACATGCGGGCCGTGGATGACCTGTTCGTACTCCGTATCTACAAGCAAGTAGGCGATAGAGTGGAAGCAGGAGACACACTTTACTCCTATGTATTGATAGACAACCTGCTGGAGCATCAGAATGTCATCTCCGTACCGGGCGTAGTGGGCGACTACCACCGGATGCAGGTGCAGGCCGAACTGGCAGCTGCCGAAGTGCCTGTCCTGCGAGTACGGCTACAGGAATTGGACAAGCGGTTGAAAAACGAAGAAAACGACGTGTACTATGGCGTGACCGACAATACCCAAAAGCTTATGCTGCAAGCCGAACGCAAAGAGGTGGAAGAGCGGTTGAGGGAACAATACCGCAAGATAGCCATCTATCGGCGTATGGCGGCCAAGGCCTCGAAAGATTTGGCTCATTCGGGGTATGGGACGAACTTCCTGCCTAACGCACCGGGAGGAAACAACGTGAGCCAGTATCTCGTCAAATACGCCTGCGCCCCCAAAGATGCTGTCGTGACAGATATCAAGGTGGCCGAAGAAACCGTAGTCTTCCACAAAGAAGGAATCATCGACCTGCAACACGATGATTACGCCGCCTGCAACCTGGGTGTGATAGCCTACATCCCAAGCAACAAGGTAAAATATATCAATAAGAAAGGAAATGTAGAAATCGTAGTCAATGATGACATTACCCTCAAGGCGAAACTGTCGCTCCTCGGCATGCGCGTGGAGGAAATTCCCAAACACCTGGTGAGCAACTTCGCACACGACATTGATGCGGTCATTGCCTACTTCACGTTCCTGCCCGGCCAGCAAGTACCGTTTTGGGTACTTACGGACAACTTACCCGTACGAGTTCGTACCAACAATTTCCAGGCAGAGGATGAAGAATTTGCCAGCCGCACCCTGGAAATCAAGGAGAACAGCCAAGTAATACCCGCAGATACCCTCTATCAGAAAGGAGATAACTTATGATAACCATTCAGAACAATAAACGGCAACGTCGAATACTGATCTTCGATAGCGCATTCAATCTGGAAGACAGCAATGACTTCCTGCGCGAGATGTTTGATGTCGTTTTTATATTCACCTCATCGCCTGATGAGGCGAAGGCCATTCTGAATGTCATCAACCCGGTCACCTCCCGCAAATGCTGCTACAAGCCCTTCCTGGTATCAAGAGACTTAAAAGGACAACTGGACGAATACGACGAACTGGTAGACTGCTACACGTACGACATTGATGACAGCGAGACACTCGACACCGTGGAAAATATCATCAGCCACATTGAGAGCACAGGTTTACAACCGGACGACAATCAGGTTCTCTCCGGAAACCTATTCTTTGTCCGCCTCTACCGCTACCTCATCTCGCGCCGCACGTATAACCTGACCCCGGAACTGAACAACCTCTCGGCCATGGGCTACTCCATCCCCCTCTTCGAGTTGTTCTACCGCCAGGGAGCCTACACCCTGAACGAATATATCATCTTCAACCAATCGCTACTGGAGAAGCGGTATATCCGACCCATACAGTTCATCAACAAGATATACCTGTGTCCGAAGTGCTTACACAGCCACCTATTATATATAGAGAACTGTCCGCACTGCCACAGCTCCAACATCGAATGCGAAGAGGTCATCCACCACTTCCGTTGCGCCAACATATCACCGGAACATACATATAATTTCGGTGGTCAGCTCCGTTGTCCCAAGTGCCACCAACTGCTGCGCCACATCGGAGTGGACTACGACCGCCCGTCTTCCGTGTACACGTGCCATAACTGTGAGGAAACTTTTGTCCAGCCAAACATGTCGGCGGTATGCACCACTTGCAACAATCAGTCGGATGTCTCCGGCCTGACTCCATATGATGTTACAGCCTTCGAAATAACCTCGGAAGGTTGCAAAGCCATCATATCGCCCAACATCGGCTTCACGGTCTACACCGACTTCTACGACAACTACATGCCCTTCGATAATTTCGTATCCCGGCTACGCCTGCTGTCCCAACTGAAAAGTGCAGGCAGTACCGATGCCGACATCGTAGTAGTGAAAGTGTGGGTGCTGAACGAACAAGAGGAATCCTGTCCGCTGAGTTCGGATTTCATTGCTTTGATCTGCAAACGCTTCCCCACACACAAAGTCTCCTCGGCCAATAATATGGTCTATATCCGAGACTCCGTGTATGCCAGCGATAAGGAGAACAACCTCACCGGCAACGAGATGACCGACCGACTGGATGCCATTTTATACAAGGAAGCTTCGTCCATCGCTCCCGGTGAGCGCATCTGCTATGCGGTGTCACGTTACGAGGAGGACATGGAAGAGTTTACCAACAGCTTACACTTCACGTCTCCGTTTCCGAACAAAACTTTTGCCTATCGCCAACCAACAGAAAACGAGAATCAGACAGACCTCGGCAACGAAACGACAGAAGAAAACATATCTGAAAAACCGGCAGAGGCCTCTACCGAAACACTGAGCATTCCTGTCGCAGAAATCGAAGAATCTGCCACGGAAAGCGAGGAGTCTGCCACGGAAAGTGAGGAACCTATACAAGGAATTCCGGAAGAAGAGCTGAATCCAGAAGAAGAGTTGAACCTGGAAGAAGAACTGAATCCGGAAGAGACCGAATTGGAAAAAGTCAAGGAGGAAACCGAACCGGAAGAAGCTGAAGAGGAGACCCATTTAAACCGTTTCCTTTCCACTCGGACTATCGTCTTATCCCTCGCTTCCGTAGCTGCCGTAACCTTGGTGTTCGCCCTGCTGTATACGCCAGAGAAGGAGGAACTGAATACATCGATGACCCAAGTAGAAGAAGCTCCGGCCTATGCCACCATGACGGAACTCCCAACCGACACAACCGCTACGGAAGAGCCGGCCGACAGCGTACAAGCCCCGACAATAAAAGCCGAAATTACCACCGAACAGACAGTGGAAGAAACCTGTAAAGGCACGTATTATGTGGTAGAAGGAGCTTTCAGCCAGAAAGAGAATGCTCAATCGCAACTGCGCAAGAATGCCGAAAGCCAGCCCGGATACGCATACCGCCTCTACAAACATGGCAATTTATACATCGTCTCACCCTTTAGTTCCACCGACCGGACCCGGTGCGAGGAATTTATACGCACCCGGACCTTATCAGGCAACTTATGGGTAACAGAAGGCAAAAGAAAGGAGGAGAAACCATGAACTATATCTTCGACACGCTGGATACGTTTGTGACCTACCTGGAGGGTTTGTCTATCTCGAGCATCTTGAACACCTATTGGTTCCTGTTCTTCATTGAGTTTCCACGCTACTACCTGGCAGAGATTCTCGTGACACTCTACCGCTGTGCCACGTGGAAGTCCATCGTGCGCACTGACGAACAGGCTGCCATGACGCTTCGCAAAGACAATCCGCTGGTCTCTATTCTCGTGCCCGGCAAGAACGAAGGTAAACACATCTATGCGCTGCTGAATTCACTCCAAGAGCAGACGTACAAGAATCTTGAAATCATCATCGTGGATGACGGCTCAGACGACACCACGCCACAAATATATACCGACCTGGAACGGCGTGGTCTTATCAGCCGCTACCTCCGCCTGAATATACGTGGCGGCAAGGCCAGTGCAGCCAATTTCGGTGCCTACTATGCACGAGGAAAATATGTCATACACCTGGATGCAGACTCTTCCCTGGATCGCGACGCCATCGAACAAATCTTGCTCCCATTCTACTTCGACCCCAACATCAAAGCCGTGGGAGGATGCGTGAAGGTGCGCAACGCCCAAGAAACCATCTGTACCTCACTACAGGCACTGGAATATCTGAAGACCATCATGGTGGGACGCACCGTCACCAGTGCGCTTGGTATCTACCACATCATCTCCGGTGCATTCGGCGCATTCGATACGAAAACCTTGCGACAAATAGGCTACTGGGATATTGGCCCCGGATTGGATGGCGATATCACGCAAAAGATACGCAAGGCAGGATGGAAAGTTCACTTTGCCGGAAAAGCCGTATGCATGACCAATGTACCCACCTCGTGGGTTCAACTGTTCAAACAGCGCCTGCGCTGGTCAAAATCATTGGTACGTTTCCGCATACGTAAACATAAGGATATACTGTTGCCCACCCGCAACTTCTCGATGCTGAACTTCCTGTCAAACTTGGAGAACATCTTCTACGATGGAGTACTGAACTACGTCTGGCTGTTCTACATCATCAATCTGGTACTAACGCAGAACAACCATTTCTTCGAAGTGGTATTCCTGGGCTTCTTCATACGCTATTGTTTCTCACTAATAGCATTTGCCATAGTGATGATAACGACCGAACGGCGCAAAGAAGAACTTTACCTCTTCGCTTACCTGCCCCTCGTCTCGCTCTACAACGGCTATTTCCTACGCTTGGCAAGATTGTGGGCACATACCACCGAGATTTTCTTCTTCACATCATACCGAGACCCATGGAACCCGCGCAAGACATCTATCTGCGCACAACTGGAACGAACGTAGAGAAAGGAGAAACTGATATGCACACATATGGATGGCCATAGACAAACAAACAAGGCGCTGACAGAAAACGGTTAGAAGCAGAAAGTCAGCAACAGAACAACAAACGAACAACGGTAGATTAAGAGAATTATATGGATATAAAAGACATTAGAATCGGGATTATAGGATTGGGCTACGTAGGATTGCCACTGGCCTGCCTGTTTGCCAAGCGTTACCGTGTGGACGGTTTGGAAATCAACCAAGAACGGGTGAACAACCTGTTGCGTGCCCACGACGAAACCGGCGAAGTGTGTGCCAATACCTTAGTGGACCGCATGGAAGGTAACCTGCATCTGACTACCCATCCGGAAGACCTGCGCGACTGCAACGTGTACATCGTCTGTGTGTCCACTCCGGTAGACGAAGAAAACAATCCTGACCTCACCCCGTTAAGGATGGCCAGCGCCACTGTGGGCGAACTGCTGAAGAAAGACGATGTGGTCATCTATGAGTCATCCGTCTTCCCCGGTTGCACAGAACAAATCTGCGTACCGATGCTCACCGGCAGGTCCGGCCTGACATTCAACGCGGACTATTACGTGGGTTACTCACCCGAACGCATCAACCCGGGCGACAAGGAACATACCGTGGAGAACATCACCAAGATTGTATCCGGATCCACGCCGGAGACCCTCAATTTCGTCGAGAAACTGTATAATTCCGTACTGACCAACGGCACTTGCCGCGCTTCGTCCATCCGTGTGGCAGAAGCCGCAAAAGTGGTAGAGAACACCCAGCGCGACGTGAACATCGCCTTGATGAACGAACTATGTTCCGTCTTCCGCGCCATGGGCATCAGCACCACCGAAGTACTGGATTGCGCCTCCACTAAATGGAACTTCCTGAACGTACGCCCGGGATTAGTCGGCGGACACTGCATCGGTGTGGACCCTTACTACCTGATACACGGCGCATGGGCCTACAACGTCTACCCGCGTCTTATCATGGAAGCCAGGGTCATCAATGAGAACATGGCCCACTTCGTCTCCGGAGTACTGACCAAGTGCATGATGGACAGACGGGTACATGTCGTAGACTCGCGGATACTGATACTCGGCTTCTCCTTCAAGGCCAACTGCCCCGACACGCGCAACACCAAGGTAGAAGACGTGTACAGCTGCTTGCGGCGGGTCACCGACCATGTCTCTGTCTACGACCCCATCGTCAACCAGGACGAAGTGGCACGCCGTTACCGGATCCAACTGCTGAACGAACTGGACAGCCACCAGGGAGAATTCGACGCCATCATCCTCTGCGTAGCCCATAAGGAATTCTTGAACATACAACTCCGCCCGTTGCTGACCGCCCACGGCATCCTGTTTGATGCCATGAATGTACTGCCCGATGCGGACTATTACTTATAAACGAACTTGTAAAGAATCGACCATATGAACGAAACAGATTTTTCAAAATACACCGTGCTGGTAGTGGATGATATCCCGACCAACATTCTCCTGGTGAAAGGAATGCTCGCAAAATATAAATTCAATATTGTGAGCGCCAACAGCGGTCGGCAGGCCTTGGACCTCTTGACCCGCACGCAACCGGACATCATCCTGATGGATATCCTGATGCCCGGCATGAACGGTTTCGAGGCCACCCGTGCCATCAGATCCAACCCCGCCACCGCCCACATCCCCATCATCATGCTGTCCGCCTTGAACTCGGATACAGACATCAAGGAAGGCCTGGAGGCAGGAGCCAATGAATTTATCACGAAACCCTTCATACAGGAGCACATCGTGAACTGCCTCATCACGCAAATCAACCTCTCGGAGAGCAAGCAGAAGAAGCAGGACCGGGAAACCGAAGCCGGACTGGGATGGGATGCAGCCATCTGCCTGTTGGCCGGCATGGCCTGCTGCGGAAAGGATGACCTGGCACGCCACTTGGGCGACCTGGCACTTTCCATTCCCCTGCCTTTCCTCGACGATAGCCTGTATGCTCTGCCGGACTACACCTCCGAAAGCCTGGTATCCTGGGCCTCGCAACGACTGCAGAGCCTGGAGATGAAAAACGAATCCATATCGGTCAACGATTGCCTCACGCACGTCATCAGCTTACTGGTACCTGCGGCAAAAGCCCGGAAAATCACCTGGAACCTCCAACTGAACGGGCAGATAAACATCGTTGGCGACCCCGTCTTGCTAAAGGCTGTCTTCACCAACCTGTTGTCCTGCGCCTGCCATATGGGAACGGGCGAAGTGACGGTCAATGGCAACGTAGACGGAGGCTTGGCCAATCTTGTCATCACCTGTACCCCGGACAACACAGCCATCCTGGATACCGACTTCCGCGTGGCCTTGGCCCTGGAAGTGGCCTTGAAGATGAACGGTGCGGTGACTTCCGAAAAAACCGATGACGGGCAATACCGCTTCCAGGTATTGCTACAGACCTGGCAGAAATAATGTACACAAGTTTTACATATATAGCATAACGAACCATGGACGGTAGAATGATATTGATAAGCTTAGCAGGGCTGCTCGGTGTGGCCATTGCCATCCTGCTTTTCCTTTACTTGCGCAACCGCAAACGCCTGCGCCAACTACAGGAAAAGGAGGCGCAATTGTCCAACCGTATCTCTGGCATACTGAACGCCTTGCCGTTGCTCTACATGTATCAGGAAGTGATTACGGACGAGAAAGGAATGATAGTAGATTCCTACTACCGGGATGTGAACAAGTGCTTCACCGACCAGATTTACCCACGGGAGAAGTGCATCGGTCAACTGGGCAGCAAGCTCTTTCCCGACTCCATGCCCACCTTCCTGAAGGCGAGCAACATGGCGAAGCAGACCGGAAACGCGCTCAATTTCCAGTACTACTACCCCGGGACAAACCGCTTTTACGACATTATGGTCCGCCCCTGCGAGAATGGCCGCTTCATGGAGTATTTCTGCATGGACAGCACAGAGCTGCACGAAGCACAAGAGAAGTTGCGCGACCTGAACAAGAAGATGGAAATTGCCCTGGATGCCGCACACGTATCACCATGGCGCTACGACCTGGAGAGCAACATGATCTACAGCCAGGAAATCATCAACGAACCAACAGGCTCCATCACACAAGAGGACATATCGCTGACCGTACAGCAAGTCTACACCAACATCCACCCCGACGACCGCACACGCGTTCGCCAAGCCCTGGAAGAACTGATAGACGGCAAGCGGCAACGCATCAGGGAGGAATGCCGCTTAGAGTTTGTCGCCAACGGCAAGTCCCACAAGGAATGGGTAGAAGTACGTGCCATGGTGGGTACCCGTAACAATGAGGGACACCCGCTCATGATAGTGGGCTCGCGCCAGGTGATCACCAAGCGCAAGATGATGGAGGAAGAACTGCGGGCAGCCAAACGTCAGGCGGAAGAATCCAACCGACTGAAGTCGTCTTTCCTCTCCAACATGAGCCACGAGATACGCACCCCCCTCAGTGCCATCGTAGGATTCAGTGAACTGCTGGTCAACGCCGAGACCGAAGACGAACGGACGGAGTATGTCCACATCATCGAAAACAACAGCGACCTGCTGCTGCAACTGGTGAACGATATCCTCGACCTGTCCAAGATAGAAGCCGGCACGGTGGAATTCACCTACACCGACTTCGATCTGAACAAGTTGATGAAAGAAATCTTCGACTCCACGCAGCTACGCCTGGCTTCTATGGAAAAGCCCGTCACGCTCTCCTATGCCACCGGCATGGAACAGTGCATCATACATTCCGAACGCAACCGCCTGACACAACTCATCACCAACCTGCTGACCAATGCCATCAAGTTCACGGACAATGGCAGCATCAGCTTTGGGTACGAGCACAGAGATACCCAACTGTATTTCTATGTCAAGGATACCGGTTGTGGCATTGAAAAAGAACGTCAGAAGGATATCTTCGAACGCTTTGTGAAACTCAATTCGCACAAGCAGGGAACAGGTCTCGGTCTCTCCATCTGCAAGAGCATAGCGGAAACTTTGGGAGGAAAAATCGGGGTAGAGTCCGAAGTAGGCAAAGGCTCCACCTTCTGGTTCATCATTCCCTATAAGTCGGCCGAAGAAGTCCTGCAAAAGGTTGCCTCTTCCAAGACGGTCATTCCCTCGTCGCAACAGGTCAACATCCTGGTGGCGGAGGACAACGAGAGCAACTACAAGCTGATAAAAGCCATCCTGTCCAAGGAATACAACCTCTTCCATGCCTGGAACGGACAAGAGGCCGTAGAAATGTTCAGCAAGTGCCATCCGCAGCTCATCCTGATGGACATCAACATGCCCGTCATGGACGGTTACGAGGCCACCCGCGAAATCCGCAAGCTCTCTACGGACGTACCCATATTGGCGCTCACGGCCTATGCCTACGCATCGGACGAAGAGCGCATCCTGAACAGCGGCATGAACTCATACATGTCCAAACCGGTGAACACGCAGCAACTGCGCAAACGGGTGGATTCCTTGTTAAGGCAGGCATTCGTGTTCCTATAAATAAAAGAAAGGAGGAAAAGCAAACGAAAGAAACAAACATAGGTATTAATCTTGAAGCAAAAACAGAAAGGAGTATGATGAAACAAATGAGAAAAGAACAACAATTGTCTAATTATTTAAAACGTAAAGTTATGAACAAAAAGTTTTATTGGTTGGCAGGCTTTGCGGCACTCATGATGACCGCAGCTTGCAGTGACGACAATGTCACAAACCCGAATCCCGATCCAACTCCGGATCCGGAAACGGAAGAGAATGTAGTTACGCTACAAGTACTGGACGGAGCCTCGCAGGCAGATCGTATCCAAATGGTTGTACCGACAAAAGCAGTTGGAGGTGTTAAGAAGAACAGGCTCAATTATGTTGCCACGATTAAAAATCCTAAAGCACAAGCAGCAGATCGTGTCTGGTCTACCACATCCATTTATATTGAGAACGAGGAAAATACTGAACATACAGTATACATCACCTGGCATTCCGACCGACAAGCAACCAATCCTGCACAAGTATGGGGCGGACAGCTTGATGTGGTTGGTTTTAACGAAACGGGAGATAATACCTCCACCATTGACATCGAATCTTCAGTACTAGCTCAAAATGTTATGAAATTCGAGAATGTAATGAAAGTAGACGATGTTACTTTTTATAATCCCAATGGAGAAGTTGTAGCAGGCAATAACTGGGGACTGTTTCTTTCGGCCACTCATGCCACTAAAGGAGCTGTTGTAGCCCGTATTCCCGGATTCGGCATGTCAAGAGCGGAAATCTTGGGAATGCCGGGAACCTCTGTAAATGCTGTAGCAGAATTAGATGGCGAATTAATTGCCGTAACGGGTTATAACGGCACATACGCAACTTTTGATCCCAGTGCAAAATCAGCCTCTTACAGCTATGAACATCCGGAAAGAAATACATGGTTAACCCTCGGACAAGAGTTGACAGCGGGCTTTGGAGGAAAATATGTCACTACTTATAATGGAGAAGCCTACATCCTGCACACGGATGCAGAGAAAGCTCAGATTATCAAAGCAAGCGACAATTCAGTAGTTGTAGACAATATGAAGCCTCTGCTTTCGGATGACAAGTTCAGCGAATCGTATGACCCCGTTACAGGAGACTGGTTTGTGAATGAAAATGGTGCTTCAACCCCGACGCAAGGCAAGCATGTCATGGTGATAAAAGATGGCTACGCCTATGTAGGTGCAGGCTTGAACGGATTGCGTGTCTATAACCTTTCTAACGGTCAAGAAGTAGCTCAAGATGACTTTGAAGACGGTGGCCCTAACACCACTGGTTTGTGCATAGATGATGACTTGCTTTATGCCGCAACAGGCAGTGGTTTGCGTGTCTACAGCATGCTGGATGGAGGCAAGTTAAGCCTATATGCTTTCGAAGTTGCAGAATATGATGAAAACGGTTTGCCTAATTCAGACGATGTTCCCACAACCGGAGTTGAGGAAGGAGAACCCATTCTTGATGAAGATGGCAATGTACAACAGCCCCGCCACTCGGCCAACTATGTCGCTGTCTTAACTACTACTACAGCTGGCGACAAATACATATTTGTTGCTTATGGTCAAAGCGGCGTTCGCGTGTACAAACTCATTCCGAATGTGGGTGATAATGTAGGCGGCATAGAATAAGCTGACAATGCTTTAAGATAAAGTTCTTCCCGCCGTGAGGCGCGAATTGCTTGCGGGATTTTTTCCCACAATTTATTTGTTTGTTTTGTTTGTGAGGGCATCCTTCGGGGTGCCCTCATTTTTTCCACACTTAGCCACCTGAAAAAATGCAGTAGTACTGACTTGGGCAAGAAAGTATTATCCATAGACCGGATCAGTATATATTAAACCGCTTATGCTGTATATCTGTCATGCACCGGTTAAATGTGTTCCCCTCCGCTTCAGGTCCGTTACAACTCCGTTTCAGGTCCGTTACAACTCCGTTTTTAGACTACGCAAAAAAGGGAGGATTAAACATGCCGGGAAAGGATGGGAAAAAATCATGAATTTCCTGCATCTGGCATACACTTCACGGCCTCAACAAATTTATGCAAGAATTTGTTATATCATTTTTAATTCATACATTTGCGCGTATGAATCAACAATCCACCTAATTTGGTTACCTCATGGAAAACAAACATGTATTTATCAGCTACTCTTCGGCCAACAAAGCCATTGCGGATGCTACCTGCCATATACTGGAAGAATACGGCATCCCCTGCTGGATTGCGCCACGCAATATCACCCCCGGCAAAACCTGGGCAGGCAACATCGTGCAGGCCATTCGTGAGTGCAGCCTCATGGTGCTGATTTATTCGGAAGAATCAAACAAATCTTCGCAGGTGGCCAATGAAGTGGACAAAGCATTCAGCCATGGGAAAATCATCATACCTTTCCTGGTGGATGCCACCCCCATGAACGACGACTTTGACTATTACCTCTCGCGTAAGCACTGGCTGGTGGCCTATCCGGATTACAAGGAGATGCTGATGCCATTGGTAGAAGCCGTGGCCGCCAATATCGGCATGGATATCAAACAACCGCAACCGGCTACCCGCATCCCGGACAATCCTTCTCCGACAAAAGACAATATGGAGACTCCGGACAATCCGCTTTATGAAGAAGCGGTCAAGTCCGCCAAGAAATCACTGGAGAGTTATGACCTGGATACGGCCTTTGCAGAGCTGATTCATCCGGCACTGAACAACCATCAGGAAGCCCGGTTCCTAATCCGCACCATCCTCACCACCTATGCCCGCATGAAGAAGCTGGACGCCTTCCGCTTCAAGTATATCAAGGAGCAAGCCGATGCCGGCCACGCCTTCGCCCAATACATGATGTGCCGCTACTATACACACATCGAACGGAATGACGAACAGACCTACCACTACGCCCGATTATGCGCCGATCAAGGAGAAAGTTATGGCATCCTGGAACTGGAGCTTTGCTATGAATTCGGATTCCAGGTGGAAAAAGACATCAACCGCACCCATGAATTGCTTGACAAAGCCGTCAACATGGGCGACCCATTCGCCATGCTGCGCTTGGCCAAAGATAACCTCTACGGCTGGACCCGGAAACGAAACGCCAAGATAGCATTCAAGCTGTTAAAACGATGCATGGAAAAACATGTTCCGGAAAGTTTTGCAATCATGGGCGATATGTTTCGCGATGGCAACGGCTTGGAAGCGGATGAAAAACGAGCTTTAGAGCTCTATCAGCAAGCTTTATCAGAAGGATACCTGGAAGCTTATGAAATCATGGCATGGCTCCATATTATCAATAAGGACTATCAGTATAAGGAAGACACTGACATCCAGAAAGGCATCAGCCTGCTACGCAAAGGCACCGAATACGGAGTAGTAGAATGCCTGGCAGCATTGGCCTACTGCTACAGAGACGGCATTGGCGTACCGCAAAAAGCAGAGCAGGCTTATCGCTGGTACAAAAAAGCGGCTGAAGCCGGCGACAAGTTCTCTTTCTTCATGATGGGCTTTATGCATTATTACGGAGAAGGATGCGAACAAAACGATGCGGAAGCCTGGAAGTGGCTACGCCAAGGAGCCACTCTTCCCCTAGGTGCATGCTGTTACCTGCTGGGGCTTATGTGTCAGGAAGGCCATGGCCAAGAAGGAAAGACAGAAGCAGATTGCGTGGCCTACTATGAAGAAGCCATCTATTTAGGCGGGGGTTATGCCGCAGATGCCGGCCTGAAGCTTTACCATATCTTCCGCACCCGGTCGCTGGAATCCAACCCGCTGATACGGGACGATGAAGACGCTTACCGTGAATACGACTGGGCACCCAAGGACAACAAGCGGGCCTTGCATTACTTGAAACAAGTTGCCCGGACAGGACTCGACGCACTGACACCCTTCAAATACGGAGCCATCCTCTGCACGGAAGGACATGATTTCACGGATGAACTAGAGGGGATAAACTACTTGAAACAAGCCGCGGAAAAAGGAGAACCGCGCGCGGCCGTCATGCTCGCACAGATTTATGAGAAAGGCGAATGGGTGGATGAAGACAAGCAAGAGGCACACCGGTATTACCAGCTGGCGGCGGATCATCATTGCGGAGACGGCTATAGCGGCCTGGCCAAAGAATTGTGCGCCCAGCTGGAAGAATCGGATGATAAGAGTGAAGAGGATTCAAAGAAAATCCTCCGGCAAACTTACGAATACGTATGCAAAGCGGATGAACTGGGGTGCAAAGCCGGCAATCCGCTCAATGACACCATGATAAACTTTATGCTGGAAGATGACCAGCTCACACCGGAAGAAGGCAAACAACTCATAAGCCTGAACGAAAAATATATACGGCAAGGAGATCTGCAAAGTATCGTCGACAGAGGTGTGATGTACCACATGGGGCGACTGATATAACCGGACTGGGAAAAAGCCATTAGATACTATCAATGGGCCACACGCCTGGGCAAGGAATACACGGCTAAAAATCTGGGAGACCTGTACAGCGGCAAGGATGACACGTCGAACGGATTGCCTCCTCTTAAGCAGGATAAGGCCACAGCTGCTTATTGGTATTCCAAAGGCAAGGAAGAATATATTATAAACTTGTACCTTGAACTCCGCAAAGAAGTCTATCAGCAGGTGGAAGACTTTGAACGCTCCTCCGCAGAAGTTATCCCGCCGGAATACTTCAAATGGGTATTCCCCTATTTCTGCGACCCGGTATTTACCTCCGAAGCGGTCTTGCGCATCTTCGAATGGGATGACTTTACAGAAATGCAGCACGGCGATAGCTACCATTGGCCCAAAGAATTAAAAGATTCCTATACGTCTTATATCGAATTTCGTGATTTGCTGATTAATGCTTTCGTATATGATGCGCAATTACCCGAACTGAAGGAAGAGGACTTCTTTCCCTGCCTTTCCATCCCCCATCTATTGGAATTGTCGCAGGCCGTAGGCAGAGCTTGGAATCACCTCGTAAAACAAGGAGTTCATCCTTCTTTACAACCACATCGGCAAGCATTGGACAAAATTACCCTGCTTTCATCCGACTGGGAAGGCATGCTCGACCTGGCCGAAACCATCGAAGACACAGACTTCCAACTGCTCCTCATCGATATAGCGGAAATAAGCATAGGATTGGACAATCTGGCCAATGTGTACTGGCGACTCATCGCCTTGAACATCCTGGTGGAAGAATCCGATTACCGGTTGCCGGACAGCTTCGTGAAAGAATTTGCCGACCAATTTTTCGAAGGCACACAAGTTCTTCCGCAGAGCCGTGCCATCGCCCGGCGGCTTTACGAACTGATTCCTTATACACCGGGCGTGGAGGAGAAGTTGAAGCAATGCTGAACAAATATCCCTCCCCCGCATACACCTTACGGCAGAAATGTGTATTTTTGCCGAATGAATATGCCGGAAACTCATCTACACAGACAGATAGACGCGCTGACGCAAAGCGCCGTCAGCTTCGCTCTCTACCGCCTCCCGTGGAAAGAACAACCTACCTTGGTGCTCCAACGTGAAGGCACTCCCGATACGTATGCCCGCCTGCCGGAGTTGAACGGGAAGACGGGATTTGTCCTGGCACCCTTCCACGCGGACAGCCGTCAACCCATCGTGCTCATCCGCCCGGACAAGGTGACGCGGGGATGGCCGGAAATCAAGAAAGTCCTGACCGGCCTGCAATGTTTTGCAAAGATAAAGACTCTGCCAAACCAAGCCTCCGACTCTGCCAAAGATAGCCGACAGGCGTATGCCGAGGCCTTCGGCCGCTTCATCGCCCCCCTGCGCCAAGGCATTTTCCGGAAATTGGTGCTCTCGCGCAGCGAAGACATCCGTTTGCCGGAAGACTTCTCCCCCCTGGCCACCTTCCTCAACGCCTGTCAACGCTATCCCCGTCTGATGATCTCCCTGGTGCATACCCCTCTGACCGGCACCTGGATAGGCAGCACGCCGGAGATTATCCTCAGCGAGGAGCAAGGCCGCTGGCATACGGTATCCCTGGCAGGCACCCTGCCCGTAGTCAACGGAGGACAAACCGAGGAGTGGGGCACGAAGAACCGCGAGGAGCAGGCCTTGGTCAGCACCTACCTGCGTGACACCCTGCAACGGATTGGCACCGACCTGCAGGAGGAAGGCCCCTACACCGCCCGTGCGGGTCAGGTAATGCATCTGAAGACTGACTTCTACTTCCACCTGAAGGAAACAGACTGCTTGGGCGACATCCTGCACCAGCTCCACCCCACCCCCGCCGTATGCGGCCTGCCCAAAGCGGAAGCCTACGACTTTATCCTACAAAACGAAGGCCACAACCGCAGCTACTATGCAGGCATCATCGGCTGGCTGGCGCCCAACGACGGACAAACCGCCCTCTACGTCAACCTGCGCTGCATGCGCCTGACGGACGGCAAAGCCACGCTCTACGCCGGCGGCGGCATCCTTCCCTCTTCGGTGGAAGCATCGGAGTGGGAGGAAACGCAGCATAAGATGGATACGATGCGAAGAGTGATAAAGAATGAAAAATGATAAATGATAAATGAAAAACGCAGGCAGAATGGATAGCTCATCCCCCGTTTTTCATTATTAACTTTTAATTTTACATTAACCCACGTGTTCACAGACAAGAAAAACGTCCTTCAACTGGCCGCTCTGCTGGCGGCGCACGGCATCCGGAGAATCGTGCTTTGCCCGGGCAGCCGTGATATTCCCTTGGTGCGCACCTTCTCGGCGATGCAAGACCAATTCACCTGCTATGCCGTGACCGATGAGCGCAGCGCGGGCTTCTTTGCCCTGGGATTGGCCCTGCACGACGGCATCCCCGCCGCGGTGTGCTGCACCTCCGGCTCCGCCCTGCTCAATCTGCACCCCGCCGTGGCCGAAGCCTTCTACCGCCAAGTGCCGCTGGTGGTCATCTCTGCCGACCGACCCGCCGCGTGGATAGGCCAGATGGACGGACAGACCTTGCCCCAACCCGGCGTGTTCGGCTCTTTGGTGAAGAAATCCGTCAGCCTGCCCGAGGTGAAAACAGAAGAAGACGAATGGTATTGCAACCGCCACATCAATGAAGCCTTGCTGGAGACGTGTCACCACGGCCGGGGCCCCGTACACATCAACGTGCCCATCAGCGAGCCGTTCTTCGACTGCCCGGTCGAGGTGTTGCCCCCTGCACGGGTCATTACCCGCAAAGCCAACCATTGCGAGGAACTGGCCGAACGCCTGAAGCAACTGCCCCGCCGGATGCTGCTCATCGGACAGGGGAATCCCGGCGACCCGTTTCCCGCAAATCTCGGAAATGACTTTGCCTGTTTCGCCTCCCACCTCGCCAACTACCCCGGCGCGGCCATCCGAAATGCGGAGCCCCTGCTCTCCGCCCTTAGTCCGGAGACGAAAGAGACCCTGCGCCCTGACCTCGTCATCACCTGCGGCGGCCACGTCCTCTCCAAGCGGCTGAAGCAATACCTGCGGAGCTATCCCCCCAAGGAGCATTGGCACATCGCCCCGTCGGGCGAAGTGGCCGACCTCTTCGGTTGCCTGAGCCTACTGATAGAAGCAGAGCCTGCCGACTTCTTCCAACAAGCCCTGCCCGCATCGAATGAAGAAGCAGTTGACTACGCCCGTCGCTGGACAAGCTTGTCCGATGCCATACCCTCGCCCGCTTTCCCCTATTCGGAAATGGGAGCCATCGGTGAGGTCATCCGTCGCCTGCCCGCGCCCTGCGCCCTACATTTGGCCAACAGTTCGGTGGTGCGCTACGCCCAACTGTTTCCCCTGCCCGATGGCGTGGAGGTACTCTCCAATCGTGGCACCAACGGCATCGAAGGCTCCCTGTCCGCCGCCGTGGGTTATGCCGCCGCCTCGGACAAGCTGAACTTCGTCTTCATCGGCGACCTCAGTTTCTTCTACGATATGAACGCCCTGTGGAATCCGCACTGCGGCAAGAACCTGCGCATCCTGTTGCTCAACAACGGCGGCGGCGAAATCTTCAACACCCTGCCCGGCCTGCGACTCATGGACGAAAACCGCCGCTTCGTATTGGGCACCCATCAGACCTCCGCCCAAGGCTGGGCCGTGGACAGCGGCTTCGACTATCTGTCCGCCCACAATGCAGAGGAACTGGCTGCTCTCCTGCCCCGCTTCACAGACACCGTCCCTGCCGACCGCCCCATGTTGCTGGAGGTTTTCACGGACAAGGACCGGGATGTGCAGTTGCTAAGGGAATACTATCATGGTATCAGAGGCAGATAAATAGGAATTTAACTTTTTAGACGCGGATTTTGCGGATTAGGCGGATTTTATTATTCTTTTAAATACGGATGGCAAAATAGGGCGAAACCCCATTAAAGAATCCGCAAAATCCGCAAAATCCGCGTCTAAAAAATACTCCGATAAATTTTCATTTAACAACCCCAAAAACAACAACCCATATGAGAGAATGGAAAACCATCAAAGAATACGAGGATATTCTTTTTGACTACTACAACGGTATTGCCAAGATCACCATCAACCGCCCGCGCTACCGCAACGCCTTCACCCCGAAGACCACGGCGGAAATCAGCGACGCCCTCTACTACTGCCGCGAGTGCCAAGACATCAACGTAGTGGCCCTGACCGGTGCCGGCGACAAGGCCTTCTGCTCCGGCGGCGACATGCACGTCAAGGGTCACGGCGGCTATGTAGGCACGGACGGCGTGCCCCGCCTCAACGTATTGGACGTGCAGAAGCAAATCCGCTCCCTGCCCAAGCCCGTCATTGCTATGGTCAACGGCTATGCCATCGGCGGCGGCCACGTCCTGCACGTGGTGTGCGACCTGACCATCGCCTCCGAGAATGCCATCTTCGGACAGACAGGCCCCCGCGTGGGCAGCTTCGATGCCGGATTCGGCTCCTCCTACCTCGCCCGCATTGTCGGACAGAAGAAGGCGCGCGAGATTTGGTTCCTCTGCCGCCAATACTCCGCCCAGGAAGCTCTGGAGATGGGCCTGGTCAACAAGGTCGTGCCCCTCGACCGCCTGGAAGACGAAATGGTGGAGTGGGCCGAGACGATGATGCAGCACAGCCCCCTGGCCCTGCGTATGATCAAGGCGGGACTGAACGCCGAACTGGACGGCCAAGCCGGCATCCAGGAATTGGCCGGCGACGCCACCATGCTCTACTACATGACGGAGGAAGCTCAAGAAGGCGGTCGTGCTTTCCTGGAGAAACGGAAGCCCGACTGGAGCAAATACCCCAAGTTCCCCTAAGCCTTTCCAATGCCTTGAGATACCAAAGGTGGCACCTTTTCTCTATCATAGTCTGACAATCACCAAAGATTTGACCTATTATGACAAGATATAGATTGGACATCATCCCCCGCACCCTGCACTTCAAGCAACCGGCCGGCACTTCGCGCGGGGTCTATCACACCCGCCAAGTGTGGTACCTGCTGCTGACCGACACGGAAAGCGGCCGCTACGGCGTGGGCGAATGTGCCCCCCTGCCCGACCTGAGCTGCGATGCGCGGCCCGACTACACACAAGTGTTATCCGAAATCTGCCGCAACTTCGAGCATACAGGCACGATAGACTACGAAGCCCTGCGCCCCTATCCCTCCATGCTGTTCGGCTTGGAGACGGCCCTCCTTCATCTGCAAGCGGGCAGCGTGCGCTTCTTCCCCACTCCCTTTGCCGCCGGCGAGGAAGGCATTCCCATCAACGGCCTTATCTGGATGGGCAATTTCGAGGAGATGGCCCGCCGTTTGGAGGAAAAGATGCGCCTGGGCTTCCGCTGCATCAAGCTGAAAATCGGCGCCATCGACTTCGACCGTGAGGTGGAATTGCTCGCGCGTGTCCGCCAACGCTTCTCGCCCCGGGAGGTAGAGTTGCGCGTGGATGCCAACGGTGCCTTCACGCCCGCCGACGCCCGCCGGAAGCTGGAAATACTCAGCCGCTTCCACCTCCACTCCATCGAACAGCCTATCCGCGCCGGACAATGGCAGGAAATGGCTGCGCTCTGTGCCGACGCTCCCTTCCCCATCGCCCTGGACGAGGAGTTGATTGGCGTCAACGACCCTGCCCGCAAGGCAGAGCTGCTGGACACCATCCGCCCGCAATACATCATCCTGAAGCCCTCCCTACACGGCAGCCTTCGCGGTGTCAAGGAGTGGATAGACCTGGCCACAGCGCGGGGCATCGGCTACTGGATTACCTCCGCCCTGGAAACCAACATCGGTCTGAACGCCATCGCCCAATGGACGGCCACCCAGCATCCCTGCATGCCGCAAGGACTGGGCACCGGCCTGCTCTTCACGGACAATGTAGACTATCCGCTACACATCGAGGGAGACAGCCTGTGGTGCCGAAAGGACGGGCGAGAGCCGGAGTTGCTGAATTACCTAAAATCCAACTGAAATGAATCGCTTCATCACTGACATCCCCCGACAGACCATCACCCTGCACGGCCACACCTATACCGCCGCCGACTGTCGCAACCACCTGTACGATGACTTCTGCCACCACTACGGCCCGGACAGTTTCCACGCCCACTTGGCCGCCTTCCTCCGCGAATGGTTCGACTCCTCGGAGACGGTGCACGTACATACCTCCGGCTCCACCGGCACGCCGAAGGAACTGCGGGTAGAAAAACGCCGCATGATGGCATCGGCCATGATGACCGTGGATTTCCTGGGATTACAGAAGGGAGACACCGCCCTGCTCTGCATGCCCTTGCAGTACATAGCGGGCAAGATGGTCGTGGTGCGCTCCCTGGTGGCGGGGCTGAACCTGCTGCCCGTCACTCCGTCGGGACACCCCTTGAAAGACTTGCCCGAAGCGCCGGTCTTTGCCGCCTTGATACCGATGCAGGTATTCAACTCCCTCCAAGTGCCTGCGGAAGCCGCTTTATTGAAAGACATCCGCCAACTCATCATCGGCGGAGGCAGCATCGACGTCTCTTTGGGTGAGACCTTGCGGACGTTTCCCCACGCCGTCTGGAGCACCTACGGCATGACGGAAACGCTGTCTCACATCGCCATGCGCCGGCTCAACGGGCCGGAAGTCTCGGAGTGGTACACGCCTTTCCCCGGTGTCAGCCTCTCCACCAGCCCGGAAGGCACCTTGGTCATCCAAGCCCCGGCCGTCAATCCGGACACGTTGATAACCAATGACATCGTGGAGTTTGATGCCCAAGGCCGCTTCCGCATCCTGGGGCGGCGGGACAACACCATCAATACCGGCGGCGTGAAAATACAAATCGAGCAGGTGGAAGACGCCCTGCGCCCTCACCTGCCCTTTCCTTTTGTCGTCACTTCCGTGCCCGATGCCAAGTTTGGCGAACGCATCGTGCTGCTGGTGGAAAACACACCGGCCGACCATCCGCTCATTTCCCCGGCCATCACCACCCTGCCCCCCTATTGGCGGCCCAAGCAAGTCTTCAGCGTCCCACAGTTACCCCAAACAGGGACGGGAAAACCGAACAGGGCAACGGCACGGAAGCTGGCACGGGGATTGGCACGCAGATAACGCAGATGATACAGATTTACGCAGATTCTTTGGTTTATAAATCTGTGATTATCTGCCTTATCCGCGTCATCTGCGTGCCAACAACCTATGACTGCACCTCCACCCCCTTCAGCGTCGCCGAGCTGCTCTCCGTCACCCGCACCAGCACCCGGTCGCCCACACGGTGCGTGCCGCGGTCGAACACCACCACGCGGTTCTGCTCCGTCCGGCCAAACAACTGTTCACGGCTGCGCTTGGACACACCTTCTACCAACACCTCGTAGGTGCGGCCCACGCATTGTGCATTCGCCTCTGCCGACAGACGGTTCTGGAGGGCGATGATTTCATTGAGGCGGCGGATCTTCACCTCTTCGGACACATCGTCCGGCAAGTGTTTGGAAGCATACGTGCCCGGACGCTCAGAATACTTGAACATGAAGGCCGAGTCGTAGTGGCACTCCTCCATCAGCGACAAGGACAGTTGGTGATCCTCTTCCGTCTCGCCGGGGAAGCCGCAGAAGATGTCGGTGCTGAGGCCGCAATCCGGGATGATGCGCCGGATGGCCGCCACGCGCTCCAAGTACCACTCGCGGTCATATTTACGGTTCATCAACTTCAGGATGCGGCTGCTACCGCTCTGCACAGGCAGGTGGATATGACGGCACACGTTCGGCTCTTCGGCAATGACGTGCAGCGTCTCGTCGCTCATGTCCTTGGGATGCGAAGTGGTGAAGCGCACCCGCATGTCAGGCACGGCGCGGGCCACGGTACGCAACAATTCGGGGAAGGTGATGACCGTACCGTCCTCCCGTGTGAACCGATAGGAATTGACATTCTGCCCCAAAAGCGTGACCTCCGCAAAACCATGTGCCTGCAAATCTCTTGCCTCGCGCAGGATGCTCTCTACGTCGCGGCTCCGCTCCCGTCCGCGGGTATAGGGTACAATACAATAGGTGCAGAAGTTGTTACATCCGCGCATGATGGATACGAAGCCCGATATACGTGCCGCACCGATATGCCGGGGCACCACGTCGCGGTACGTTTCCGTCGTGGACAACTCCACATTGATAGCCTTCTCGCCCGCCTCGGCGGCTGCCATCAGATCCGGCAAGGACAAGTAGGCGTCCGGCCCCGCCACCAGGTTCACCCCGTGCCGCTCTATCAGCTCGTCCTTCACCCGTTCGGCCATGCAACCCACCACGCCCACGATGAGGTGCGGACGTTTCTTCTTCAATGCACGCAGCGCCTCCAGGCGGTTCAGTATCTTCTGCTCGGCATTGTCGCGCACGGAGCAGGTGTTCAGGAAGACGGCATCGGCCTCCTCCGCCGAGAGGGCCGTGTCATAGCCCGCCATCTTCATCACTGAGGCTATCACCTCGCTGTCTGCCACGTTCATCTGGCAACCGTACGTCTCGATGTACAACTTCTTGTCGCCACCGTCGGTTGCGGATTTTAAGTCCGCGCCCGTATTCTTTTCAATCATATATATTAAGCAGTTAAGTTTACGGGTACAAAGATAAGCGTTAGTCAGGAATCAAAGCATAAGAACAGCCAGCCTTTTTCGCAGGATGACGGAATAATTAAAACTTTCGATCCTTCTCCAAACGCCCCAAAGTCGTACCAAAGTCGCCCCTCCTCCCTACCAAGTCCCTGTCTATACACAAGGAGAAGGTAGGGAGGAGGTAGGGAGGAGGGGCGAATTTGGTACGACTGAAAGGTGGGTTTGGCGGGGATTTTTAGGGGAAATATACAGAGTGTGTCCAAATTGGATACATGTTTAATTTTAAATGTTCCGTTTTTTATCTTATCTTTGTAAGAAAGTATAATTAAAACCTCTTTATATAATAAAGATTATAACTTTTCTGCAAGGTATTGAACCTTTTTACTTAACTGGATGTTTAATTATCAATGGATTCTGAATTATGAAAGAGTTACTTTTAAGTTCGACAATACCTTATTGGATTGTTTTCGGACTTGTTACGGCGGCGGGAATTCTTGCCTTCATGGGCATGCGCAAAGAAAGCATCTCAAAATTGTCTATTCAGTTGGTAACGATTCTCGCACTGGCCGGAACGATTTTGGGATTAGCCATTTATGCAGCACTGGGAGGCAACAGCATCTGGTGGTGCACCGCGAATGATTACGGATTTTTCGGAAGGTTGATAAGGGTTATCCCGCTGATTATTTTTGTAGGTATCCAATTGGTGCAGGTGTTTGTCTATAAATCATTCGTAGGGCAATACTTCCAAAAAGAGTTGTCCATCAAGGGTTCTTTCATTTCGCTTATTGTCATAGTTCCCGCCTCCCTTCTCTTATACATCATCCTCAACATGTTCGGCATGGAGAAAGGAACGAGGGATGTCGTTTTCTACGTCATTCTTGGAGTGGCGTTGATTGGCGGCATCGGCTGGGCCATGGCGCGCAATGTCAAGGCGATAGGAATGATATACGGAGTAGTGTTTACGGCTGTTACACTGGTAATGATTATCGGCGGACTGATGTCATTGCTGCTTCTGCTAACAGCGTTGGTCAGACTCATCTTCGAAGTATTGCTGGTAGTGGCCGCTGTGGTCGGGACTTACTTTATGCTCACCAAGGTCATGGGACCTGCCATGGAGGTTCAATCGCGCACCGACCTGAACGGCAATGTCCATGATTCAGTCAGCCAGAAGAACAACGCCAATGCACAGATATTGAGCAGACGCAAAGATTCATAATTGTTTAACTATTTAATTTTCAAAGTTATGAACAAGAGATTATTATTTTCGGCAATAGGAGCGATAGCCCTATGTATTGCCACATCGTGCGGAGGCGGACAAAGCAAATCTCCGGCCAATGAAGAAACCGGAAGCGCAGCCACGGAAACTGCTGTTTCTCAGGAAGCAGGAAAATCAACGGCTTATGACATCGAACGTATCAAATCCATCAAGCAACCGACCGAAGCGGACAATGATTTCCTCCTTGACCAATACGAGCTTGTCTGCAAGGAGACCAAAGGCATGAACGGAGACGAGAAAAAGGCCTACCTGATGAAAAAGGGAGAAGAAGGCAAAGTGCTGGCTTTGCTCATCATGGGCGTAGAGAACTCTAAAGGCTTGACCGAAGCGCAAAAGGAACGCAGAGCCGCCATCCAGGAAAAATACAAGTAAGCGATGGACACGAAATGGAAAATCATCCTTTTTGCCTTTCTCATTTCCCTTGCCTGCCAAGTGGATGCGCAACATCGGATTGACGGCAAATACCTGCCGGAGCCGTGCCTGCAAACGGGTACGGATAAACCGAAGTTCGGTTACGCCATTTACAGGGAAGTGGAAGGGGAAGGCAAAAAGTTTGAACTGGTGATTGGCTATCAGTATGAGGAGGCATACCCCTTCGTGGAGCCGGTAGGGCTTGCACGGGTAAAAAAAGGGGATAAATATGGGTTTATATCCACCACCAACGTCATGGTCATATCCGCCCGTTTTGAGGAAGCGGACAATTTTACCAAAAAGGGTGTTTGCAGGGTCATGCTGGACGGAAAGTACGGACTGATTAACGACAGGGGTTTTTGGTCGTCCCCAACAAGTATGATGCCATGAACGACCTGCTGAACGGGTGGTACGAGGTGGCCGAAGGGGATGTGTGGGGATATATGCACCGCACGAACATCTATGTCTCCAGCTATGAGGAATATCAGAAGAAATGTGAGGCCGGTTTGATGGATTAATACTCCACACTCTCCCCTACATTATGAATGCGCCAGAAGCGGATGCCAAGCGAATCCGTGAACTCCTTCATCCGCCAGGCGGATTCAAATCCGGTGGCCACAAAGTGCATGGGGACAAACAGCCCCACGCGGAAGCGTTCGATGAACTGGCGGGCGCCGCGCGTGTAGCCATTGCCGATGCGCCCGTCCACGGGAAACATGGCCACGTCAAAATGGCCAGTGATTTTGCGGATGTCCTTCAGTTCGCCCAGATACCGCTTCTCTTCCTTGGCGGGGTCAATGTCCATACCAAATTCCTCGCTGTGTATCAAGCCGCCATGGTAGTCCTCGGTCAGGAAGCGGGCATACCAGTTGTTCAGGTCGCCGGCGTGGAAGAGGTGCCTGCCCTCCACTTCCACTATCCAGGAAACGCCGCTGTCCGTGCTTCCGGTGGCCATTATGCGGATGCGTTCATCTTGCCAGACGCCTCCTTTGGCCAGCCAGGCATCGGCATCCTCCTTGCGCGCCCGGCGATGCTTCAGGATGTCTTTGGACAAGATATAGGTGATGTCCGCCTTCCGCTCCCGCCATGTGAAGATGCGGGGTGAGAAATGGTCTTCGTGAAAATGACTGGCCAGGACATAGAGGGGCTTGTCCGCCTCCAACAGACAAGGCATAATCTTGACCGGATCCATCCAATAATCGAATACAAGGATACAGGTATCCGTTTCGAGAGCAAAACCGCTGTGGAAGAGGTAGGTGAGTTTCATCAAAATGTATTTGGTTGATTTTTCCGAATGCAAAGGTATGAAAAACTTCCATTTGGTTGTATAAATGCCAAAAATCCCGTATCTTCGCCACAAAATGTTTAACAATTTATACCATCGAAATGAAAAAGAACACCTTCTTCTTGGGATGCGGAATTGGGACGCTCCTGGCTTTGGCCGGATGTTCCGGTACAGGCAGTTCGCCGGAGTCATTTGTCCGCTCGGATTATTACACCCGCGGGATCGGCGTCTATCCGGGAAATCCGAAAGAGGACTTCTCGCCGGAATTGCTTCCGGACGCCAACGAGTACCGCAACCTGGCCCGGATGCGTGCCACCATGCAATCCTCTGCCTATGATTACAATCTGACTGCCCAACTGGCCACAGACGGCATCGTGACGGACGAACAACCCCGTTATCTGATGCTTTCCACCCCCGAAGGCGAGAAGCCCAAACGAGAAAGGGAATGGATGATAGACGGAGGTCCCTATTCGCGAAACACCGTACAGGGCGAGGATACCTATTTCCAGTTCTCCCTGAAGAACTATGCGGAAACCATCGGCAAGGCCACCATCACCGGCACGCTGGCCTTCGATGACAAAGTGGCCAAGGGCGGCTATGAAATGACGTGGGAAGGTTCAAACGACGGTAAGGAATGGACCTTGCTGGACAGCCACAAGGGAAGCGGCCTTCCCGGCAAATCTTCTTCCGGGCGGGTCACCGTGAATGACCCCAACAAGCAGACGGGCGACATCTCCATGCCCGTGCGCCGGCTGAACGAGACATTCAATTTCCCGAAGGAAGCCCCCTACTCCTACTATCGCATTCACCTGAAGATGAAAGGTGCCTATGCATGGACTTTCCATGAAATCGCCTTTGCCAACCGGGCAGGAGAAGTAAACCTGAAGCCTTCGCAGTTCTTCACCAGCACGTGGATGAGCGCCACAAGCGGCACGGAATGGCTCTGTGTAGACCTGGGTTCGCGCTCCACGTTCGACAAGATCAGCCTGCACTGGATCAACAAGGCGGTAAAGGGCAAAATACAGACTTCGGACAATGCAAAAGATTGGCAAGACCTTTGCAAACTTCCGGGAGGCGATATGCCAAACGATGTGCTGGACGTAGAAGGCAAAGCCAGATTCGTGCGCATCCTGATGGAGGAATCAGCCAACGGACAACCTTATATGCTGAGCGAAGTAGAGGTGATGGGCCGCGGAGGTCTGGTACCCCAACCTGCACCTATGCCCGGCATTGCCGATGGAGATTTGACCCTCTCGGGCGGAAACTGGCAAGTGCAGCGGGCATCCGAAGTAAAGGAAAGCGGCGAGGTCATTTCTACGCCGGATTATCAGCCCGCGCAATGGGTGGTAGCCACAGTACCCGGCACGGTATTGGGCAGCTACATCAAGGCAGGCGCCTTGCCCGACCTGAACTATGCGGACAATCAGTTGGTATCGTCCGAATCCTACTTCAACTCCAACTTCTGGTATCGCAATGAATTCGAAGTGCCGCAAGGCTTCAAGGGTGATTGTGTGACGCTGAACTTTGACGGCATCAACTGGAAGGCCAATGTCTACCTGAACGGACAGAAAGCCGGACGCCTGGAGGGTGCCTTCATCCGTGGCCAGTTTGACGTGACGAATCTCCTGAAGGAGGGCACGAATGTATTGGCGGTGGAAATCATCAAGAACGAGCATATCGGTGCCATCAAGGAGAAGAACAAACAGAGCACGGACTTCAACGGAGGTATCCTGGGAGCGGACAATCCTACCTTCCATGCCACCATCGGCTGGGACTGGATTCCTACGGTGCGCGGACGCAACATAGGCATATGGAATGATGTAAGACTGACCAGCACCGGAAAGGTCACCATTCAAGACCCCTTCGTACAAACCGCTTTGGCATTGCCTGACACTACACAGGCTACCCTGACTCCGGAAATCATCGTGAAGAACCACGCCGACCGGGATGTGGAAGGCGTCTTGGCCGGACAAGTGGGCGACATCACCTTCGAGCAGCCCGTAAAGCTGGCGGCCAAGGAAGAGAAGACCGTGCGGTTCGACGCCAAGGATTTCCCGCAACTTCAGATGAAGAACCCGCGCTTGTGGTGGCCCAACGGCTATGGAGAACCTTACTTGTATGATGCCAACTTCACCTTCAAGATAGACGGAAAAATCTCTGATGAAGAAGACTTCAAGGTGGGTATCCGCCAGATGGACTTCAATGAAGACAATCATGTACTGAACCTCTATGTCAACGGGCGTCGCTTCATCGGCATGGGCGGCAACTGGGGATTCAGCGAAGTAAACCTCAACTACCGCGGACGTGAATACGAAACAGCCATCGCCTATCACAAGGACATGAACTTCACCATGATGCGCAACTGGGTGGGCATGATTGGCGACGAAGAACTGTATGAAGCGTGTGATAAATACGGCATCATGGTATGGCAGGACTTCTGGCTGGCCAATCCCGCCGACGGCCCCGACCCCTATTATTCCGACATGTTCATTGACAATGCCAAGGACTACGTGAACCGCATCCGCAGCCATGCCTCCATCGGCATCTATTGCGGACGCAACGAGGGATATCCCCCTGCAAACATCGACAAGGCCTTGCGTCAGATCGTGAAGGAAGAGCATCCGGGCATCCACTATATCTCCAGCTCAGCCGATGACGTGGTAAGCGGACATGGGCCTTATCGCATGTTGCCTGCCAAGACCTACTTCACCTTGGAGAATGGCAATGACAAGTTCCATAGTGAGCGCGGTATGCCCAACGTGCTGACCTACGAAAGCTTCCAACGTACTTATTCACCCGAAGGCATTTGGCCGCAATCCCACGAATGGGGTATGCACGATTATACCTTGGAAGGTGCGCAAGGCGCTACTTCGTTCAACCAAATTATCGCCCAAGGCTATGGTGATCCGCAAAGCGCCCAAGAATTCTGCGAACTGGCTCAGTGGGTCAACTACGACGGACATCGCAGCCTCTTCGAGTCGCGCAGCAAATACCGCATGGGCCTGCTGATGTGGATGAGCCACCCGTGCTGGCCTTCGATGGTATGGCAGACGTATGACTATTACTTCGAGCCTACCGCCGCTTATTTCGGCATCAAGAAGGCGTGCGAGCCCTTGCATATCCAATGGAATCCCGCGACGGATGAAGTGGAGGTAGTGAACTACCATGCAGGCGCTCATGCCAACCTTACAGCCCATGCCCAGGTACTGAACATGGATGCCAACGTGGCTTGGGAAGGCGAAGCCAAGGTGAACAGTCAAGAGGACACGACCGAGAAGTGCATCAAACTGCAATTTCCCGACAACCTGACGAAAGTTCACTTCATCAAGTTGACGCTGAAAGAAGGCGACAAGGTAGTTTCCGAGAACTTCTACCACCGCAGCAAAGAAGAGAACAACTATCAAGACCTGAAGCAGTTGGCCAAAGTTTCCTTGCAAAGCGACCTGCAATACGAACAGGATGCCAACGGCGAATGGCATGCCGTAGTAACGCTGGAGAACACCACCTCCACTCCCGCCCTGATGGTTCGTCTGAACATCGTGGGTGCGGAAGACGGCCTGCAATTCCTCCCCATCTTCTACGAGGACAACTACTTTGCCCTGTTGCCCGGCGAGAAGAAAGAAGTGCGCGTGCACTGGAAAGATGTGGATACACGCGGCAATGCGCCACGGCTGGTGGTAAGCGGGTATAATGTAGAGTAAGTAACCAGCCCAACTTTATAGGGGTTGCATCAAAACAAAAAAGGATAATCTTTTAGACGCGGATTTAGCGGATGATGCGGATTATTAATTTATGAGATCCGCTAAATCCGCTTTATCCGCGTCTAAAGAATAATAAATTGTCAGGTTCCTTTTTATTTTGATACAGCCCCTTCTAATTACCCTATATGATACAAGTTAATTATGAACACCTACTTACTTAAGAACACATCCCTAAAATTCTTCAAGAAATACTCACCCGACTACACCCAAAACAATCCAGAGGACTGGTCTGTTATCTTGGTTGTTGCCGCAGGCTTCGGAGCATCTACCTTTGGCGACAGTTGGCTTGAAATGTCAGGATTGTTCGTGAGTGGAGTTTTAGGTGCTCATCTCATTGCCTGTGGCATCAAATTCTTGCTGACTCATAAGAATTCCCGCCTTAACCAAAGTTCCAAAACAGGATCAGCAATATAGACTTGCTTTCTCCCTGTTTCTATCAATTCTTTTTTCAGCAGAGAACGTTTGATGATGCTGACATTGGCAGAAGTGCCCAATTGGTATTTCCTTAAGTTCTCTTGAGTGGTGAACTCTGTGTGGATTCCTTCCGTAATGGCACGCAGGAAATTCATCTGATACGTGGTGAGATCCTCTGTCTGCTTCTCGAACAAAGGGGTGTTTTGAGCCAACAAATCCTCAACGGCTTCTTGAAAAATTTCTTCCGTTGCCTCTTTATCCGTATGTATCCACAAAAGCCAAGAAAGTTGCTGGACGTATGAAGAATGGTTATCCACCGTCAAACAGATCTTTTCGGCAAGTTCTCTGGTGATTTTCTTCCCGGTCACTTCAAACCGTCCGCAAATGTATTCTATCCAATGGGAGGTACTTATTTTATCGAGATAGATGGCATCTCCAAATTTATAGAAAGGAAGGCTCTTCTTTTCAAACAACTCGTTCATCAAGTGCTTTTTGCTTCCGAACAGGCAATAAGACACGGACTTCTGCAATTGCCAAATACTCCGGAGCTGTTTCTGGAAATTTTTGGAGTCCTTGAACTCGCCAATCTGTTGGAATTCATCAATACAGACCACCATACGGCAGCCTTTCTTCTCGGCTATCTTTTCCGGCAATTGGAGGATTTCTGTCACGTCTTCACTCTTGGGATTCAATTCCAAGGAGATGGAAAATTCAGAAGTCGGGTCAGGACCTAATGAAATCTTGGGGCTTATTCTTGAGAGAAACAGTTTCGCATTTTCCACCCATTCCTCCCACTTGGAAGAAGTCTGCTTGATCACAGCGGAAGCAAAGGCATCGTAAAAATCCCTATCACTCCGACAAGCAAAAATGTCCAAATAAACAATCCTCAATTCATCCGACTCAACCAAACTGCATACCTTCTGTACCAAAGATGTCTTTCCCCAGCGCCTAGGTGAAATGAGTACCGTATTTACACCGTGACGAAAGTTGGACAACAACCGTTCCATTTCTTTCTCTCGGTCCGTAAAGTTCTCACCCGATGTGGCAACTCCAAATACAAAAGGTTTGTTCTCCATAATCCCATCTCGTTTTGTGGACAAAGATAGCAAATAAGGTGATTACTAACAAGTAAATTACTAATAAAGTTATTACAATACACACTCTATGTCTGAAGAAGTTTACAATAGAGCTATCGTTGATAATATACTACTCCCCCACCTACGAAGATATACTTCCCTCGCCCACAAAGATATACTAAAATGCCCAAGCAGGTACTACTCGTTTTGTACTCATTCCGACCTTACCCAAAGCCTATACCCTATCCCTCGGAAAGCATCAATGACGATGCGCCCATCCGCAGCCAGCTTCTTGCGGAGACGCGTGATGTGCACATTCAGGCTCCGGGTACAGAAATAATCATCATTCCCCCACAAATCCTGCAAGATGGAAGCGGTAGGCACCACTTCGCCCATACGTCGGCACAAGAGAGCCAGTATCTCGGATTCGCGCGTGGGGAGAAGAATTTCCTGCACACCCTCCCCTGCCGGAAGCAACAATTTATGAGCCATGGCATCGAACAGGAAATTACCGACATGGAATTTTTCTTCCGCCATCTTTGCCCGGTTTTCCTGCAACCGCCCTAACAACGAACGCACGCGCACGATGAGTTCCTTGATGGCAAAGGGCTTGCGGATGTAGTCACTTGCTCCCAATTCGAAGCCTTTGACCACATCTTCCGGATCTGTCCGCGCGGAGAGGAAGAGCACAGGTGTCCGGATGCCTTCCTTCCGCAGTTGCCGCACCAAGGTGAAGCCATCCATCTTCGGCATCATGATGTCCGCCACCATCACATCCGGCAACTCCGAATGAAGCATTTGCAGGGCCTCTTCCCCGTCATACGCATTGCGCACTTCAAATCCGTTGTCGGAAAGCGTATCCGCCAATACCCAGGCAAAAGCCTGTTCGTCTTCGACCAACAATAGTTTAATCCGCTGCTTATCCATACATCCTCAAAATAGAATGGTCACCGTCGTCCCCCCTTCCGGGGAGCCGGAAACCGAGATTTTTCCTCCGTGTTTCTCCACCACCAAGCGGCAATAATAAAGCCCTATCCCGAATCCGCGCACATTTTGGACATCCCCCGTTGGTATCCGGTAATACTTCTCGAACACCCGTTTCCGTTGGGAAGACGGTATGCCCATGCCATTGTCGCTGACGGAAATCCATGTATTCCTCCCCTTTTGGCCTGCCTTCAAGACGATATGCGGATGGGAAGGCGTATATTTCACGGCATTGTCCAGCAGATTCTGCAAGACGTTGGAGAAATGGAATTTATCCACGCAGACCTGGCAATCGGGTATCTCCACGTCTATCCGGACATCCTTGCCATACTTATCTTGCAAGGCCTGCACCTGTCCGTCCACCAACGCACGCAATGGACAGGTCTCCGGGTGCAGCCGGAAATTCTCGCTCTCCTGAACGGACAACGACAAAATCCGCTCCACCATCGAGGAAAGCGTCTGCAGGTAATGCCGCTGGACGTCCAAGTATTTCTTCCGCTTTTCGGGATATTCCCCGACAGAAAAATCTGCCAAGGCTTCATTCGTGGCACTGATGGCGGCAATGGGCGTTTTCAGCTCATGCGTGATGTTGTGCGTGAAGTCACGCCGCATCTCCCCTACCGACTTCATCCGCAAGATGGTCTTCAGCAGATAGATGAACGAGCCAATCAGCACCAACGCTATCAGGACGGAAGCCACAATGATGCCTCCCATCTTTCCCAAAAGCATCCGATGAGGACTTTCTATCCTGACCCGGCATTCCGTGATGGGAAAAGTACCTGCCTCCGCCCGGCACTCCAAGGCACATTGCAAGGGGAAAAAGTCTGCATAGAGCGTATCAAAGTTTGGCGGAATGTCCGCATCCGTCCCCGCATTTCCATACGTTATCAAGGTCGTATCCCCTTTGCCACCGGCCACTTGGATGGAAGTTCCCTGATTTTCAGCCGTATTCCCGATGGAAATCACCTTCTTGCCGGGAACTTGTTGCCTCACCAGCACGGAATAAGGCGCAAGGATGCTCCGGCTTCTGAACAATTCATCCAGAAAATCACGGAAAACCTGCACATTGAATTTGTCTGAGGATATCATTCCTCCCAATGAGTCTTTCCGGAAATCAATGGATATGGAGTTCCTTTCCTTCACATTCTTATGGACGGAAATGGAAGATATGTCCGCCGGGGAAATTCCCTCCAAAACAGGAAGGCTGGTCATTTTCCCTTCCCCCTGCACCGGCTGGCTGATATCCATATTGACAGCCTCGCTGATGCGTCTCTCCAACTGGATGGCTTCGGAAAGAGCCGCCTGCACACTCCCTGCAAACTCGTCATTTAATCCCTTGTAGGTCTGAATCATTAAGGCCACAGACAAACCGACCGTACCGATGATGGCCACCAGCAACACAAGTATGACTATCAGAAACTTTTTCTTGTTTTCCATCTGACTTTTCCGTTTAATAACTCCCGCAAAGTTAAACATTAAGCCATAAGCCAAGAACCTTCCACTTGAAGAGTTAACCGTAGTTAACCGTAATTGAGCGGATGTTAACCGTGAATGTACCCGGCGTATGCGACCTTTGCAAGCGTAAACTAAAAAACATCATCGTATGAAACATGTCATTTTCTTATTCATTTCCCTCTGTTGCGCTTCCTTGTCCCAAGCGCAAGAAACAGCCTTGTACGAATGCTTGTATCGGTACGAGGTCAACGGTACAGACCAAAACGGCCAACCTTTCTCCGACATCTACAACGGCCTTTTGCAGATAGGTGCCGCGCAAGCCAAATTTCAGGATTATACGGCCTTCCAATCGGATTCCGTCGAACAAATCCATCCGGACGATGCCGAATTGCAAGAAGAATATACCGTCAAAATCTTGAAAAATCCCTACTATTTTGACCAGACCGTCTACCAAAACCTGCCCAAAGGAAAAACAACCGTCCTCAGTGTCATCACCCCGGATTATTATGTCTACACCGAAGACTTGAACACCATTTCCTGGACATTGGCAGAAGATACGGACACCATCTGCGGCTATCCCTGCCGGAAGGCTATGGGCACTTATGGAGGACGCACGTGGACAGCGTGGTATGCAGAGGATATCCCCGTATCGTTCGGTCCCTGGAAACTGATCGGCCTGCCCGGATTGATTTTGGAAGCCTCCGATTCGGAAAATATCCACCGATTCACGGCCATCAGTTTCCGGAAGGCAAAGGTTGGCATCCGTGCTTTGGATACCGACAATGCACTGTCTATCACCCGAGACAAGTTTGTGAAAGCCAAGAACCTTTTTGAAAAAGACCCGATGAAGAACCTGCCTATCGAAGCCATCAGCGAGATGGAGGTCCGCAAATTCGGAGAAGGTGCCCAAGCCAAGTCCATCTCCATCAACGGCGTACCTTTGCGACTCCATCCCAATGGTTATGTACCTCTCGAAATACAATGACGCATTCAATGAAACCCGCATTATTCCTGTTATGGACAACCCTTCTGCTTCTGCCCGCTTCCGCTTGTCCGACCGGCATCCTCATTCGGGGAACCATCACCAACCGGCAAGGGAAACCGGTGGAAGCAGTGATAGTCAAGATGTTTCAAGGGAATGACCTGGTGGCTTACACTTCTTCGAAAGCAGACGGCTCTTACCAATTGGGCGGCACACCAAAAACTCCGCAAATCCGGCTGACCTTCGAACACTTGAGCTACCGGACGTATGCCCTGTCCTTGGAAAACCGCTCTCAAAGCCAAGACATCGTATTGGAAGAAAAGAACTTAACGCTCAAGGAAGTAACGGTCACCGCTCCCATTGTTTCCCAACAAGGGGATACCCTCTCCTTTCGCCTCTCCGCCTTTACGGGAGCCGGAGATATCAGCTTAAAAGACGCCCTGCGCAAGATTCCCGGTATCCATGTCGCAAGCAATGGAAAAATAAAATACCTGGGCAAGGAAATCTCACACTTCTACATCGAAGGCTTGGATCTGTTGGGCGGACAATACAACATCGCTACCAACAACCTGCCGGCTTCCCTTGTCAGCACCGTCCAGGTTTTGAATCATCACCAACCTGTCAAGTTGGAAAAAAAGATGTTCAGTGACCAAGTGGCATTGAATGTGAAGCTGAATCCCAAAGCCAAACTCCGCCCCATTGGAAACTACGAAGCGAGTGCAGGATACGGAGACGAAATGCACTACCAACTTTCCGGTGCCGGGATGTTGTTCAAACCCGATTTCCAATCCATCCTGACGGCCAAAATAGGAAATATCCGGGAATTTGAACAAGAAGAAAACGCTCACCTCATCACCGACGAATCCGATAAACATTCCGCCCCCGACCTCCTGGGAAGGCTCTCCTCCGGCACCCCACCCCTCGACCGGAAACGCTATATTCATCCCGATGATCGCTCCCTGACCCTGAACATGCTGAACCGCATCGGCCAAGATGCCACGTTGAAAGCCCAACTCGGCTATGGCTACACCCGTACCCGCTATGATTTCCAAACCCTGCGAAGCTATTATAACGGCACGTCCGACCTCGTGCTGGAAGAAGTGCAGACCCCCCTCGCCCATACCCATACCCCGGAAATAACGCTGAAATACGAACTCAATGCTGACCAAAAGTATGTCACCAATAATCTTTCGGCAAGTGCCTCCCTTTGCGAAGACCAGTTGCCCACTCTGCAAAACTTTGCCGGAATCCAACAAACGGAAAAAATGCAAAGGTATGCCCTCCAAAACGCCTTTCAAATCCGTTGGAAACAGGGAGCCTTCCGCTGGAACCTTTCCTCTCTACTGAAATATGATGCCCATCCCGTCGGAAAACTCTCCATTTCCACGGAATCCGAAACCGACGATGCACTCAGCCAGACGGCGCGCAATTACCGTTTTTTCACACAGGAAACCCTGTCCCTCGCCTACGATTTCCGCCGCTCCAGCCTCTACTTCCCATGGACATTCCGTGCCACCTCCGACTGCATCCATACCTGCCTTTCCCGGCCTGACACGCTGGAGCGCAATGACCTTTCCGGCACTAATTACGAACTCTTCTTCTCGCCCCGTTATGAATATACCCACCCCCGGCAAAAATACGTCTTCCGCGCCCAACTTGCCATGAAAGGCGAGTATCACCGTTTCCGAAATACAGGCAATGCCCCTGTCCAAAACAAAGGATTCCGCTTCAGCCTGAACCCTTACCTCTATTTCAACTACAAACTCAATGCACAATCCACGCTGCGTGCCCGACTCTCCTATAATCGGCAAACCGGCGATATCCTCGACTTGCTCACCGCACCCGTCCAGAAGGATTATCTCTCCCGTACCTACCGGAGCGGTCTTCTTTCAGACACAAAGATATTGACAACAAACCTGCACTATGACTTCAAGATTCCTTTGGAGATGTGGTTCTTCAATTTGGATGCAACGTATAGCCGCACTTGGAATAACCTTATAAACGGCCAACAGATTTCCACCGAACAAATCACCCAGACACAGTACTTCATTCCCCACCATACCGACCGCTTCTCTTCTTCGGGAGAAGCCAGCAAATACTTCCGTTCCCTCCAAACCAAAATCTCCCTGCAAACCTCCTACACGTGGAGTCAGAATACCACCCTACAACAAGGCCAAACGGTTCATTACTACGGACAAAACATAGAATGCTCCATCCATCTGAACGCCCGTCCTTGGCCGTTTCTGGAACTGGATTACAATACATTCCTTGCAAGAGTATCCTCGCGCTACCTGGGGCAGAGGCAAAGCCTCTGCTCGCAACTGCACCGGACAAAATTCTCCCTCTTCCCGATACCCTCCTTGGAATTGGCCTTCTCCGCAGACATCACCCGGAAAGAAATCGCCTCCAGCCAATATAAGACCTTCCCCCTGCTCGATGCCGGCCTCCACTACACCTTCCGGAAATTCCGCATAGGAATAGATCTCAACAACATGCTGCATCGGAAAGAATATTCCTACACGATATTGGATGGCCCGAACCGCTTCTCCTACCAATACCGGCTCCGGGGACGGGAAGTGCTGGTATCATTCCGGATTATCCAATGAGTCACCCCAAAGTCGCCCCAAAGTCGTTACTCCTCCCTACCTTCTCCCTGTCTATACACAAGGAGTTGGTAGGGAGGAGGTAGATAGAAGGAACGACTTATACCCGAGAAAAGTGAGACTCATAGCGTGCTTCATCCACTGACACTGAAATTATTGCCCTCCTACTATATTGAAATTGAAAATAAACACTTAAATTTGCAGCGTTTATAGTAAAAAATACACTTTCAATCACAATTACAAGATACCACTATGGAATATAATTTCAGGGAAATTGAAAAGAAATGGCAAAAACGGTGGGTGGACAACCAGACTTACCGCGTGAAGGAAGATGAAAGCAAGCCGAAATATTACGTACTCAACATGTTCCCCTATCCCAGCGGAGCAGGGCTGCATGTGGGACATCCCTTGGGCTACATCGCTTCGGACATCTATGCCAGGTATAAACGCCTGCAAGGATTCAACGTGCTGAATCCCATGGGATATGATGCCTACGGACTTCCCGCCGAGCAATATGCCATTCAGACAGGTCAACACCCTGCGATTACTACCGTCAACAATATCAACCGCTATCGCGAGCAGTTGGACAAGATAGGTTTTTCCTTCGACTGGAGCCGCGAGATACGCACCTGCGACCCGGAGTACTACCACTGGACGCAATGGGCTTTCCAGAAAATGTTCAACAGCTATTATGACAATGACCTCCAACAGGCACGTCCCATTGAAGAGCTGACACAAAAGCTTGCGGAGACAGGCACAAAGTGCCTCAATGCCGCTTGCTCCGAAGAACTTTGTCTGACGGCCGACGAATGGAAGGCCAAGAGCGAGAAGGAGCAGCAAGAAATCCTGATGAACTACCGCATCGCCTACCTGGGCGAGACAATGGTGAACTGGTGCCCCCAGCTGGGTACAGTACTTGCCAATGACGAGGTGGTGGACGGCGTGAGCGAACGCGGCGGCTATCCCGTGGTGCAGAAGAAGATGCGCCAATGGTGCCTGCGCGTGTCGGCCTATGCCCAGCGTCTGCTGGACGGATTGGAGACTATCCAATGGACGGATTCCTTGAAGGAAACCCAGCGCAACTGGATTGGCCGGAGCGAAGGTGCGGAAGTGAAATTCCATGTCAAAGATAGTGATATCGATTTTATCATCTTTACCACCCGCGCCGATACGATGTTCGGCGTTACCTTTATGGTATTGGCACCGGAAAGCGAGTTCGTGGAAAAGGTTACCACCCCTGCACAGAAAGCCGAAGTGGAAGCTTACCTCGACCGCACCAAGAAGCGTACGGAGCGCGAGCGCATCAGCGACCGTAGCGTGACGGGTGTCTTCACCGGTTCGTATGCCATCAATCCCTTCACAGGTGAGGCCGTGCCTATCTGGGTGAGCGACTATGTATTGGCCGGATACGGCACGGGTGCCATCATGGCCGTACCTGCGCATGACAGCCGCGACTATGCTTTTGCCAAGCATTTCGGCCTGCCCATCGTTCCGCTGGTGGAAGGATGCGACGTGAGCGAAGAGAGCTTCGATGCCAAGGAAGGTATCGTATGCAATTCACCCCGACAGGATGCCGTACCCTATTGCGACCTGAACTTGAACGGATTGACCATCAAAGAAGCTATCGCCGCTACCAAGAAATACGTCAAAGAGCATAACTTGGGCCGCGTGAAGGTGAACTACCGTCTGCGCGATGCCATCTTCTCGCGTCAGCGCTATTGGGGCGAACCCTTCCCCGTATATTACAAGGATGGCATGCCCTATATGATTCCCGAAAACTGCCTCCCGCTGGAGTTGCCCGAGGTGAAGAAGTTCCTCCCCACGGAAACGGGCGAACCTCCCTTGGGACACGCCATCAAGTGGGCTTGGGATACGGCAAATAATTGCGTAGTAGAAAATGAGAAGATAGACAATGTAACCATCTTCCCGCTCGAACTGAACACCATGCCCGGTTTTGCAGGCTCCAGCGCTTATTACCTGCGCTACATGGATCCGCGTAATGACCAAGCCTTGGTGGACAAAAAAGTGGATGAATACTGGCGCAACGTTGACCTCTACGTAGGAGGCACGGAGCACGCCACGGGTCACCTCATCTACTCGCGCTTTTGGAATAAATTCCTGCACGACCTGGGTATTTCGGTAGTGGAAGAACCTTTCCAAAAGCTGGTGAACCAAGGCATGATCCAAGGCCGTAGCAACTTTGTTTATCGCATCAAGGATACCAATACGTTCGTTTCATTGGGATTGAAAGACCAGTATGACACTACCCCACTCCATGTGGATGTGAACATCGTGCAAAACGATGTGCTGGATATAGAAGCCTTCAAGAACTGGCGTCCGGAATATAACACGGCTGAGTTTATCCTGGAGGACGGCAAATATGTCTGCGGATGGGCCGTGGAGAAGATGTCCAAGTCCATGTACAACGTGGTGAATCCCGACATGATTGTGGAGAAATACGGTGCTGATACGCTCCGTATGTACGAGATGTTCCTCGGCCCCGTGGAGCAATCCAAGCCTTGGGACACGAACGGTATCGACGGCGTACACCGCTTCCTGAAGAAATTCTGGTCGCTCTTCCATGACCGTACGGGCAATTGGCAGGTGACAGACGAAGAAGCTACGGCGGAAGAATTGAAATCCCTGCACAAACTCATCAAGAAGGTAACGGGCGACATTGAGACTTTCTCCTACAACACGTCCGTCAGCGCCTTTATGATCTGTGTCAACGAACTGGCTTCCTTGAAATGTGCCAAGCGCGAGGTGCTCACTCCGTTGGTTATCACCTTGGCGCCTTTCGCTCCGCACATCTGCGAGGAATTGTGGGAAACGCTGGGTCAGAAAGACTCCGTATGTGATGCCCAATGGCCTGCCTGGAAAGAAGAATACCTGGTGGAAAACACGGTGAACTACACCGTATCCTTCAACGGCAAGGCACGCTTCAACCAAGCCTTCCCCGCCGATGCGACTTCCGATGATATCCAGGCTTCCGTCCTGGCCGACGAACGTTCAGCCAAATGGATGGAAGGCAAGCAGGTGGTCAAAGTCATTGTCGTGCCGAAGAAGATCATCAACATTGTAGTCAAATAAACATATGCAATTCAAGAAACCAACAAAAACCGAAATCTTGCGTGAGAGCCGGGACTATCTGATGATAGCCTTGGGTCTCTTCAGCTACGCACTGGCATGGGCCGTATTCATGATTCCCTATCAGATTACCACTGGCGGAACCACGGGTATCGGAGCTATCATCTATTATTCGACAGGCTTCCCCATCCAGTACACCTACTTCATCATCAATGCGGTGCTGATGACACTGGCCATCAAGGTATTGGGACCTAAATTCAGTATCAAGACCACCTTTGCCATCATTGTATTGACGCTGATGCTGGAGTTCACCCAGTGGCTGGTGAGAAATCCGGACGGCACCTTCCCGCAACTATTGGGACCCGGACAGGACACAATGGCCTGCCTCATCGGTTCGGTGATGTGTGGTGCAGGACTGGGCATCGCCTTCAATTGCGGAGGCAGCACGGGAGGTACGGATATCATTGCCGCCGTAGTGCATAAATACAAAGACGTAGCATTAGGGCGGATGGTGATGTTGGTGGACTGCTTGATCATCAGTTCCTGTTACTTCGTCTTCCACGACTGGAGACGCGTGATTTTCGGCTTTGTGACACTGTTCGTGATGGGCTTTGTGATAGACTATATTGTCAACAGTGCGCGCCAATCCGTACAATTTCTTATCTTCAGCCGCAAGTACGAGGAAATTGCCGACCGCATCACCCGCGAGACACACCGTGGCGTAACGGTACTGGACGGTACGGGATGGTACAGCAAGGGAGATGTCAAGGTACTGGTGGTATTGGCTTACAAGCGCCAATCCCACGAAATCTTCCAACTGGTGAAGGATGTAGACCCCAACGCATTTGTCTCGCAAAGTTCGGTTATAGGTGTCTATGGCGAAGGTTTCGACCGACTGAAAGCAAAGTAATAAAGCAAAGCTCCTTAAGCAAATACCGGGCAAACACATTCAACGGAAACCTATAAGAAGCAGAAAGTTATGAAGAAGTTTGTATTTGCCACTAACAATGCCCACAAGCTGGAGGAAGTGAAAGCCATCGTTGGCGAAAAGATAGAAATCCTCAGCTTGAAGGACATCGGCTGTCGAGCCGACATCCCTGAAACGGCGGATACGCTGGAGGGAAATGCCTTGCAGAAGGCAAGGTTCATTTATGAGACCTATCATCAAGATTGCTTTGCCGATGATACAGGCTTGGAAGTAGAAGCCTTGAACGGTGCACCGGGTGTTTATTCAGCCCGTTATGCAGGTGATGCACACAATTCTGAGGCCAATATGCGCAAGCTGCTCCAAGACCTGGAAGACGTGGAAAACCGCCATGCCCGTTTCCGCACGGTCTTTGCCCTCATCCTGAACGGCAAGGAGCATCTCTTTGAAGGCATCATCAACGGTCAGATTATTAAGACACGCCGCGGTACGTCGGGCTTCGGCTATGATCCTATCTTCATTCCGGACGGTTATACACAGACCTTTGCCGAGATGGGCGACGCGCTGAAGAACAAGATAAGCCATCGCGCCGTAGGAGCGCAAAAGCTGTGTAAATTTCTCAATACCCTATAAAAAGAAGTATCCGGCTTCTGACAACAGAAACTAGACAAAGGAATCAAAAAAAGCAAAGAAGATGCATCTTGAATGAGTTCTTCTTTGCTTTCTTTTTTTATTTCTTCTTACAATCCCAACCGTGCTGAAATCTCCAGCATCCTTTCAATCGGTTTCACTGCACGTACAGCTATCTCAGGATCAACCATAATTTCAGGCGATTCATCACGCAAACAGTCGCGCAGTTTTTCCAAGGTATTCAGACGCATATAATTGCATTCATTGCAGGCACAGGTGCTATCGGCAGGCGGAGCAGGAATGAAGGTGGTTTGCGGACACTTTCTACGCATCTCGTGCAGGATACCTGCCTCGGTGGCTACAATATAGGTGTTTTCCGGATGTTTCACGGCATATTTCAACAAAGCTGCGGTAGAGCCTACCACATCAGCCAACTTCAGCACAGCGCCCTTGCATTCGGGGTGGGCGAGAATCAAGGCTTCGGGATGCTCCCGCTTGATATCAACCATCTTTTCCACCGAGAATTGTTCGTGTACATGGCAGGCGCCGTCCCATAATAACATATTCCGCCCTGTCACACTGTTGATATAACTCCCCAGATTTCTATCCGGCCCAAAAATAATTTTCTCATCTTTGGGGAAGCTTTCCACGATTTGCCGGGCATTGGTGGAGGTTACCACTACGTCGGTCAGTGCCTTGACGGCCGCCGTGGTGTTGACGTAAGAAATAACCGTATAGCCCGGGTGCTCTTTGACAAACTGCGCAAATTTATCGGACGGACAACTGTCTGCCAGAGAACAACCGGCGGCCATGTCCGGCACCAGTACCTTCTTCTGCGGACAAAGCACTTTGGCTGTTTCACCCATGAAGTGAACACCACACATTACAATAATGTCTGCCTCCGTCTTTGCAGCCCACTGGGCCAGGGCCAGACTATCGCCTACAAAGTCGGCCACGTCCTGTACTTCGCCGCGCTGGTAATAGTGCCCCAGGATAACGGCATTCTTCTCTCGTTTCAGTTTTTCGATTTCTTCCTTGATGTTAGCCATAACATATTATAATTATATCTTTTCTTCTTATTAAAAGAAAAACTTATGTTGATGATGATAGGCGGTTAATAGTGTGGATAATTTTTGGAGTCATTTCTTGCATGGTAAGTTATTGTATCCAGGTTTGAAATTATCCGATAGTTATCAACATCCTGTTTTCGCTATAAAGCCTTGATATTAATAGCTGTTGTCTATCATATCCACATAAAATTAACATCCTGTCGATAAGCTGCAAAGTTAATAACTTTCAGGTAATGAACAGTGCGTATAAGGCTGAAAAATCAGTTTATTGTTTGATTGTATTTTGAAGCTAACTTTTTTGGCAAGTTCATTCCGATGGTGGTATAACAGGAGTTTTGAAGATTGCAAGAAGAATTTATGAAAATCTTTCCCTTGTCTATTGACAGGTTTTCCACCGATATTAACCGGGATGTGAACAGAAAGGCGTATCTTTGCACGTATTTCCTACAAAGCTATGCGTAAACTGAAGATAACAGAGATGAACCGCCTCAGTGCGGAGGAATTCAAGGCGGTGGATAAGCTGCCGTTGGTCGTGGTGCTGGACAATGTGCGCTCGTTGCATAACATTGGTTCGGTGTTTCGCACTTCGGATGCCTTTCGTGTGGAGTGTATCTACCTCTGTGGCATTACGGCTACGCCTCCTCATCCGGAAATGCACAAGACAGCGTTGGGTGCGGAATTCACCGTGGATTGGAAATATGTTAATAACGTGGTGGAAGCTGTTGATAACCTCCGTGAAAATGGATATACGGTCTTTTCTGTAGAGCAGGCCGAGGGTAGTACGATGCTGCAGGATTTGGTGTTGGAGCAGGGGCGTCGTTATGCTGTAGTTTTTGGAAATGAGGTGAAAGGAGTGCAGCAGGAGGCTATCGACCATAGTGATGGCTGCATCGAGATTCCTCAATATGGTACCAAACATTCGCTTAATGTATCGGTAACGGCAGGTATTGTCATTTGGGATTTGTTCAAGAAACTCACTTTCTGATTTTTCTTTTGTTTTTTTCTGTTCATTGGCGGGCAGTGTCAGGAGATGTATGGCAATGCCTTGGCTTGTTTTGTGTGCTCCCGGAGGGAGAAAACGGTTGTTGATAATAGTTTCAACAGTCGGTTGATAAGTTGTTTTCAAGTATAGTTATTAACAATTGGTTGATAAGTTATCAACCGAATTAATTACTTGTATATAAGTAATATACATTATAATGTTTATCTGTTATTAGTTTTATTTTCCACTATTCGGATTTAGTTAATATGAGAGTGAATAAGTCTTTTGTTCGGAAAGTCAGGTTTTGTGTGTAGTTTCAAAAGATTTTTAGTAAATCTGTATAAGGAATATACCTCTTTGAAATCAAGAGAGTTAGAAGAATTACCTCGTTTTCGGGTAATGAGTTGGTAACCGTTCTAATTGCCGTGGTCTACATCGCTTTGCTTGTTTGGGAAACTCTTACGGTACAAAGGTATGAAAAATATTCAGGCTGGAAAATCATTCCAAAAATTATTTCAGTCTGGATATTTGGCATCCACCCTTATGCCGTTTTGGGCTTGAAGCAATTAACGAGCAAGGAAGCCACGGTAAAAGCTATTCCCGTCCAAACCACACCTGCCCATCCGTAATGTTGCCAAAACAGGCCTGAAACGAATGTACCAGCAGAGCCACCCAAGAAGTAAATGGTCATATAAACGGTATTGACACGATTGATAGCGGATGCATCAAGGGCGACCACGCTGGTCTGGTTGGACAGATGGATACATTGCATTCCTGCATCAATCAACAGGATAGCGACTATCATCCATACATAGCTGGCATTCCCCCAAAATGCCAAGAACCATGCAGCCAATACCACACATCCTCCGACAATGGAGAAGAACCTTGCGCCATACTTTTGGATATAGCCGCTGATGAAAACCACCGTGGATGCACCTGCCAATCCGCACAAACCGAGTGCGCCGATAATATCGTCACTCGCAAAGAAAGGCTCTTGTTTCATCCGGAAAGCAAGGCAACTCCACAATGCGAAGAACGAAGCATAAGCCAATGCTGCCCTCAAAGAAGCGATACGCAAGTATGGGTATTTGTAGAGCAGGCGCAGCAAGGATTTCATCAATCCTGCATAAGTTTCTTGTGAACGGGCAGACAGCACGGGCAGCATCTTGTAAATCATCAGAAAGCATCCAAGCATAAACGCACAAGCGACGAAATAAACGGAACGCCATCCCCAAACATCAGCGAGAAAGCCACTGAATACCCGTGAACCAAGAATGCCTATTAGCAGACAGGATTGTATAATCCCCACGTTGCGTACCTTGTGTGCTGGTGCTGAATGGAAAGACACCAACGGGATGAAGAACTGCGGCATAACCGAAGATGCTCCGGCAAGCAAGGATGCGCCCCACACCCAATAGATGTTAGGGGCAAGTGCTATGGCAAGCAATGCGCACGATGAAATGATATAATTGGTCAATATCAGCTGCTTTCGTGAAACCAAATCGCCAAGCGGAATGACAAACACAAGTCCGACTACATAACCTATCTGGGTCAATGTCGCAACCATGCTGGCAGAAAAGTCGCTTACCCCAAAATCCTTTGCCATGCTGCCCAACAAAGGCTGGTTGTAGTAGCAGTTGGCAACGGAAAGCCCGGTAGCGACTGCCAGCAGAGCCAGCAGAGGTGCCGGAATGCCGTGGTTTTCTCTCAATTCATATTTCATCATTTATTCCTCCTTTCAGTATGACACAACTTTCAATCCAATCAAGGAGGCAATGAGCGTGAACAGGAAGAAAAGCCGTATGGGAGTGGCCGGCTCTTTGAAAACGAATATCCCAATCAAGACCGTGCCGACCGCTCCGATACCCGTCCAAATGGCGTATGCCGTGCCCAATGGCAAAGTCTGAACCGCTTTGGCAAGTAATGCCATACTCAATACCGTGGAAGCCAAGAAACCGCTTCCCCACAGATAAAAACCAATACCTGATGCCTCTCTCGTTTTTCCCAAGCAGAATGTAAGGCTTACCTCAAACAATCCTGCCAAAAATAAAATTATCCAATTCATACCTATGATTTATTAAATTCGGGTGCAAAAGTAAGCAAGTAATTTCTAACCGTTTTTTACATTTGGTAAAAACGGCTTTTGCATTTGGCAAAAAACAGCTGTTTGTATCTGTTTCTGTGCGTTATTTTATAATTTTGTACCACAACAAAATGACTTATGGATATAAAGGAAATCATCAACCTGAGATATGCCATGCCGGATGCGTCTTTGGACAAGTTGCGGCAATGCCTGACGGAAGTTTCCTATCCCAAAGGCTTCCGCGTGCTGGAAAGTGGCAAGGTGGAGAAGGACATCTTTTTCATCAAGAAAGGCATTGTCCGCGCCTATACTTCGGTGGACGGAAAGGACATTACCTTTTGGGTCGGCAAGGAAGGGGCGACTCTCGTTTCCATGAAAGGATATGTGAATGACGAACCGGGGTATGAAACAATGGAGCTGATGGAAAATTCTGTCTTATATGTATTGGAAAGGAAAAAACTGAAAGAGTTATTCTTGAAGGATTTGCACATAGCCAATTGGGGACGGCGTTATGCGGAAATGGAACTGCTTGCTGCCGAGGAACGGCTGATTTCCATGTTGTCAGCCGTCGCCTCGGAACGGTATCACGAGTTGTTGGAGAAAGAGCCTGATTTGTTACAGCGGTTGCCGTTAGGAAGTATCGCCACCTATTTAGGCATCACACAGGCAAGTTTGAGTAGGATTCGGGCACAAATAAAATGACGTTTCAACTAACTGAGGATAGCAAGCGGTTTTGGTCTGCCCCAAACACAAACTTGCTATTCTTCCGTTGGTATTGTTTATAATCCCATGCCCTTGCCTCTCCTAAGCGGTTCAACCGTCCTTTTAACGGATGAGAACAGCCTGCCAAACTGCTCCTTGAACCACTCTCCAATCACTTGCCCGTTGATGGCAAGTGCAAGCTTGGACTTGTCTTTCGGGTCTTTTACCACTTGGAAGCCTGCTTCCTCGGTCGTGAACTTCCGCCTGTGCTCTTCCGAATAGAG
>DXBX01000034.1 GCA_019116285.1 Candidatus Bacteroides merdigallinarum
CCGCAGAGGGCCAGGTTCTTGGCCCGCCAGTTGTTGCGGCGCAGGAAAGGATGCACGTAGGTCAGGCCGGACTTGCCCGTGGTGCTGTAGCGCAGGTGTCCCATGTAGACCTCGCCGGCAAAGGGGAGGCACCTCTTGGCATAGTCCGCGTCATGCAGTTGTTCGGGGGTGAGGTCGCGGAAATGCCCGTGCACGGTGTCGAATATCTCGGTGATGGCGCCCGATCCCAAGGCCCGCTCGCGGAACATGTATTCCTCGCCGGGGTTGGCCTCCAGCTTGACGCAAGCCAGGCCCGCGCCTTCCTGGCCGCGGTTGTGCTGCTTCTCCATGAGGAGGTAGAGCTTGTTCAGGCCGTACATCCAGGTGCCGTACTTCTGTTCGTAGTACTCCAAGGGCTTCAGCAGGCGTATCATGGCCACGCCGCATTCGTGTTTCAGTTGTTCCATGCTCTATATTGTATATATAATGTGTATGCTATTTAGTATGCTCACTCCACGGTGACACTCTTCGCCAGGTTGCGCGGCTGGTCCACGTCCATGCCTTTGCATACGGCGATGTGGTAGGCCAGCATCTGCAGGGGCAGCGTGGTAATCAACGGATCCAGACACTCCAAGGTTTCGGGCAACTCGATGCAGATATCGGCTATTTGGCTGATGACCGTGTCGCCCTTGGTGACGATGGCAATGACCTTCCCCTTGCGTGCCTTGATTTCCTGAACATTGCTCAGGACTTTCTCGTAGAGGCCGTTCTTTGTGGCAATGACCACCACGGGCATTTCCGCATCAATCAGGGCGATGGGGCCGTGCTTCATCTCGGCGGCGGGATAGCCCTCGGCGTGGATGTAGGAGATTTCCTTCAACTTCAACGCGCCCTCCAAGGCCACGGGGAAGCTGTATCCGCGCCCTAAGTAGATGAAGTTGTGGGCGTAAGTGAAGGTCTTGGACAGCTCCGCGATGCGGTCGTTCAGCCGGATGACCTCCTCCATCTTGGCGGGGATGGCATCCAGTTCGCGGACGATGGACAGGTAGTCCGCCTCGGCGAGCGCCCCTTTCTCCTTGGCCAGGGTGAGAGCCAGCATCACGAGCACCGTCACCTGCCCGGTGAAGGCCTTGGTGGATGCCACGCCTATCTCCGGTCCCACGTGGATGTAAGCTCCCGTGTCCGTGGTGCGGGGGATGCTGGAGCCGATGACGTTGCAGATGCCGAAGATGAAGGCTCCGCGGCTCTTGGCCAACTCCACGGCGGCCAGGGTGTCGGCTGTCTCCCCGCTCTGCGAGATGGCTATCACCACGTCGTCCGCATCGATGACCGGATTGCGATAGCGGAACTCGCTGGCATACTCCACCTCCACCGGGATTCGGCAGAAGCTCTCGATCAATTGCTTGCCAATCAGTCCCGCATGCCACGAGGTGCCGCACGCCACGATGACGAAACGCTTGGCGCGAAGCAGCCGCTCGCGATAGTCGATGACGGCGGAGAGCACCACATTGTTCGCCTCTACGTTGATGCGGCCTCTCATGCAGTCGCGGATGCAGGCAGGTTGCTCGAATATCTCTTTCAGCATGAAGTGCGGATAGCCGCCCTTCTCCAGTTGTCCCAGGTTCATGACGACCTTCTTCACCTCGTGCGGACACTCCACATTGTGCAGGTTCACCACCCGCAGCGGTTGATCCCGGCGGATGACGGCTATCTCCTCGTCCTCCAGATAAACCACCCGGTCGGTGTACTCCACGATGGGCGTGGCATCCGATGCCAGGAAGAACTCGCCATCACCGATGCCCACCACCAAGGGGCTGCTCTTGCGGGCGGCCACCATCTCGTCGGGGCAGTCGCGATCCAGCACGGCGATGGCATACGCGCCAATCACCTCGCGGAGGGCCAGTTGGACGGCTGTCAGCAAATCCAGTTGGTTGGTGGACTGGATATATTCAATCAGCTGCACCAGCACTTCCGTGTCCGTGGTGCTCTGGAAGGTATAGCCTTTGGCTTGGAGTTTCTCTTTGAGGGTGGCATAGTTCTCGATGATGCCGTTGTGGATGAGAGCCAGGCGGCCGGAGGAAGAATAATGGGGATGGGCGTTGGCCGGGCAGGGTTCCCCGTGGGTGGCCCAGCGGGTATGGGCAATGCCGATGGTGCCGGACAGGTCCTTGTGGGCGACGAACGCCTCCAGGTCGGACACCTTGCCCTTAGTCTTGTATATATTCAATTGTCTGTTATCGCTGATGAGCGCCACTCCGGCACTGTCATATCCGCGATACTCTAACCGCTTCAGTCCTTTGACCAAGACGGGATAGGCTTGTCTTTGACCTATATAACCTACAATTCCACACATGATTGCTCAGAGTTTGGTTTCGCGGTGCAAAGATAAACATTCTCCTGAACATAATGCCGATAATGCCGCCATTTATTAGGCAAATGCGCCTTAACAGGGACAATATATATCAAATAGGCAATAAATCGGTGGTATTTGCAATAAATTGATTTACATCAAGAACCGTTGATTACAAAAAACTACTCCCGCCAAGCACGCATTTTCATTTATTTCTCCTATCTTTGCCCCCCGAAGTCAAAGGGGTGCCCCACCATGCGGGCTGAGATCATACCCTCGAACCTGATGCAGGTAATGCTGCCGTAGGAATTGGATATACACACTCCCACCCGCCACCGTCCGCCGTGGCATCCGCTTTGTCTTCCACACATTATATTATATAACCCTAACGCACGTAGAAGATGAAGATTACCGTCAACAACAAGGAGATGGACACCGCGTCCGCCACGCTCCTCCGCCTGGCCGAAGAACTGTCCCTGCCCGCCGCCGGCGTGGCCATGGCCCTGAACAACCGCATGATTCCCCGCGCCGACTGGGGCGACACTCCCCTGGAGGAAGGCGCGGCCATTGTCATCGTCAAAGCAGCTTGTGGAGGATAGGCCTATGGTACCCGTACAATTCATTACTCACTACACCGACCGCTACTCCTATCTGGACAGTGCCCGTATGGCCCTGGAAGGCGGTTGCCGCTGGATACAACTCCGTATGAAAGATCACCCCTTGGACGAGGTGGAGGCAATAGGGCGCGAAGTGCAGGCCTTGTGCAAACATTACGGAGCCATCTTCATCATCGACGACCACGTGGAGCTGGCGCAGAAGCTGCACGCCGACGGCGTACACCTGGGACTGAAGGATATGCCCGTGGCCGAGGCCCGTCAGGTGCTGGGCGAGGAGTTCCTCATCGGCGGCACGGCCAATACCTTCGAGGATATCAAGCGTCATTGGCAAGGCGGGGCGGACTACATCGGCTGCGGCCCCTTCCGCTACACGGATACGAAGAAGAATCTCAGCCCCGTCCTGGGCCTGGAGGGTTATGCCCGGCTGATGAAGCAGATGCAGGAGGCGGACATTGCCCTGCCCGTGGTGGCCATCGGAGGCATCACCCGCGCGGACATCCCCGCTATTATGGAGACGGGCGTGCGGGGCATAGCCCTGTCCGGCACTGTGCTCCGCGCCGAGGATCCCGTGCAGGAGATGAGGGAGATATTGGCCTTATGATAGAATGAAATGATAATATAATTCTTTAGACGCAGATGACGCTGATTTATAATTTTAGATGGTAAATAATCAGTTTATAAAGATAATGAATCTGCGTCATCCGCGTCATCTGCGTCTAAAAAATCAACCCGCTAAATTCCCCTTTATGGATTAACTAAATAAACGAAATATGGAAAAACTGATTATCGCCGGGCGTGAGTTCGACTCGCGCCTCTTCCTGGGAACTGGGAAATTCAGCTCCAACGAACTGATGGAGCAATCCATCCTGGCCTCGGGCACGCAGATGGTGACCGTGGCTATGAAACGCATCGAACTGGAAAACAAGGAGGACGATATGCTGCGCCACATCGCCCATCCGCATATCCAGCTCCTGCCCAACACCAGCGGCGTGCGCAATGCCGAGGAGGCCGTGTTTGCCGCACAGATGGCCCGCGAGGCCTTCGGCACCAACTGGCTGAAGCTGGAGATTCACCCCGACCCGCGCTACCTCCTGCCCGACTCCATCGAGACGCTGAAGGCCACGGAGCAACTGGTGAAGCTGGGCTTCGTCGTCCTGCCCTATTGCCAGGCCGACCCCACCCTCTGCAAGCACCTGGAGGAAGCCGGTGCCGCCACGGTGATGCCTCTCGGCGCGCCCATCGGCACGAACAAGGGCCTACAGACGCGCGACTTCCTGCGCATCATCATCGAGCAGGCCACGGTGCCTGTCGTGGTGGATGCAGGCATCGGTGCGCCCAGCCACGCCGCCGAGGCGATGGAGATGGGTGCATCGGCTTGTCTGGTGAACACCGCCATTGCCGTGGCCGGCGACCCCGTACAGATGGCCATCGCCTTCAAGGAAGCTGTCGAGGCCGGACGCCGTGCCTACGAGGCAGGATTGGGCGTACAGGCCGAGTCGATGGAGGCCGAAGCCAGCTCTCCCCTCACTGCTTTCTTGAATAGTTGAATAGTTAACGAGGAGACAAGTTGACAAGGAGACAAGTTGACAAGTTGACGAGTTGACAAGGTTCTTGTAGCCTGAAGCCTTGTTCCCTTGTCCCCTCCCTAAAAGAACAAAGTTATGAACCAACGCATCAAATACTCCCGCTCCGAGAAGGTGTACCTGCCGGGGCAAATCTATCCGGACCTGCGCGTGGCTATGCGCCGCGTGGAGCAGGTGCCCAGCACGACCTTTGACGCACAGGGCGAGAAAGTCATCACCCCCAACCCGAAGGTCTACATCTACGACACCAGTGGCCCGTACAGCGATCCCAACGTGGACATCGACCTGAAGAAAGGCCTGCCCCGCCTGCGCGAACCGTGGATACTGGGCCGCGGCGACGTGGAGCGTCTGCCCGAAATCTCTTCGGAGTACGGCCGTATGCGCCGCGACGACCGTTCGCTGGATCATCTGCGCTTCGAGCACATCACCCTGCCCCTCCGTGCCAAGGCCGGACGCCGCTGCACGCAGATGCACTACGCCAAGCAGGGCATCATCACGCCGGAGATGGAATACGTGGCCATCCGCGAGAATATGAACTGCGCGGAACTGGGCATCGAGACGCACATCACGCCCGAGTTTGTCCGTCAGGAGCTGGCCGCCGGACGCGCCCTCCTGCCCGCCAACATCAATCACCCCGAGGCCGAACCGATGATTATCGGGCGCAACTTCCTGGTGAAGATCAACACCAACATCGGCAACTCCGCCACCACCTCCGG
>DXBX01000035.1 GCA_019116285.1 Candidatus Bacteroides merdigallinarum
AGGGGCAAGCCCACGCAACAGAGAACCGTCCGACGGGTCGAGGCAAACGCGGGCGAAGGTGGGCACGACGAAGGGATGCCCGTCCTGGCTGTCCTCCTGCTGACGGAGCATCAGGAACGTGAGGCAGTCCCTGTAGCAGAAACCGTCGTTGTGCTGCACCACGGCCCGGGCAAACTCGCCCACAGTGGTGGCGTCGCCAATGACCAAAGCCCCCAGCGCGATGTCCGTGGCCGGCCTCTCCCCGCTGACCAGGATTTCCGGCAACGAACCTTGCGACACCACGTAGGGCGCCACCACAGCCGCGCCCATGCGCGCCGCGTTCTTTTCCAAATAGACCGGCAAGGAGTTCAGGTTGATGCTCATGAAGCGGTTGTAGTCGGTCTGCCCGGCGGCTTTGGCCTCAAAACAATCCTTCAGGCAGGGCTGCAAAGCCCGGTACACGGCCAGGATGTTGGCCCACTTCATGCGTTGCAACATCTGTGCGTCCGTCCGCGGATTCTTGATGGAAGCGGGGACGCTGCGGACAATCTGCTGCCCGCCACGGACGAAGTAGACCAAATCGCCCACCCGTCCGGAAAGTTGGTTGTTCCAAACGTTACATTTGCTCATAGAGATACAGATTTGATTTAGGCAAATATACGGAATTTTTCACAAACGTCCAACCTTTTCTTCAACATATTTAGTTAAATTATACAAGCCCCTCGTTTCGCCTATGCGGAATAAGGGAGATAACGGAGGAATAACGAGGGGATAACGGAGGGATGAGGGAGGAAAAGCATACGATTTATATCTCGTCAAACACGCATAATCTGCCAAAAGAGAACTACCTTTGCATTAAGTAAAACAACGAAGATGAATCGCAAAGACACTTACGGCATATACAACAACACGACGGAGCATATTTCTCTCCTGAAATACTCCAAAAGCTCGTGCGGCGTGGACTTCCTGCTGAACACGGCGGAAAGCACGGAGAAGCGGGGCTGGTTCGACACGGACAAGCGGTATCGGACTGACTTCTTCGAGTTCTATTTCTTTCGCAAGGCGGAGAGGCATCTCTTTTTGGCAGGTGAACGGATTGAACTGCATCCCGGTATGTGGCTCGTCATTTCGCCTTTCCAGTTGCAGGAATGGCACGTGGAGTTGGACAAACTGGACTATACGTTCCTTGTCTTTCAGGAGGAGTTTGTGAACAATTTCCTCTCGGACAAGTATTTCATGTACCGTCTGCTTTATTGCTACCAGCACGATTATCCCACTTGGTTCGATATGCCGGAGGAAGAAGCCTACCCGTTGCTCGACCTGCTGCGGAAGATGAAGAAGGAACTGCGCAATCCGATTGCCGACAGCTACCACCTGATTGTCGCCTACCTCTACCAGTTCCTCCTGCTGCTTAACCGCATTTATGCTAGCCGCTTCCACTTGCCGTTTGCCCTGCCGCTGAACAACTACGCTTATCAGTACAAGCAACTCTTGGAAAAGAACATCTGCGACAAGGCGCGTGTGGCGGACTATGCCGAAATGATGGGCATCAGCCGCGTGTCGCTCAACAAGGCGGTGATGCGCGAGTTCGGCCTCTCGGCAGTGCATCTGCTGAAGCAACGCCTCCTGCAAGAGGTGAAGAACGACCTGCTTTTCTCCGACCTCTCCGTAAAAGAAATCGCTTTCCGCCTGCACTTCTCCGAGCCGAACCACCTGATGCGCTTCTTCAAGCAGATGACGGGGCAGACCATCAGCGCGTTTCTTGCGGAGATGAACCGTGAGGATTAAAGGCTGTATGCCACTTATTTTTTGAGCCTGATTTTTTCGTGATAGAAATAATTTACGATGACAGGCTTTCCTTTTTCCGAGCGTCCGTAGGGCAAATCGTTCACCCGATAGGGAAATCCTTGCGTCTGTGCATATTGGGATATGTCCTGCTCCAATGCCTGCCAGTAATCAAGCCTTTTCTTGTTGTAAATCTCATCGTATAATGGGAAGAGTTCGGGATGCTTCTCACGGATATATGCCATTATCTCTCCTTTGAATTGTCCGCGCAGGTTCAGATTTTCAAGCCATATCAAATCGGCATATCCTTTCACTTCCTTGATAATCGTCTTTACATCGGTTATTCCCGGAAATATGGGCGAAACGAAACACACGGTACGGATGCCTGCCTCATAGACTTGGCGCATTGCTTTCAGGCGGCGTTCTATGCTCACGGCGTTGTCCATATCCGCACGAAACTGTTCGTTAAGCGTATTGATTGACCAAGACACTGTTACTTTGGGAAAACGTTTCAACAGGTCGAGGTCGCGAAGGACGAGGTCGGACTTCGTACATACCATAATCTCGGCGTTGCTTCCGCGCAGTTCTTCGAGCAGCCTGCGGGTACGGCGGAATTGTTCCTCATAGGGGTTGTAACCGTCCGTCACGGAACCTATCACGATGCGCTCACCGTCATATTTGTGCGGATTGGCTATCGGTTTCCAGTTCTTCACGTCCAGAAACGCGCCCCACGGTTCTGTATGCCCGGTGAAGCGTTTCATAAACGATGCGTAGCAATACTTGCAGGCGTGAGGGCATCCCACGTAAGGATTGACCGAATATCCTCCGACTGGCAGTGCGGATTTGGTCATAACGCTCTGTACGTCTATTTCCTTGATTGTTTCAGTATTCATTGTATGCGTTTGATAAATTGTTCCGGCAGTTCCTGAATCATCCTTTCTTCACCCATTATAAGCAGCAAATCCTCTTTCATAAATACGGGGATTCCTTGCGCTTTGGCTTGGTCGGCAATGTGAAGCACCCATTCGAGACGGGAATCCACTTTGCCTTTCCGATGTCCCGTTTCCGTGCCTATGACAACCCAATCGATACCCGCGAAGTCTATCTCTCCGATTTCGTCAAAGATAGGTTCAAAGGTGACGTGGTAATGTTTGGCCTTGATATTTCTTTTCAAATCTTCTAACCTTTTTTTCTCGGAACTGCGCGTGACGGTCACGCCCATCCAGACATTTTCGTCATCCGTAGAAAAACAGACCTTATCCGGACGTTTCGTAAGAAAGATATAAGCGTGTTGCGGATTGCTTTTCATTCTTCCGAAAATCTCCGCGTTCCATTCAGGCTTCCAATCGGAGAAGTCGCTCATTCCGGTCATTAGCCATACGTGAGGTTTTGGAGTGTCGATGATGTGTAGCTTGCGCCCCATATATTCGGGTACAGAAAAATCGTCCGTGATATGGAAGCGGCGACAGTTATTACGGGCATAGCAGTAGCTGCACCCTATGGAGCAGCCTATCACTATGTTCATATTCTTTATCAGCGATTTGATGCAAACACTCATAACGTAATGCTCTCCCCATCTCCCGGTATAATCAGTCGGTTCATATCCACTCCGTGGTGGCGGGCTTCGTTTCGCAGGATTTCGCGTGTTGTCTGGCAATGGTCAATAGCATCCATGTGTACGGCTATCAGTTTGATTTGTGCGGGGAGCGTGTCGAGCATCGCCATCACTTCCTGTTCGTCGGGGATGATGCAGCCGTCTGTCTTGGAAAATTCGGGGAACACCGCACCGCCGCTGTTTACAACGATATAATCAGGGCGGTATTTTTCCACGGTTTCAAGGATGCACGGTTCCCATTTGCAGTCGCCCATTATATAAATGGTCGGAAGTCCCTCCGCCATCAGCACATAGCCCGACACGGGTCCCATCATCTGGCCTATCTGACCGAAACCGTGATGACCCGTGGTGCGGTGGATGGTCAGGTTGCCTATTGTCTTGCTCTTTTCAATTGCTTCTACATTTGTAAAACCATCTTGCACGAGGGTTTCCTTGTCTTGCGGCTGGGTGTAGAAAGGGATGTCTTTCGGCAAATGTTGTTTCACGCTCGGTTCATAATGGTCAATGTGGTTGTGTGTGAGCAGTACCATATCCACGCCCTCGGTGATTTCGCTGATGGGCATTACCAGATGCACCCTCGGACTTTTATACACGCCGAGAGCGGATTGCAGGGTTCCTTTGTCGGCAAATACGGGGTCAACAAGGATGGTGTGTCCTGCATAATTGATTTTCAAGGTGGCGCTGCGCACCAACCGGATAATAGCTTTCTCGTTCATAGTGTTACGCTTTTATGATTTGTCGGGTGCAAAGTTCGGAAGATTCCCCTGATGCCTCTATGCCTTAAAAAGAGAAATATATGCCATTTTGATAAAAGAATGATGTATATTTGCAGAAAGCAAAGAACAAGAGCGATGAAAACGATAACCAACCCCGAAAGACTGGTCAGCGTCCCGTTCAGCAAGACACGTTGCGGCGTGGACTTCTACATCAATACAGGTGAGAGCAAGGACATCTGTGGTGTCTTGACCGAGCACCGGACGTTCAAGACGGATTTTTTCAGTTTCTATTTCTTTCGCCGCGCCAATGGCTATGTGCTGTTAAACTTCCGCAAAATAGAGTTACGGGACGATATGGTGCTCCTCCTGTCGCCGCACCAGCAACAGGAATGGCACGTGGACGAAGCGGAACTGGACTACACCTTTCTTATCTTTCGCGAAGACTTTATGCGCACGTTCATCGCCGACAAGTTCTTCGTCTATCGCCTGCTGTATTATTATCAGACCGACACGCCACCGTACCTGTTTGCCGCGCCGGAAGAACTGGCGGAATATATGCGCCTCTTGGGGAAGATAAAACAGGAGCTGCTGCATCCTGTGGCAGACACTTACAACCTTATCGTATCTGTGCTTTACTATCTGTTGGTGGTTATCAACCGGGCATACGCCAAAACTTACCGTCTGCCGGTCGAAGTGCCGAAGAACAATTATGCCTTCCAATTCAAAGACCTGTTGGAGAAACATATCCGCGACATGCAGCGTGTTCAAGAATATGCCGATATACTCCGCGTGAGCCGTATCACTCTGAACAATTCTGTAATGGCGCAGTTCGGCGTGTCCGCCACCCATCTGCTCAAACAACGCTTGTTGGAGGAATTGAAAAACGAGCTGTTGTTCTCCGACCGCAACGTGAGCCAGTTGGCGGACGAGTTCCACTTTTCCGACCCCAGCCATCTGATGCG
>DXBX01000036.1 GCA_019116285.1 Candidatus Bacteroides merdigallinarum
CCGGCCCGGCTCCTTCACTCTCTTACTTTTTAACTTCGACGATGTGGGTAGGCGGCATCTCTACGTTGCGCCTATCCACTTGTCGTACTACGGCGGCGGCCAACTGCAGGAAGGCCCGGCCCGTGACGGTATCCGCATCCAAGGCGGCAGGCTGTCCCTCGTCGCCGCTCTCGCAAATGCTCTGCACCAAGGGGATTTGTCCCAGCAAGGGCACGCCCAACTCGTCGGCCAGTTTCTTGCCCCCTTCCTTACCGAAGATATAGTACTTGTTCTCCGGCAGTTCGGCCGGGGTGAACCATGCCATGTTCTCCACCAGGCCCAGGATGGGGACGTTGACCTTGTCGTTGCGATACATATCCACGCCTTTCCGCGCATCGGCCAGGGCCACTTGCTGGGGCGTGGTGACTATCACTGCACCCGTGATGGCGAGCGTCTGGAGCAACGTCAGGTGAATATCGCTCGTGCCCGGCGGGGTATCAATAACAAAGTAGTCCAGGTCGCCCCAATCGGCATCGCCCACCAGCTGCTTCAAGGCATTGCTGGCCATGCCCCCGCGCCACAAGGTGGCCTGGTCGGGGTTGACGAAGAAGCCGATGGACAGCAGCTTCAGCCCGTACTTCTCGATGGGCTCGATGAGGTCGCGTCCGTCCTTGCTGACGGCATACGGGCGGGCATCCTCCACTTGGAACATCTTGGGCATGGACGGGCCGAAGATGTCGGCATCCAGCAACCCCACCTTGTAGCCCAGCTTAACGAGGGCCACGGCCAGGTTGGCGGCCACGGTGCTCTTGCCCACCCCGCCCTTGCCGCTGGACACGGCAATGACGTTCTTCACCTGGGGCAGCATCTTGCCCGGCTCGGGACGGGCGGCCTGCCGGCTCTCGGTGCTGATGGTCACCTCCACGTCAGGCGACACGTAGGTGTGGATGGCGGTCTCGGCCGCCTTCACCATGGACTTCATGAAGGGGTCGGTCGGTTTCTCGAAGATGAGCGAGAAGCTGACCTTCATGCCGTCAATGCGCAGGTTGTCGGCCACCATCTCTGCCTCAACGAGGTTCTTCCCGTTGCCGGGATAACGCACGGTGGCCAGTGCGTCGTGTATCAGTTTGGGATAAATTGCAGTCATATTGTTGGTTGTAATTGTTTACATTATATTCGTCCGTATATCAAACGGCGTCTGATGGTGAATGAAACGCCGTCTGATGTGGGATGAAACGCCGTCTGATGCAAGATGAAACGGCGTTTGATGTAGGATGAAATGTCGTATGCTGATTATCAATGTGTTATCCTATCCATGCAGGGATGTTGCTCTTGACAAATCATCTTGACACCTCCAGCCCGCTCCGCTTGCTGCGGCCATAGCTCCGGTAGTCATCGAGGGGGATGTCCACCTCCGGCTCGACCAATTCCCCTTCTTGGGGGAGGCGGAAGCAGATGTACTTGATGGTCATGCCGCGGTCCAGCCATTGCTGCTCGTAATAGGTGCGGATGTCGGTCAGCACGCCGCCGCTGAGGGGCGAGGCATAGAGGTCGTCCGTCATCGCAAGGATGGGCAGATTGTTGCGCTCGGCCATCAGACGGGTATACGTATAGAGGAAGGGGCTGTCCGTCTTGACATGAACGCACCCCCCGTCGCGCAGGAAGCGGCGATAGCGTGCCAGGAAGTACGTGGACGTCAGCCGTTTGGTAGCCTTCTTCATCTGCGGGTCGCTGAAGGTGAGCCACAACTCATCCACCTCGCCCGGGGCGAAGCACTGGTCAATGGCCTCGATGCGGGTGCGCAGGAAAGCGACGTTCTTCAGTCCCTCCCGCAGGGCGTCGGTGGCTCCGGTCCACATGCGGGCACCCTTGATATCGATGCCGATGAAGTTGCGCCCGGGTATCCTGCGGGCCAGGCCCACGGTGTACTCCCCCCTGCCACAGCCAAGCTCCAGCGTCAGGGGCTGACCGTTGCGGAAGAACCGTGCGTCCCACTGCCCCTTCATCGCAAAAGGCACGCCTTCGGGCCCGGCGTAGGGGTGCTCGAAGACGTGCGGATAGGTGGCCATGTCGGCAAATTTCTGTAGTTTTCCTTTTCCCATGCAGCAGCGATTAGTCCAGAACAGTTACCCAGTTGTGCGTATCCGGCTCGTCGCCATACTGGATGGCACGCAACTTATGGTAGAGTTTCGTAGAGATGGGACCCGGCGTGCCGTCCTTGGTGAACGTGTACGTGCGTCCGTTCTCGGGGTCGTCGATATGGCTGATGGGACTGATGACGGCAGCCGTACCGCAGGCACCTGCCTCCTCGAAGGTGCTGAGCTCTTCCTCGGGAATGGGGCGACGCTCCACCTTCAGGCCCAGGTCTTCGGCCAACTGCATCAGGCTCTTGTTGGTGATGCTGGGCAGGATGGACGTGGACAGCGGCGTGATGTAGGTGTTGTCCTTGATAGCGAAGAAGTTGGCAGCCCCACACTCGTCCATGTACTTCTTCTCTTTGGCATCCAGGTAGAACTCGGCGGAGTAGCCACCCTCATGGGCTTCCTTGCTGGCGCGCAGGCTGGCGGCATAGTTGCCACCGACCTTGAAGGTGCCGGTGCCTAGGGGAGCCGCACGGTCGTACTTGCGGGTGATGACATACGGCGTGGCCGCGAATCCGCCCTTGAAGTACGGGCCGACGGGCGTGACGAACACGACGAAGAGGTATTCATTGGCCGGCTTGACACCCACCTGTGCCCCGGTGCCGATGAGCAAGGGGCGGATGTAGAGCGATGCACCGCTCTCGTAGGGCGGGATGAAACGCTCGTTCAGCTTCACCACCTTGGTGATGGCCTCGCGGAAGCGCTCCGTGCTGAGCTCGGGCATCAGGATGCCGCGGCAGGTGGACTGCAGGCGGGCGGCGTTCTCCTCCAGGCGGAAGATGCGCACCTTGCCGTCTTTGCCACGGAAGGCCTTCAGGCCCTCGAAGGCCTCTTGTCCGTAGTGCAGGCAGGTGGCGGCCATATGCAGAGGGATATACTCGTCGCTGCAAACCTCCAGCTCACCCCATTGTCCGTTACGATGGTAGATTCTCACATTGTAATCTGTCCGCATGTATCCAAAGGACAGATTGGCCCAATCTATTTCTTTCATATCTTTTATATATTGATTGATTCCTATGTTCTGCTAATCCCGAAGCCTTATCCGGCCAGCAGCCCCGACAAGTCGAGGGGTTCGCGGCGGCAATCCCAGATGGCGATGACCACCACCTTGCGGGCCACCACGCGGTAGATGACCTCGAACCAAAGGTCTACCGACACGGCCCGGTATGCTCCCCGGCGTCCGGCCAGCCGCCGGCCGCTATAGGGTGCATCGGCCAGCCGTCCCACCCGGTCCAGAATCTTGCCTACGATGTCCTCGGCATCGCGGGTATCCACCTCCAGGAAGCTGTCGGCCAATATCGCAAGCTGACGCTCCGCCTCTGCTGTCCAAACTATTTCCATGAGTCAATCTTTTGTTTGATTCGTCCCGACACCTCGTCGTGCAGGCTGACCTGTCCGGACATGACCTCGGCTTCGGCACGTGACAGGGACTGCCTCCGTTCCGCCTTCGTATAGGGCAGTCCGGGGATATGCTCGGCCAGTCCCTCCCCTTTCAGGGACAGGAGGAAGGCATAGACCCGGCTCATGGCCTCTTCGTCGTCCAGCAACGAGGCGATTTCCTGCAAGATGTTTTTCCTCAATTCCATCGGTGTCATGATGCTTCTCGATTAGTTGGCACAAATGTACGGTTTATTCTTTAGTTTCCACACCGTCGGACAGTAATTTTTCAACTTCCGACTCCGCTTTCGTCAATTTGTCGGTGCAGAAGGCAATAAGTTCGTTCGCTTCCTTGATTTTGTCGGCCAGTTGGTCGATGTCCAGTTCGTTGCTGTCTATCTGCCCGACGATTTTCTCCAGGCGGGCCATGGCGTCGGCATAGGTGGCGGTTTTCTTGTCTGTCATATCTATAAGTATTAGTGGCCGCCCCGGGAGGCGGACCGGTTTGCAAAGGGGTCAAAAGTGCATTTCTTCTACATGGCATGTAGGACCCTTCTACATGGCATGTAGGAGCCTTCTACATGGCATGTAGAACCCCTCTACATGGCATGTAGAAGAAACGGCCCCGGAATCACGTGGGAGCGGGGTTGCCGCGGACCACGGAAACGGCCCGCCCCCGGTGCAGACGGGTCTCGATGACGTCGCCCTCGTGCAAGGCGGAGGCATCGCGCACCACCCGCCCGTCTTTCAGCGTCAGGCTGTAGCCGCGGGCCAGTTGTTTCTCGGGCGAGGCGTCGGCCAGACGCTGTGCCAGCAGCTCCAGCCGGTGGTGCCGACGTTCCAGCATCCGGGACACGGCCTGGCGGATATCCCTCCGCTGCGCCTCCAGGGTCAGGCGGGATTGGGACAGACTGCGATAGGCAGCAGCCGGGATGCGGCGGCGCAACTGGTCGATGCGGCGGTGTTCCCGGGCCAGGCATCCCTGCACGGCCTGCTGCATCCGCCCGGCCAGGTCATACAGCCTCCCCGCTGCCTCGTCCATGCAGCCGATGAGATACTCGGCCGCCGCCGTGGGCGTCTTGACCCGGACGTGGGCCACACTGTCCAGCACCGTGTCGTCGCGCTCATGGCCAATGCCGGTGATGATGGGCAGGGGGAATTGTGCGCAGGCCGCGGCCAGCAGGTAGGTGTCGAAGCCCGTGAGGTCCGACGTGGCTCCCCCGCCGCGGATGATGACCACTACATCAAATTCCGTCAGGCGGGCATTGATACGGTCGAGGGCATCCAATATGGTCTCCTCCACGGCATCCCCCTGCATGGTGGCCGCGAACAGCTCGACGCGGAAGTAATACCCGCGGGGATTGTGCTCCAGCTGATGGCAGAAGTCGCCGTATCCCGCGGCAGTGGGCGACGAGATAACCGCCACGCGCCGGGGCAGCATCGGCATGGGCAACTCCTTGTTCAGCGTCAGTACGCCCTCCTCCTCCAGCTGCCGGAGTATCTCGCGGCGGCGTTGCGCCAGGTCGCCCAAGGTATAGGCGGGGTCGATGTCGTGCACCGTGAGGCTGTAGCCGTACAGTTCATGGAAGCTGACGGATACGCACACCAGCACCTTGATGCCGGGAACGAACGCCTGCCCCGTGGCATCCTCGAAGTACGGACGCAGCATCCGGAAGACGTTGGCCCAGATGGTGCCGCGCGCCTTGGCCAGGAGGGCGTTGCCACGGGGTGCCTTCTGCACGAACTCCACGTAGCAATGGCCGCTGGCATTGACGCGCACGTCGCTCAGCTCCGCCTGCACCCAGTAGGTGGCGGAAACCTCCCTTTCCAGGGCCCGGCGCACAAGCGCGTTCAGTTCATATAAGGACAATGCTTCCATCCGTCAGCGATTGGGCCTGCTCAACGTGCCGAGCGGTATTCCTGCAGGGCGCGCCAGAGGTCGGGCACCCCGTAACCGTAGATGTTGTCGGGAGCATCTGCCCGGTCGCCCACGCGGCGCACCAGACTGATGACCTCCTTGGCCGTCAGCTCCGGACATGCCTGCCACAGGCACGCCACCATGCCGCACATGATGGGCGAGGCAAAGGACGTGCCGTTGGCATGACCCGTGTTGCCGCTGGTCCGCATCACGTCCGCACCGAGTCCCACGGCCACCACGTCGGGCTTGATGCGCCCGTCCTGCGTGTTGCCGATGGAGGAGAACGGTGCCAAGACTCCTTTCTTGTCGATGGCGCCCACGGTCAGGACATTCTCCGCATCGCCGGGAGGGGTGATTTTCTTCCACGAATCCATGCCGGAGTTACCGGCGCTGCACACCAGCACCATGCCTTTGTCGGCAACGTGGGATGCCTGGCGGGACATCAGCTGATGCCGTCCGTCCAGCTCGCGCAAGCGGACGTTCTGCGCCGGGTCATCGAAGGTGAAGTAGCCCAGTGACGTATTGACCACGTCCACTCCCACACTGTCGGCAAACTCTATTGCGGCGGCCCAATAGTCTTGCTCCACGGGCTGCTCGCTCCGCTCGTCCTCGCTGCGCAACAGCCAGTAGGAGGCTTCGGGCGCCGTGCCGGTCATGATGTTGGGCATGTTCATGGCCATGCAGGAGAGCACCGACATGCCGTGACTGCCCTTGGCGTAGATGTCCGAGCCCGGCTCCACGAAGTCGCGCGTGCCCCGGATGCGGATGTTGCGCATGGCGGTGATGCGGTCCACGTTATGATATCCGGCGTCAATGACGGCAATGGTCATGCCTTCACCCCGGAAACCTGCCTGGTGCAACCGGTCGCCATGGCTCATGGCAATCTGCGTGATGGCCGTGCCATAGATGCTGTCCGGGTGAACAGCCGGCTGGTTGACCAGTGAGTCGCGCTTGTTCTCCTTGGGTTCAGCGGCCGATGCCGGCGCCTTCCACACCCGCTCCACGGAACGTACAAAAGGCAAGGCCGCAATGCCGTCCATCAGCGTAGAGTCGTTGCACGCCACGGTGACGAAGTTCTCCCACTTGCCCGTCACTACGATGCGGACACCCGATTCCTTCACCTTATTTATATATGTACGACATACGGGCAGGTCGGTGGAATCGATGGCAATGCCTTGCCGAGCCCTCCGCTCCAAGGCTTTGGGAGAAAGGAACTCCTCCGGGCGGTCCAGTGAATACTCTGTCTGTGCCTTGTCTCTCAAGTTGACGCGATACTTCAGCGTATCGCTCTGTGCCTGCAAGTTTGCCCCCGGCAGGAGCAGGGCAAGCGCTATCCAAAAATACTTCATAGTTCTGTATGGTTATTGATTATTCGATTCGTTGATATACATTCCGATGCCCCGTTGCGAAGCGATGAATGCCCCGCCCACAACCCGGTGCCCCACATAGAACACCGCCGATTGTCCCGGTGCGATGGCCGATGCCTCCTCATGGAAATGCACCAGCAAACGCCCGTCGTCCAGCCGGGTCACCGAACAGGGGATGGGCTTGCTGCGGTATCGGATGCGGACACACAGATCCGGATGGCCGAACACCTCGGTTTCGTCCACCAGTTGGTCGTGTTCCGCCAGCATCCAGGCAGTCTTCAGTTGGTCGGCATCCCCCAGCATGACGGTATTCTTCTGCGGATTGATTTTGAGGACGTAGGCGGGCTTTCCCAAAGCAATCTCCAATCCCTTGCGTTGCCCGATGGTATAGTAGGGATAGCCCTTGTGCTCGCCCAGCTTGACGCCCTCGGCATTGACAAACCAGCCGGGGCCTACCTCGCGGTCTATCTCCGGGCAATGCTCGCGCAGGAAGTCGCGGTAGTCTCCGGAGATGAAGCAGACCTCCATGCTCTCGCCTTCCTCGGCCTTCAAGGCATAGCCCTTGTCGCGCAGGTAGTCGCGTACCTCTTGCTTGGTATAGCTGCCCAAGGGAAAGATGCAACGGCGCAGGATGTCCTGCCCCAGGCGCCAAAGGAAGTAGGACTGGTCCTTCTTCTCGTCATCGCCCACGCAGATGAAGATATGCCCGTTCCGTTCTTCCAGGCGGGTGTAGTGTCCGGTGGAGATGTAAGAACAGCCCAGTTTGTCGGCCCACTCCGCCAGGATGCGGAACTTGAACAGGGGGTTGCACATCACGCAGGGATTGGGCGTGCGGCCATTCCGATACTCATCAATGAAGTACTGCACCACCGTCCGGCGGAAGCCCTCGCGCTCATCGGCAATGTGATGCTCAATACCCATCGACTCGGCCAGACGACGGGCATCCAGCGGTTCCTCGCCCCATACCCACATCGTCACGCCTATGACCTCATAGCCTTGCTCGCGCAACATCAGACAAGTGGCGGTACTGTCTATACCGCCACTCATACCTATCAATACTCTCTTGTCGGGAGTCATGCTGTCTGTCGGTTACTTCTCACTCTTGCTTTCCTTGGCCTTCTCTTCCTCGGCCTGCAAATCCTCGCCCCAGTGTACACGGGCTTCACGCTCCTCACGCTCCTTCACTTCCTTGGCCTTGCGGGCGTAGATGATGATGCGGAGCGACTGGTCGTAGGTGAAGTAGTTGTACATCCAGTTGAGCATGACGCTGATGCGGTTGCGCACACCCAGGATGGAGCGCAGGTGCACCACCAGCCACAATATCCAGGCAATCCAGCCTTGCGTCTTCACCTTCTTGAACTCGGCCACGGCGCGGTTGCGTCCTACGGTAGCCATGGAGCCGAGGTTCTTATAATGGAAAGCCTTCAGGGGCTTCTTCTTTTCGATGCGCTTCAGGTTCTCAGCCAGGAGCTTGCCTTGCTGGATGGCTACCTGGGCCAGCTGGGGATGCCCGTTGGGATAATCCTTGTCGGCCGTCATGATGCACTGGTCGCCGATGGCAAACACATCCTTCAACCCTTCCACGCGGTTATAGGCATCCACCTTCAGGCGTGCGCCACGCCCCAGGCACTCGGCAGGGATGTTGCCGATGCTCACGGCCTTGACACCGCTCACCCAGATGAACGTACGGGTCGGTATCTCCATGCCGTCCTCAAAGATGACCTTGTGGTCGCGATAGTCCGTCACCTTCTTGTGCAGGCAGACGTTGACGCCCATGTTGCGCAAGAATTGTTCGGCTGCTGCCGAAGATTCGGGCGACATGCCGCCCAGCAAACGACCGGCGGCTTCTATCAGGAAGATGTTCAGCTGGCTGCTGTCCATGTCGGGATAGTCGGCCGGAAGTACATATCGTTTCATTTCAGACAATACACCGGCAATCTCCACACCGGTAGCGCCACCGCCCACGATGACGATATTCTGCAATTCGTTGCGCTCCTGCTCAGTGGCACACGTAATGCTACGCTCCAAGTTGCCCAAGATGGCATTGCGCAAGCCCATGGCCTCGGGCAGGGTTTTCATTGGCATGGCCTCTGCCTCCAGCTGCTTGTTGCCGAAGAAATTGGTTGTCGTACCCGCGGCCAGCACCAGATAGTCGTATTCAATCTTGCCGATAGAGGTCTGCAGAATCTTCTTATCCGGGAAGATGGAGCGTGCCTCGGCCATACGGAAATAGAAATTCTTCCGCTTGCGGAAAATCTTACGGAAAGGGAAAGAAATAGAACTCGGCTCTATGCCGGACGAGGCCACCTGGTAAATCAACGGGGGAAACTGATGGAAATTGTTCTTGTCCACCAACACCACCTGCATACCTGTCTTGCGGAGTTCATTGGCCAATTTCAAGCCACCAAATCCTCCGCCTACAATCACAACTCGCTTCGCATTTGTCTTCGCAATGTTAAAACTCATAATGTGCTTTAATTAGAGATTCTCGATTTCTGTGCAAAAGTAATGAATAATCAGAAAAGGAACAATTATTTCTCCCTTTAAGCTTAGAATAGTTTCACGGAGTAGCTTGAAAACTCCATTTCCAGCCTAGAAATGTACATTTCCAGCCTAGAAATATGTATTTTCAGCCTAAATATGTACATTTCCAGCCTGGAAATATAGTTTTCTCCGTACTTCGACAACTTTTCCTGCGGTATGGAAGGATTTATCAGCGTGCATTGAAAACTACTATGAAAGCCTGCTGATTCCGTAATTCCCTACATGGGCAAATAATATCAAATTGATTAAGCATTGTTTTTCAGGAGGAAACCTGGCCGACCGCTTGGCTTGTAACACAAATGAAACATATATGACATAAATAGTTAACAGTTGTTTCCGACCTTTGCGCCCGAAAATAAAAATCAACAGATTATATGAAGACAAACATCTGCATGCTGCTCCTGGCCTTGCTTCCCTGGGCCGCCTTTGCCCAATCCACCTTCCCCAATGAAGACGGAAAGGTGATCGATAAGGAGAAAATGGAAAAGAAGGATTATATGCCGGAAATACACGGTACCATCCGCGCCAAGTACGAATATCAGACCGGTATGGGCGCCGGACGTTTCGAAGTGCGCAACGCCCGTGTCAGCATCACCGGCAATGTCATGCCCAAGGTCGCTTATAAGGCCGAGATTGACCTCTCGGACGAGGGTAACATCAAGATGCTGGATGCCTACGCACGCCTGTTCCCCTGGAAGGACTTCACCATCACCGCCGGACAGATGCGCGTGCCCTTCACCATCGATGCACACCGCTCGCCCCACCAACAATACTTCGCCAACCGCTCGTTCATCGCCAAGCAGGTGGGCAACGTGCGCGACGTGGGTCTGACGCTGGGTTATACCCTGCCCACCCAAATGCCTATCATCCTCGAAGGTGGCCTTTACAATGGTACAGGTCTGACCAACCAGAAGGTGTGGCACAAGGAGGTGAACTACTCCGCCAAGGCCCAACTCTTCCCTACCGACGGACTGAACTTCACGTTGAGCGTGCAGGGTATCCAGCCGGAAGAGATTTGGATGCACTCCTACGACTTCGGCACCTACTTCGAGACAGACCGTTTCCACATCGAGGCGGAATATCTCTTCAAGCACTATTCGGACAAGGCGTTCGACAATGTACACTCCGTCAATGCCTTTGCCAACTACGACTTACCTCTGCGCAAGGTGTTCACGAAGATGTCTTTCCTGGCCCGCTATGACATGATGACCAACCAAAGCGACGGCGAGACCCGCGACGAGACCACGGGAGCCCTCTCCATCACGGACTACAAGCGCCACCGCGTCACGGCCGGCATCACCTTCAGCCTCAGCAAGGCTTTCCGCACGGACCTGCGCCTCAACTTTGAGAAGTACTTCTATCCGGATGGCAGCATCGCCAAGGAATCCGAGCAGGACAAGGTGGTGCTGGAGCTGATGGTACGCTTCTAAGAGGAACGGCTCAGACCAGCAGGGCGCAAACCTGCGCCACCACTTGCTTCTTCCATCCCTCCAGCATGTCATCGAAGGTCTCGCCTTCGGCCAGCAACAGGGATTCCGTCAGCCGACGGCTCAGGAAGGGGAAAATCATCAATCCATAGAAAGTATAGAAAAGGGTGCGGAGGGGCACCTTTTTCAGTTTTCCCTCGTCCATCTCCGCCTGCAAAGCCCGGATGATCTTGCGGACATACCGGTCTATCTGCTCTTGCTGGAGCATCCGCACCAGGAAATCAAGGTCGCGCTGCACCTCCCGGGCCATGAACAAAGGCAGGCAAGGCTTCTTCCTAAAGATGTCCATGTAGGCATCGACCACCTGCGACACCCGTTCGGCCACGGACCGGTCCGAATTGACCACGATGTCATACACCCGGGGAACAAAGGAAAGGACTATCCGGGACAACACGGCACGGAACATCTTGTCCTTGGTGCGGAAATAATAATGCAGGGTGGGACGATTGATGCCCGCACAGAGGGCGATGTCGCTCATGCTGGTGCCGTCAAATCCCCTTTCCAGGAACAGTTTCTCGGCACACACCAGTATATGTTCTTCCATCGACTCCATAGGCTCACTTTTTCAGGTTGTTGGTGAAAAGCAACAGGCGGTTGGTGACGTTCACCTCGCTGACCCCGCTATCAAAGTCCAAGGAGAGCAGGTTCATGTCGGGGAAAAGACGAGTAATGCGCTTCTCCATCCCCTTGGCCACGATGTGGTTGGCAATGCAACCGAATGGCTGGAGACTCACCACATTCTTCACTCCCTCCATGGCGTAGGACACAATCTCTCCCGGCAACAACCATCCCTCGCCAAACTGAGCATTGAGCGTGATAACTTGCGAAGCACGGCGCGCCTGTTCGAAGATGTCCTCGAAAGGTGTGAAGTAGGGGTAGCGGGCACATACACGGTTGACGTGTTCCACTTCTTTCCAAATCAGGCGGTAGGCGCCCCGGAAGACAGTCGCGGGAATGCGGCTCCGCTCCACATAGGACTTGCTCCAAGCCTCCTTGTTGACAAAACTTTGCAGGAAGAAACCGGTCATCAGGGGCGGCACGACTTCTATCCCCTGCCCCGTCAACCAATCCATCACATGCTGCTGGGCAAAGGGATTGAACTTCAAGAAAATCTCACCCACAACACCCACTCTGGGATACTCCACTTCCCGGGAAATCTCCTTGAAGGCATCAGCCGCCTCGGCCAGGAGGTCGAACAGCCGGGAAGAGTGTCCCTCCATAATCAGTCTGCTTGCCGCTTCCTGATAATGATCGAGCAGGGCACGTGCCTGTCCCTTCTCCTTCTCGCGCACCACAGAGGCATAGTAGAACTTGGCCATGCAGTCCGTGTAGAGAATGGATCGGACGGCCACGGGCATCAACTTCAACCAGTTCATCTTGAAGCCCGGCTGGTAATTGCCCATCATATCGCCAAAGGTGACGGAGATGACCGGCACCTCTCCAAAGCCCGCATCCACCAAGGCTTTCTTGATGAGAGGCAAGTAATTGCTGGCCCGGCATTGTCCGCCCGTCTGCGTGATGGCCACGGCCGTCTTCGATGGCTCATAGCGTCCGCTCTGGAAGGCCTTGATGATGTCGCCCACAATCAGCGTGGCGGGATAGCATACCTCATTGTTGGCATATTTCAAACCATACTCCGCCGAACGGGCATCACTCAGGGGGAGATTCTCCACATCATAGCCCGCCACCTGCATAATGGCCGGCAACAAGGGAGACAGAAAGGGAGTAAAGAACGGTATGAGAATCTTCCGCCCGCGGGCTGCCTTGTCAAAGATAGGCGTGGTGGCAAACGGTTCTTCCGGTGAAATCTCCTCCTGCATATCCGGCAACAGCCTCAGGCTCTCCAGCAAGGAGCGTGCACGGAGTTTCATCGAACCGATGTTGTTGATGTCGTCCAGTTTCAGCAGGGTCAGGGATTTGCCGTGGCGCATCAGGAGGCTGCGCACCTCATCCACCAAGAAGGCATCAGGGCCGCAGCCGAAGGAAGTCATTTCCACGAACTGCACCCTTGCATCCTGTGCGGCACACCAGCGGGCCGCATCGAGGATACGGGTAGGATACGCCCATTGCTCCACGAAATGCGCATCGTCGGCCGGCATCTGTTGACCACGGACAATGTCATCGGTCAGGACATAAATGCCCATTCCGGCCAGCATGTCTCCCACTCCATGTTGAATAAGGGGGTCAGTATGATAGGGACGTCCCGCCAGCAAGATGGCCAAGGCACCGGTTTCCCTTGCTTTTGCCAAGACGCGCTCATTGAGACACTTTGCAGAGGTCTCGTAGGCATCTTGTGCCCGCAAGGCTTCTGTAAAGCTCCGGGAGATGACGGACGAAGGTATGCCCAAGCCTCCCAAGTACGCCTTGCATTGCATCAGCAACGCCTTCTTGTCCTTGAAGGTGATGGCGGGGGAATCAATGGGGATACTACTCTCCTGCACGCCCTTCACCACCTCCGAATAACCGGTCACGATGGGACAGTTGTAGCTGTTGTATCCGTCCCGCTGCTTCTCGAAGACCACGAAGGGCATGAAGATGCGGTCCACCTGCTTCTCCTGCAGGTTGCGGATATGGCTGTGTACCAGCTTGGCAGGGAAACAGATATTGTCGGACATCACCATGCGGGCATCCCGCTCATATGCCTTGTAGTCGGAGGCATCGGACAGGCACACCCGCAGGCCGCAACCCGTAAAGAGAGTATGCCAAAAGGGATAGTCCTCGAACATATTCAGGCAACGTGGTATGCCGATGGTCAATGCACCATCCGGGGCAGAGCACGGACGGTCGAACAGCAGTTGCTCTTTCTCCTTGTACGCATTGAGGCCCTGCGCACTACTTTCCCCATTGGTGAAGACGCGTTCGCATCGGTTACCCGAATAGTAACGCCGTCCGTTTCCGAAGGTATAGGCCGTTACCCGACACTGGTTCTGACAGCCCTTGCAATGCAGTTCACGGGTGGAGAACGTTGCTCTTCCGGTCAGTTCGTCCAGCGTTACCGGAGTCTCCTCCGCTACACGACGGGCGGCATAGAGGGCACAACCATAAGCCCCCATCAGTTCGGGCAAGTCGCAACGAATGACCTCGGCTCCTGTCAACAGTTCGATGGCACGCACCACGGCATCATTGCGCATCGTGCCGCCCTGTACGAAGACATGCTTGCCCAAAGCCGACACATCTTTCAATTTCAATACTTTATAGAGGCAATTCTTCACCACGGAATAGGCCAAGCCGGCGGCAATGTCCTCCACCGTAGCCCCTTCGCGCAACACCTGCTTCACCTTGGAGTTCATGAAGACCGTGCAGCGGGTGCCCAGATCACAAGGATGCTTGGCACGGCAAGCCAGGCGGGCAAACTCGGCCGGCGTATAGCCCAGGTTCTTAGCAAAGGTCTCGATAAACGAGCCGCAACCGGAGGAGCAGGCCTCATTGATTTCAATACGGTTGATGACTCCGTCGGACACAAACACAGCCTTCATGTCCTGACCGCCGATGTCGAAGATGAAAGACACCTCCTTGTTCAGATGACGGGCTGCCAGATAATGAGCGATGGTCTCCACAATGCCCCAACGGAATCCGAAAGCTGCTTTTATCAAGTCCTCGCCATAGCCGGTGGAGCAACCGCCGCGGATATTCAGTTCGGCACCACACGCCCGGCACTCCTCCTGCAGTTTCCGCAGGCCTTTTTCCACCGCGCCAATCGGATTGCCTTCATTATTGGCATAATAGGAATATACCACCCTCGCCTGTTCGTCGGTCACGACAATCTTGGTTGTGGTGGAGCCGGAGTCTATGCCCATGAATACGTTCTGCGATCCCTTCTGCAAAGATGCCTTGGACACGGTATGTTCCGCCATGCGCATCTGCCACAAGCGATATTCCATCTCGTCCTTGAAGACCGGCGGAAGTCCTCTCGCCTCCCCCTTGCCGTCCGTGGCCGGTTCTTTCCGAAGCAAGGCGAGCAACTCCGAAAGCTGCATCTCCTTTTCCTGTCCGGCGGGAACCTCATACAGAGCAGTACCCAGGGCGGGCAACTGCGTGCCGTTGGCAGGCAACAGTATATCCTCGTCTTTCAAGGAAAGATAATCCTTGAACGCTTTCCGCAAAGTCGGCATGAAGGTCAACGGTCCTCCGCAAAAGAGTACGGACGGTTGGATGTCGCACCCGTGAGCCAGGGTAACTACCGTCTGCACCGCCACTGCATGGAAGATGGAGGCCGCAATGTCCTCACGGCTCACATTCCTGGCCACCAGGTTCTGGATATCCGTCTTGCAGAACACCCCGCAACGCGAGGCAATGGGATAGATTTTCGTGCTACGGGCGGCCAGTTGGTCCAACTCATTCACCTCCACACCCAGTATGACGGCCATCTGGTCAATGAAAGCTCCCGTGCCGCCCGCACAATTGCCATTCATACGCAGGTCCTTGGCCTCTCCGTTTCGGAAGAAGACCACCTTGGCATCCTCCCCGCCGATATCTATCAGGGACTGCACCCCGGGATAAGACTCGCGGATGGCCCGCGTGGCCGCCACCACCTCTTGCACGAACGGCAGGGAATACTTCTCCGCCACACCCATGCCGATGGAGCCGGTGATGCGCACGGATACCTCCGGATTGTCCACCGCCGCCGCCAACTCTTCCAGACAAGCTAGCAAGGCCTCCTTGATCCGCGCATGATGACGCACATAGTTGGAATACAATATCTTGTCCGACTCCTCCACGGCTACCACCTTGGCCGTCGTAGAACCTATGTCTATTCCTACTCTAATCATTTGTTTCCTTATCTTCTACTATCACTTATTGCTTCTATACCGACAAGCGTATCTGACAACACTGTCAGACGCAAAATTAGAAATAATTCTCGGAATAATAAAAGAGGTGGAAACATCATTTAACAAATGAATGGCAGGCAGAGATGATGAATTGGCCAAAGAGGGATTTGAGCGAACTAAACAGGGATTTGAGCCGTCCAAAGAGGGACTTTAGATTCCCTAAAAAGGGTATCTTCAGACCCCATCTCCAATAATCAACTGAACACTACCCAAGCCGTCAACTGAAGACTACCCCTACTCGTCAGTTGAACACTCGGACAGCCGTCAGTTGATCATTTAGAAAGGCTTCTGTATAGGAGGCTAGGAGGTTGGAGAAGTTATCAATCCACCTAATCTGTTGGCAGTATTAAGGCCAAAACAAAGCATAGCCACAAAAAATAAATGGAAAAGCAGAAAAATAAGGATATGCCGCGATTTTTCACAAGTAAACAAGTAACTTTGCATAAAACAAATCGTACTCGGCAATTTGTGAGTAAAAAAACATGCAAGGAATAAATTTTATAGCCATTGATTTTGAGACAGCCACAGGCAAACGCGCTTCTATCTGTGAAGCCGGAATCTGTGTGGTACGTAACGGAAATATTGTAGAAAACCGCTCATGGCTCGTCCGTCCGCAAGGGAATACATACAGCTATTGGAACATGCAGATACACGGCATCCGTCCGAAAGATACGGCTAATTCTCCGGAATTTCCAGAAATATGGGCAAAAATCTGCGAATACCTTAAAGACATTCCCGTACTTGTGGCCCACAATGCTGCTTTCGACATCGGTTGCATCCGGCACTCGTTAGAATTTTATGGCATGGAGAAACCGGACATCACTTATTATTGCTCTCTCCGTGCTGCACGCAGGCTTTACAACTTCAGTTGCAACAGTCTGGACTATCTCTGCGACCAGTTCAAGATACCTTACGGTCATCATCACCGGGCAGGCGATGATGCGGAGATGTGCGCAAGACTGTTTTTGAAAGAACTGAAGGATGCTGGTGAATTGGGGAATATAGGAAATTGCGGAGGAAAATTGTAAAGCGAAAAGAACTTTATGATACGATGGAGATTGCATCATCGGCTATGTACCACGAAAGAGAAACGAGGTAATAGCCAAAATTTTACGAATCATAGTGTACAATTAGAAGAATTATTCTTCAAGAAATAACGCCCATGCTCAAACTTCGCTGCGTAGTGGAACGCATTACCTACCAAAATCCGGAGAACGGATATTCCGTGATGAAAGTCAAGGTGAAAGGCTACAACGACCTTGTGACCTTGGTGGGAAACCTGTTGGAGGTGCCCGCCGGGAGCGTGCTGTTGTGTGAAGGCGACTGGAAGGTGGACAAGCGCTATGGTAGTCAGTTCGTCTGCCAGACGTGGGAGGAAGTGATGCCCGCCACCATCTATGGCATCGAGAAATATCTGGGAAGCGGCCTGGTGAAAGGCATCGGGCCGAAGTTCGCCCAACTCATTGTACGGCAGTTCGGCCTGGACACCATCGAGGTGATCGAGACCGACATCGAACGGCTGTATGAAGTGCCGGGCATCGGCAAGAAGCGCGTGGAGAAAATCCGCGAGAGCTGGGAGAAGCAGAAGGACATCAAGAACGTGATGCTTTTCCTGCAAGGCTATGGGGTGAGCACGGCATACGCCGCCAAGATATACCGCCAGTACGGCAAGGAAAGCATCGACAAGGTGAAGGAGAATCCTTACCGCCTGGCGGACGACATCCGGGGCATCGGCTTCAAGACGGCCGACAACATTGCCGGGAAGATGGGATACGGGAAGAACGACCAGCGCCGCTGCAAGAGCGGCCTCATCTATACCTTGAACCAACTGGCCAACGAGGGACACGTGTATGCCGAGGAGGAGCAGTTGGTGAAAGCCGCCATCGGCCTGCTGGAAGCGGATGAGGAATCCATCCGCAAAGCCTTGGCCGACATGGCACGGACGGAAGACCTGAAGATGGAAGATGAAGCCATCTATCTGCCTCCGTTCTACTTTGCCGAAGTGGGCACGGCCCACCATCTGCTTGCCCTGCTCCGCGAGTCGGAAGGCAATCTCTTTGCGACCCGGTTCAATGCGGCGGAGCTGTCCAAGGAAACAGGCATCACGTATGACGAGGTGCAGTTGCAGGCCATCGGCGAAGCTCTTCGCTCCAAGGTCATGGTGCTGACGGGAGGGCCCGGCACGGGCAAGACCACCACGACCCAGGGCATCATCGCCGCACTGAAACACTTGGGACTGCGCATCCTACTGGCCGCTCCCACCGGACGGGCCGCCAAGCGGATGAGCGAGGCGACGGGCATGGAAGCCAAGACCATCCACCGCCTGCTGGAGTACAATCCGAAGGACGGATACAAACGCAACGAAGAGAATCCGCTGGAAGGCGACGCGCTCATCGTGGACGAATGTTCCATGATAGACATCATCCTGATGAACAACCTGATGAAGGCTGTCCCCACTTCCATGCGCCTCGTCATGGTGGGCGACATCGACCAGCTGCCCAGCGTGGGAGCCGGCAACGTACTCAGGGATATCATAGATAGCGAGAGGATAACCGTCATCCGCCTGACGCGCATCTTCCGGCAGGCACAGTCCAGCCGCATCGTGATGAGTGCCCATGCCATCAACCAGGGCCGTTTCCCCGACACCAGCAACGGCAAGGACACCGACTTCTTCTTCATGCAACAGGAAGACCCGGAGAAGGTGGCCGAGGGAATCGTGAACCTCGTGAAGAACCGTCTGCCCAAAGCCTATCATCGGGAAACGACCGACATCCAGGTGCTGACACCCATGCAACGGGGAATAGTAGGCGCGGCCAATCTGAACATGGCCTTGCAACAAGCACTGAACCCTTCGGGCATGTCGCTGAACCGCAGTGGCTATTCGTTCCGCCAGGGCGACAGGGTGATGCAGCTGCGGAATAATTATGACAAGGACGTCTTCAACGGAGACTTGGGCTTCGTGGAGTCGGTCGATTTGGAGGAGCGCACCTTGCATGTCAACTTTGAGGAGCGCATCGTGGAATACGATGCCTCCGAACTGGACGAGCTGACGCTGGCCTATGCCACCACCATCCACAAGTCGCAAGGCTCGGAATATCCCATCGTGGTGATGCCCGTCCTGATGACCCACTATGTGATGCTGCAACGCAACCTGATTTACACGGGAATCACCCGTGCCAAGAAGATATGCGTGCTCATCGGCACGAAGAAGGCCCTTTCGTTCGCCATCCGCAACATGACGGTGCTGAAGCGCAACACGAGGCTGAAAGAACGGTTGAACCCTGCACTGGCGAAGCCGGCATCGTCCCAACAGATACGATCCTACATCCTGGGAAATCCGGAGAATGAGACGGCCATTGCAGCCGAACCCTCGGTGGGCTACAACAAACAGGACAAATGAACATGAATGCTGAACGCCAATACATAGCCATCGACCTGAAGTCATTCTACGCCTCGGTGGAATGTGTGGAACGGGGACTTGACCCGCTCGACACCTGCCTGGTCGTGGCCGACCCGTCGCGAACGGAAAAGACCATCTGCCTGGCCATATCACCCGCACTGAAAAGCCACGGCATCGGTGGCAGGCCAAGATTGTTTGAGGTGGTGCAGAAAGTACGTGAAGTGAACTGCAGACGGGGACACGCCGGGAAATCCTTTTCCCAAAAAGAGCTGAATGCACATGCCGAGCTGGCCGTCGACTATCTGGTGGCACAGCCACGCATGGCGCACTACATCCAGTACAGCACACGCATTTACGAGGTATATCTCCACTACATCGCTCCGGAAGACATCCACGTCTATTCCATCGACGAGGTTTTCATGGACGTGACATCTTACCTCAAAAGCTACCAGATGACAGCCCACGAGCTGGCCAGGAAAATCATCCGCGAGGTGCTGGCCGAGACAGGCATCACCGCCACTGCCGGAATCGGCACGAACCTTTACCTCAGCAAGGTAGCGATGGACATCGTGGCCAAGAAAATGCCGGCCGACAAAGACGGCGTTCGCATCGCCGAGCTGGACGAGATGACTTACCGCCACCTGTTGTGGGAACATACGCCGCTCACGGACTTTTGGCGCGTGGGCCGGGGCATTGCCGCACGGCTGGCACCCTACGGCATCCTGACGATGGGCGACATTGCCCGTTGCTCCATCGAACATGAGGATTTCCTGTACCAGTTGTTCGGGGTCAATGCCGAACTGTTGATAGACCATGCCTGGGGCTGGGAACCGGTGACAATGGACATGATAAAGGCCTACCGTCCGGAGACAAGCTCCATCAGCAACGGGCAGGTGCTACAATCCCCCTACACGGCAGCCAAAGCCCGGAATGTGGTATTGGAAATGGCGGACACCATTGCCTTGGACATGGTGGACAAGAAGCTGCTGACCGACCAACTCACACTGACCATCGGCTACGACACTGAATCACTGACCGACAGGGCAGTCAGAGAAAGGTATCAAGGCAAAATCACGACCAACCGCTACGGCAAGCAAGTACCGGCCCATGCCCACGGAACGACCAGCATGGAACGGCCAACCTCTTCCGGGAAAATGCTCATGGAGAAAGTCGGAGAGTTGTATGACCGCATCGTAAATCCCGACTTGCTGGTGCGTCGCATCAACTTGTCCGCGAACCATCTCGTACACGAATCAGACTCAAGGCTATCCAGCCAGGCTGTTCAACTCAACCTTTTCACCTACAGCGAAGAACTGGAAAAGAGACAGAAACTCCAAGAGGAACTAGCCAAGGAGCGCCGCCGTCAGGAAGCCGTGCTGCAAATAAAGAAGAAGTTCGGCAAAAATGCCATCCTCAAGGGACTGAACTTTGCCGACGGAGCCACCCAACGGGAACGCAACCAACAGATAGGAGGGCACCATGAGTAGATATGACGACATCATCCACCTGCCACACCACGTATCCAAGACACGCAAGCCGATGCTGATGATAAACCGCGCCGCCCAATTCGCGCCCTTCGCAGCATTGTCCGGCCACGACGAAGCCATAGCGGAAACCGCGAGACTGACCGTTCCGAAACAAATGCTATCTTCGGACGAACAGGAAATGTTATCCAAACGCCTGGCGTATGTCATCGAACATATCAGCGAACGCCCCAGCCTTACGTTCACCTATTTCATTCCGGACCCCCTGAAAGAAGGAGGAAGGTATGTCACCGTCATCGGAATAATCCGAACGTATGACGAGTTTGAGAAGTCCATCATGCTGGAAGATGGAACGATTCTGTCGATTGACAACATAATCGCCATTTCAGGAAACATATTAGATATGTTCCCGTAAAAAAGCAAGACGCGAATGCAATCGTTCCCCAACAAAAACGGAGATATGAAATTGATGTTCATTATCTTATGCCTTTCAAAACGCGGTGTATTTTCACTGTAATTACAGCTTTATTTTTTCTGCAAATATATTGTAATTTTCTGTACTCATAATACACGAAAAACGTATATTTTGTATATAAAATCGAGTAGGAGGAAAACGAAGTAGTTTTCTTCCTACTTTCGTTTTCCGACCTCTCACACCACCGTACGTGCCGTTCGGCATACGGCGGTTCCTTAGTGCTGATGCAATTTGACATATAAGTCCACA